>JAJXTD010000139.1 GCA_021784035.1 Actinomycetes bacterium | reverse complement strand
GCGGGGCCGTCGCGCGGCGGCCCGGGACCGGCCGAACCGTCGCCCGTCACACCGACGAGAACGCCACCACCCCGCGCTTCACCGCGCCGACCGCCTCGTGCGCGGTCCGCGCCAGCGCCACGCCGTCGGGGGTGAGCTCCGAGCCCGCGGCGTCGCCGATCTGCCCGAGGATGTCGGCGAGCTGCTTGCACCAGCGGACGAAGTCACCCGCGGCCAGGTCGGCGTCGCGCAGGACCGACTCGAGCCGGTGCCCCGAGGCCCAGCGGTGTGCGGCGTAGGCGAAGCCGAGGTCGGGCTCGCGCAGGAACGACACCTTCTCCTCGGCCTCGAGCGCGGAGAGCTCGCCCCAGAGCCGGACGGTCTCGGTGAGCACCTCGCCCACCCGGCCGGAGGGGAGCCGGGGCGGGACGGCGTCGTCGGCCTGCCGGGACTCGAACACGAGGGCCGACGCGCAGGCCGCGAGCTCGGGGGCACTGAGCCCGACCCACAGCCCCTGCCGCAGGCACTCGGCGGCGACGAGGTCCATCTCGTTGTACAGGCGCTGGAGCATGCGGCCGGCGTCGGTCACCGTGGCGGTGTCGTCCTCCGCGGTCAGGTAGCCCAGCCGTGCGAGGATCGCGCACACCCGGTCGAACTGCCGGGCGATCGAGTTCGTCCGCGACTCCACGCGTCGTTCGAGCCCGTGGGTCTCGCGCTGCAGCCGGTGGTAGCGCTCGGCCCAGCGGGCGTGCTGCTCGCGCTCGTCGCACCCGTGGCACGGGTGCTGGCGGATGAGCCGGCGGAGCTCGAGCACCCGCTCGTCCTCACCCGCGCCGGACCGCACCTTCCTCGGACGGTCGACGTGCACGTCGCCGGCCGCCTCCTTGAGCCGCGCCGCCAGGTCGCGGCGCGCGTTGGCCGACCTCGGGTTGAACAGCTTCGGGATGCGGATGTTCTGCAGCGCCTCCACCGGCGCGGGGAAGTCGACGACCGAGAGCCGCTTCACCTGCCGGTCCATCGTGAGCACCGAGGGGCGCGGCTCGTCGCGCTCGTGCAGCCCCGGGTCGATGACCACGGCGACGCCGGACCGCCGGCCGCTCGGGACCACGATGACGTCACCCGGCTTGAGCGCGGCGAGCGACGCCGCCGCGGCCGCCCGACGGCGGGCGGTCCCGTCGCGC
The DNA here is from genome assembly GCA_021784035.1 of Actinomycetes bacterium. Classification (GTDB taxonomy): domain Bacteria; phylum Actinomycetota; class Actinomycetes; order S36-B12; family CAIYMF01; genus Longivirga. The sequence goes on along the minus strand of JAJXTD010000139.1, from coordinate 6,988 downwards.
GCGAGCTCCTTCTCCCGGTCGGTGAGCCGACGGCGCAGCTCGGCGTACTCCTCGAAGTCGCCGAGGTGGCAGGTCATCGCCTGCCGGTAGCCGTCGATCGCCTCCTCCTGCTTGCGCACCTGGCGGGCGAGGCCGACGACCGCGCGGTCCGCCTGGAACTGGGCGAAGGACGTCTCGAGCAGCTCCCGGGCGGCGTGGTGGCCGACCGACCCGACGAGGTTGACCGCCATGTTGTACGACGGCTTGAACGACGAGCGCAGCGGGTAGGTGCGCGTCGACGCGAGGCCGGCGAGCGCGGCCGGGTCGAACCCCTGGTGCCACACCACGACGGCGTTGCCCTCGATGTCGATGCCGCGACGTCCGGCCCGACCGGTGAGCTGCGTGTACTCCCCCGGCGTGACGTCGGCGTGCGTCTCGCCGTTCCACTTCACCAGCTTCTCGAGCACCACCGTGCGCGCGGGCATGTTGATGCCCAGGGCGAGCGTCTCGGTGGCGAAGACCATCTTCACCAGACCCAGCTGGAAGAGCGCCTCGACGGTCTCCTTGAACGTGGGCAGCATGCCGGCGTGGTGCGCGGCGAAGCCCCGCTCGAGGCCGTCGAGCCACGCCTCGTAGCCGAGGACGAGCAGGTCCTCCTGCGGCAGGTCGCGGCACCGGTCCTCGACGACCTCCCGGATGCGGTCCCGCTCCTCGTTCGACGTGAGACGCAGCCCCGCCGCGAGGCACTGCTCGACCGCGGCCTCGCAGCCCACCCGGCTGAAGACGAACGTGATCGCGGGCAGCAGCTTGTCGCGGTTGAGCCGCTCGACCATCTCGTAGCGCAACGGGACGTTGATGCTGCGCGGGCGGCGACCGCCGCGCTGCGGCCGTGGGCCGCCGGACCGGTAGTCGCCGTCGCGCCTGGACTCGCGGGTCAGCCGGGCGATGCGCTCGTCCTCCCGGGCGAGCCGCACCAGCTCGGGGTTGACGCGCGTCTGGGCGTCGTCGACGAACAGGTCGTAGAGCCGCTGCCCGGCCATCACGTGCTGCCACAGCGGCACCGGGCGGTGCTCCTCGACGACGATGCGCGTCTCGCCCCGGACCGTGGTGAGCCACTCGCCGAACTCCTCGGCGTTGCTCACCGTGGCCGACAGCGCGACGACGGCCACGTGCTCGGGCAGGTGGATGATCACCTCCTCCCACACGGCGCCGCGGTAGCGGTCGGCGAGGTAGTGCACCTCGTCCATGACGACGTAGGCGAGCCCGTCGAGCGTCTGCGATCCGGCGTAGATCATGTTGCGCAGGACCTCGGTGGTCATGACGACGACCGGGGCCTCCCCGTTGACCGAGTTGTCGCCGGTGAGCAGCCCGACCTTGCCGACGCCGTATCGGGCCACGAGGTCGTGGTACTTCTGGTTCGACAGCGCCTTGATCGGCGCGGTGTAGAAGCACTTGCGCCCCTCGCGCAGCGCGAGGTGCACGGCGAACTCGCCCACGACCGTCTTGCCGGCGCCGGTGGGGGCCGCGACGAGCACCCCGGCGCCCGTCTCGAGCGCGCGGCAGGCGTCGAGCTGGAACTCATCGAGCTCGAAGTCGTAGAGGGCGCGGAACTCGCCCAGTGCGGACTTCTCCTCGCCCGCCCGGCGACGGGACGCGGCGTAGCGCTCGGCGGGCGAGGTCATGCCCGAAGGCTATGTCGCCCGGGCTCCGGACGGCGGGACGAGGAGGGTCACCGCGGCGGGGACCACGCGGACCTCGACCGGCAGCGGCCCGATGCGCTCGCCGTCGGCGTAGGCGACCTGCCCCGGGGCGTCGAGCCGCACCGTCCCCGCGACGTGCTCGTGGACCTCGGGGATCTCGACGTGCGTGCCCTTGAACACCCGCGGGAAGACACGCAGGAACCTCGGCGTCGAGACCTCGTCGAGGAAGATCAGCGACAGCAGGCCGTCGTCCATCAGCGCGCCCGGGCAGACCCGCATGCCGCCGCCGTACGACGTCCCGTTGCCGACCGCGACGAGCATGCCGGCCTTCTCCTCGCGCAGCTCGGTCGGCAGCCCCTCGTCGACGACCATGACGTACGGCACCGCGCTGAAGCTGCGCAGCTCGGCGAGGATCGCGCGCAGGTAGCGCGCCTGGCCGGAGGGCCACGTCATGAGGTTGGCGCGCTCGTTGACCATCGAGTCGAAGCCGGACGACAGCACGCCGAGGTACCAGCGGTCCACGCCGTCCGCCGACACCGCGCGGCCCGCGTCGACCACGCGCCGGCGCCCGGTGGCCAGGGCGTCGGCGATGACGGCCGCGGCCTCGGCCGCAGCCTTCGGCATCCCCAGATGGGTCGCCACGTCGTTGCCGGTGCCCGCGGGCACGATCCCGAGGGGTACGTCGGTAGACGCGACGGCCTGCAGGCACAGGTTGACCGTCCCGTCGCCGCCGCAGGCGACGACGGCCGCGGTGGGGGCGGCGTCGATCGCGCGGCGCAGGCGCGCCGCCGCGTCGTCGGCGTCGTGCCCCACGACCTGGACGACCTCGAACCCGCGGTCCTGAAGGGTGGCGACCGCCACCGGCGCCGCCGCCGACGCCCGCCCCTTCCCCGAGGTCGGGTTCAGCAGCAGCACGACGCGCCCACCATCCGTCACGGCGCCGGACTCTATCCGCCGGAAGGGTGCCCCCGCTGGGCCCCCGCCGGCGTCGAAGACGCCAGTAGGGGCCATAGACGCATCTGGGGCGCCCTCCACGTACCGGGCGCTACGTCGAGCGCCCGACAGCTGGGGAGCCTGGACTGCTTCTAGCGCAGCTCAGGGCACCTTCACGGGGAAAGGGGGGCGGTCAGGGGGGCGGTCAGGTGGTGTCGTCGTCGAGGGGGGTGGGGCGTACGTCGTCGGGCTCGACGATCCGCTCCGGCAGGGTCGAGGCCTCGTCGTCGGACAGCGGGCCGAAGCCGGCGCGGCGGGCCCGACGGGCCCGACGGGCGTCGTTCACGAGCATGACCACCAGCGCGGTGAAGACGATCCCCATGAACGGCAGCGCGACGAGCATCATCGTGAACGGGTCCGGCGTGGGCGTGGCCACGGCGGCGAACGTCAGGCAGAACACGATGAGCCAGCGCCACGACCGCAGGACCCGCTGAGCGCTCAGCACGCCGGCGAAGTTGAGCATCACGAGGATGAGCGGGATCAGTGCGCCGAGGCCGAAGAACAGCAGGATCTGGATGATGAAGCCGAGGTACTCGTTGACGTTGATGATGTTCGCGACGTTCTCAGGGGTGAACCCGAGCAGCAGGTGCAGCAGCTGCGGCATCGAGCGGTAGGCCAGCGCGGCGCCGAAGAGGAACAGCGGCGTCGCCGCGATCACGAAGAGGTAGGCCCACTTCCGCTCGGTGCCCTTGAGCCCCGGGGCGAGGAACCGCCACAGCTGGTAGAGCCAGATCGGCAGCGAGATGATCAGGCCCGCTACGACGACGATCTGCAGCTGCAGCGTGAACGCGTCGGTGACGCCGCTGACCGACAGCACGATCGTCTTGCCCTGGGACTTCGCCTCGTCGACCACCATGTTGAACGGCGCCTCGACGAACGCGAACAGCTGCTCGTAGAAGATCCAGGCGACGACCGACCCGGCCAGGATGCCGAGCACCGCCCGGAACAGGCGCATCTGGAACTCGCGCAGGTGCTCGAGCAGGGTCATCGCGCCGTCGGGGTTGGACCTACGGCGCGACCTGCCGCGGCGACCGGCGCTCACGTCACCGGCGACCACGACGGCGGGTGCTGCCTCAGGCGCGCGGGGCGCCGTCAGCCGGCGGCGTCACCGGCTGCGCGAGGACCTGCTCGCCCGTGACCGGGTCGATGAGGTAGCGAGGGGCCGCGGGCGCGGCGACCGGTGCGGCCGGGGCGGGCGTCGCTGCCACCGCCGGGGGCTCCGCGGGGGTCGTGCTGCCGTCGGTGCGGAGACCCTCGGTCTCCGCCTTGAAGATGCGCATGGAGCGACCCACACCGCGGGCGACGTCCGGGAGTCGCTTGGCGCCGAACAGGAGGATCACCACGAGGATGACGATCCAGGCGGTCGGCTCACGCAAGAAGGCCATCGAGCAGTCCTCACATCGCACGCGTCGGCGTCACGGGTGTGACGTCGAGGACCACGATAACCCGAGTCCGGCGGTCAGCGGCCCCGGGCCGGAGCCACGTCCTCCACGATCGCGTCGTGCGTCTCCAGCCACAGGACCAGGTCGAGCAGGTCGTCGTAGCCGAGCGGGCCGCCGTCGTGGCGTTCCCGGGCCTCGGCGGGGACGGGCACCCGGTGCACGACGACGCCGGCCGACACGAGCAGCCGGACGACCTCCTCGTCCGCGGGCTTCTCCACGTCCTCGTGGCAGGTCGGGCAGCCGAAGGCGTACGTGCGCCGCGAGTGGCTCTCCTCGAGCGCCTCGACGACGCGGACGCGGACCTGACGCGGGGTGAGGTCGACGTCACCGCACATCGGACAGGTCGCCTTGATGGTGGCCATCGTGATCCTCCCCCCTCGGGTGGCTCGGGCTGACGAGGAGGATGTCGGCAGGTCCCCGGGGGGTTCTTGAGCCCTCGGGAAGCACCGATCTCGACACGGTCCCGGCGCGACGGGCCGGAATCAGGTGTCGGTGCCGTACGCCGCCAGCGCCGCGCGGGCCCCGGCGCGGACCCCGTGGTCAGGCGTCGGTGCCGTACGCCGCCAGCGCCGCGCGCGCCTCGGCGCGCACCCGCTCGACGACGTCGGGGCGGTCGAGCACCGTCACCGAGGCACCGGTCCGCAGCAGCAGCCGGGCCAGCCACCGCTCGTCGCCCACGGGCAGCACGACCCGCAAGCGCCCGTCGCCGAGGTCGGTGACCGAGTCGACCGGGTTCTCCTCGGCGATCCACGCCACCTCCGGCGCCAGCTCGAGGGTGACCGGGGCGCCCTCGGGGCGGAGCGCCCCGGCCCCGAGGTCGACCGGCTCGGCGTCCTCCGGGACCTCGGCCGCGACGTCGAGCACCACGGCCTCCTCGATCCGGTCGAGGCGGAAGGTGCGCACGGCCTCGGCCCGCAGGCACCAGGCCTCGAGGTAGGCGCGTCCCTCGAGGGTGAGCACGCGCATCGGGTCGACGTCGCGCTCGGTGCGCTCGTCCAGCGCCCCGACGTAGCGCAGGTGCAGCCGTCGGCCCTCGGCCAGGGCCCGTGTGACCGCCGCGGAGACCTCCGGGTCGTGCGCGGAGTCGACGGTCACGGTGAGCCCCTCGGCACCCGCGAGCGCCTCCCCGGCGGCGGCCTCGAGCTTGCTCGTGGCGCCGGCGAGTGCGGCCCGGTCGTGCGGCCCGGGCACCTGCGCGAGCACGCGGAGCGCGACGAGCAGCGCCGCGGCCTCGTCCGGCGAGAGCCGCAGCGGGCGGTCGAGCGTCTGGGCGTCCAGGACGGTGATCCGGCCGTCCTCGTCCCAGAACTGGATGTCGACGAGGTCACCGGGCATGTGGCCGGGCCGTCCGGTGCAGATGAGCAGCCAGAGGTCGCTCTGCAGCTGCTCCGGGGTGACGTCGAAGTGCGCGGCCGCCTCGTCGACCGTGACCCCCTCGTGCGCGGTGAGCCACGGCACCAGCGCCAGCAGCCGGGACAGGCGGGTGGCCGCCGTGTCCGGCCGGGGCCGCGCCGCGGTCACGCGGCACCCGTCCCCGCCGCGACGCGCAGCCGCCGCACGACGGCGGAGCGCAGCGACCCGGGCTCGAGGACGACCGCGGCCGCGCCGAGGCCGACGATGTCGGCAGCCAGGGCCTCGTCGTCGGAGTACGGGACCTCGAGAACGTCGGCGTCGCCGTCCGGCGTCGTGGCGGTGGCCCGCCGCCGCAGACCGTTCGCCCGGCCGGGCGCGACCCGGACGCGGGCGGAGAGCGTGCCCGGGCGCGGCGCCGACGCGGCGATCATCCCGGCGACGTCGACGCCCTCGGGCACGGCGTAGGAGCCGGCCGCGCCGTACGCCGTGGCCGTCCCCACGACGCGCGAGAGGCGGAACACCCGCGGGGCGCCCCGGCCGAGGTCGTGGCCCACGAGGTACCAGTGGCCGCGGCGCGAGGCCACGCCCCACGGCTGGACGTCGCGCGGCTCGGGGGCGTCGGCACCGGGCTTGCGGTAGGCGAAGCGCACCGGACGGCGGTGGCGCACGGCGTCGAGCAGCACGGGGAACGACGGCTCGGCCGTGGCGATGCGCGTCTCGATGCCGACCGGCCCGTCGACCACGACGGCCGACCCCAGCGCCTCCAGCTTGCGCACGGCGCGCTGGGCGGCCGGCCCGAGGCTCGCCTGCTCCCAGACCCGGGCGGCGAGCCCGAGCACGGCGAGCTCGTCGGCGGTGAAGTCGACCTCGGGGAGTGCGTAGGCGTCGGCAGCGACGCGGTAGCCCTCGATCCCGCCGAGCCCGTCCGAGCCCTCGACCGTCTCGACCGGGACGCCCATGCTGCGCAGCTCCTCCTTGTCGCGCTCGAACATCCGCTCGAACGCCTCGTCCGAGGGGCTGTCGCGGTAGGCGTCGATCACGTCCCGGAGGACGTGCTTGGGCACCGGGCGCGCGGACGCCATGAGCGCGAACAGCAGGTTGAGCAACCGCTCGGTGCGGTCCTTCTGGCTCACGGTGCCCCCGGGTCCGGCGGTGGGATCAGTGCGCGTCGAGCAGGTCGATGACGAAGATCAGGGTCTTGCCGGCGAGCCGGTGGCCACCGCCCGCGGGGCCGTAGGCCAGGTGCGGCGGGATGGTCAGCTGGCGGCGCCCGCCGACCTTCATGCCCGGGATGCCCTCCTGCCAGCCGGCGATGAGGCCGCGCAGCGGGAACTCGATCGGCTCGCCGCGGTTCCAGCTCGAGTCGAACTCGTCACCGCTGTCGAACTCGACGCCGAGGTAGTGCACGAGCACCTGACCGCCCGGGACCGCCTCGGCGCCCTCGCCGACCACGATGTCCTGGATGACCAGCTCGGTGGGCGCCTCTCCGCCGGGGAAGTCGATCTCGGGCTTCTCGCTCAT
>JAJXTD010000138.1 GCA_021784035.1 Actinomycetes bacterium | reverse complement strand
CCCGTGGTTGCGGGCCAGCGAGTGCAGGAGCGCCGCTGCCTTGGTGTGGATCGAGTCGTAGGCGTCCTCGCCGAGGACGCTGGTTCGCGGGCGGGCCAGCGCGGACTGGAGCAGACCGACGTCCCGTACCTGAGGGGATACGCCGAGGGTGCGCTCGGCGACGTGCAGCAGATCGTCCAGCTCCAGGAAGATCACTGGCCGAGCCGCTCCAGCGCCTCGGCGAAGCGCGGTAGCTCCTCGTCGAGGACCTGGTCGAGCAGCTCGCGCCGGCTGGTCCGCTCGACGTAGTCCCGGACCGCCTCGCGGGCCACCTCCTGCATCGACCGGCCCTCGAGCTCGGCCCGTCGGCGCAGCGCCTCGGTCTCCTGCGTGGTCAGCCGCAACGTCATCGCCATGGCCCGATGGTATCAAGTCCGATACCACCTGGCGAGGAGTCGGGATCCCCGGTTCGACCCGAGGAACGACCGCAGCATGGGACCGCAACGCGGGCGCAGCACTCGGGAATGCACTGGCCGCCAAACTGGTTGCGGGGATACCCCGTGGGGGTATAACGGCCCGCGCGAGGAGGCACCCGTGAGACTCGACCAGGCAACCCGCACCGCGATCACCGCGACCCTGCACTGCCTCACCGGCTGCGCCATCGGAGAGATCCTCGGCCTCGCGCTCGCCACCTGGTGGGGTTGGTCCAACGGCCCGAGCGTCGCCCTCGCAGTCGGCCTTGCGTTCGTCTTCGGCTACTCCTTCACCCTCGTCCCGGTCCTGCGTACCGGCGTCGGCGTCCGCAGGGCCGTCGCGATCGCCCTGGCGGCCGACACCGTCTCGATCGTCACGATGGAGGTCGTGGACAACGCCGTCGTCCTCGCCGTTCCCGGTGCGATGGACGCCGCCCTGACCGACGTCCTGTTCTGGGGATCGCTCGCCTTCTCCCTCGTCGTCGCGTTCGTCGTCACCGTCCCGGTCAACCGGTGGCTCATCCGCCGAGGCAAGGGCCACGCCGTCGTCCACGACCTGCACCACGGCGGGCACGACGACCACGGGGCGGCTCCCGACACCGGTCACGAGGCGCCGCGCTCCACCGGCGCAGCCGACCCGCACGCGGGTCACGGAGCCGGGGCGCACGCCGGCAGCACGACGGGATAGACCGCGGCGACGACGGTGGTCGGGCAGCCCCGAAGGGTCCGGCGCGCTCGAGGGGGCACGGGGGGCTGCGACGCGGGCCGGCTGCTGCCGGCAGCGGGCGAACACTGCCTGCATCTCCAGTTGTAGCAGAGATTCGCGGACCTCATGAGCCGCCCGATTTCGATCTAGGGTCTCGAACCTCAGATCGGAGCTGATGCCGTGAACCCCATGGAGCCCAGTGCTTTCGACCTCCCCGACCGCCTCGCCGCGAAGGCGGATCCGGCCCTGATCGCGAGGGACGAGCAGCACTTCGCGGCCATCGCGGAGAGCCTCGAGCAGTCGATCGCCGACCTGTCCGGCCGCCTCGACTCCCGCCTCGCGGCCCCCGCCCGGATCGGCCAGGAGGCGATGGACCGCGACCAGGAGGTCCACCGCCTGGCCGCACGGCTGACCACCCTGCGCCGCTTCGGCCTGGACCTGTGCCTCGGGCGCATGGTGCGCGCGGGGGACGCCGAGCCGGTGTACGTCGGACGCCTGGGCCTCACCGACCGGGACGGCCGCCGGCTGCTGGTCGACTGGCGCTCACCGGCGGCCGAGCCGTTCTTCGGTGCGACCCACGCCGACCCGATGGGGCTGGTGAGCCGGCGGAGGTACCGCTGGACCGGCGGACGCGTGAGCGACTACTGGGACGAGGTGTTCACGCCGGAGGGACTGGCGGGGAACGTCGCCCTCGACGACGAGTCGGCGTTCATCGCGAGCCTCGGCAGCGACCGGTCGGCGCGGATGCGCGACGTGCTCGCCACGATCGCGGCCGACCAGGACGCCATCATCCGCGCGGGTTCGCGCGGCGCGCTCGTCGTCGACGGCGGTCCGGGCACCGGCAAGACCGTCGTCGCCCTGCACCGCACGGCGTACCTCCTCTACGCCGACCCGCGCCTCGGTCACCGCCGCGGCGGCGTGCTGTTCGTCGGTCCGCACCAGCCCTACCTGGCCTACGTCTCCGACGTGCTGCCCAGCCTCGGGGAGGAGGGGGTGCAGACCTGCACCCTGCGGGACCTCGTCGCCGAGGGAGCCGCGGCGACGCCCGAGACCGACCCGGACGTCGCACGCCTGAAGTCCGCCGCGGACATGGTGCGCGCGATCGAGCGGGCCGTGCGGTTCTACGAGGAGCCGCCGACGGCGGGCCTGGCCGTCTCGACGCACTGGTCCGACGTCTGGCTGAGCGCCCGTGACTGGGCCGAGGCCTTCGCCGCCGCGGAACCCGGTGCGCCGCACAACGAGGCGCGCGACCAGGTCTGGGCGGTGCTGCTGGACATCCTCGTGGACAAGCACGACGACGAGGGCCACGAGGACCAGGCGCGGAGGGCGCTGGCGCAGGACGAGGAGCTGCGCACGGCGTTCAACCAGGCGTGGCCGCTGCTCGAGGCGGCCGACGTCGTCGGCGACCTGTGGCGGGTGCCGGCGTACCTCCGGCTCTGCGCGCCCTGGCTCACGCCGGACCAGGTCCGGCTGCTCCAGCGGGACGACCCGAGCGCCTGGACGGTCTCCGACCTGCCGCTGCTCGACGCCGCCCGGCTCCGCCTCGGCGATCCCGCGGCCGCGGGCCTGCACCGTCGCCGGGAGGCGGCGGCCGCCGCCGAGCGCGCCCGGATGGACCGGGTCGTCGACGAGCTCCTCCAGGCCGACGACGACGGCATGTTCGCCCAGCTCCGCCAGGAGGGGATCCGGGACGCCCTCGTCGACGCCGGCGCGCTGCCCGCCTCCGACCCGGACCTGCTCGCCGGCCCCTTCGCACACATCGTCGTCGACGAGGCGCAGGAGCTGACCGACGCGGAATGGCAGATGCTGCTGCTGCGCTGCCCGTCCCGGAGCTTCACCGTCGTCGGCGATCGAGCCCAGGCACGGCACGGGTTCACCGAGTCGTGGCCGGAGCGGCTCGAGCGGATCGGGCTCGACCGGATCACCGTGACGTCGCTGCGCATCAACTACCGGACCCCGGCGGAGGTCATGGCGGAGGCGGAGCCCGTCATCCGGGCCGTGTCCCCGGACGCGAACGTGCCCACGTCCGTCCGCAGCACCGGTGTCCCCGTCGCCCACGCGTCCACGTCGGAGCTGGCCGCGATCCTCGAGAGTTGGCTCGCCACGCACGCCGACGGGATCGCCGCCGTCATCGGCGATGCGGCGTTCCGGGCCACGCCCCGCGTCATGTCGCTGACGCCGGAGCTGGCGAAGGGTCTCGAGTTCGACCTCGTCGTCCTCGTCGACCCGGAGGCGTTCGGCGACGGCATCGAGGGTGCGGTCGACCGCTACGTCGCGATGACCCGGGCGACGCAGCGCCTCGTCGTCCTCACGAGCGGCACCCGCCGCTCTGCGCCGCGACCGACACCGCCAGTGACCACGGCCGAGCAGCCCTGCCGCACTGGCTGGACCCGGACGACCACCCGCGACCCCACGGCTCACGCGGCCACCAGGCACCCATCGCCGCCCTGACGGCGGCCTGAACAACGTCCCCGGGAACCTCCTCTAGCGGGACGCCCTGAGCGCGGGCAGCGTGTCCGCGACGAACGAGAGCAGCTGGTCAGGGGGGCGGTCGACGGCCCCGTCCGCCCAGGCGTAGGCGATGCACTCCTCGAAGCCGAGGTCGGCCATCCGCCCTACGACGTCGGCGAGCGCCTCTGCGGTGGGTGCCGACGTCTCGGCCGTCAGGTCGAGGAGCACCGATCGGGTGACCGACGCCGGGTCCCGGCCGTGCGCGAGGCAGCGCTCGTCGAGATGGGCGCTGGCCCGTCGCACGGCCTCGGTCATGTCGCTGCCCCACCGACCCGGCGCGAAGGTGTTCCACCGGTCCGCATACCGTGCCGCGACGTCGATCGTGGCCCGGCTCTGCCCGCCGACCACCAGCGGCGGCATCGCCGCGTGGCCCTCGGCGAACGTGACCGCGACATCGGGCGGGACGGGCCGACCTGCGACCTCGGCCACGGGCGGCACGTCGATGCGGTCCCCGCGCAGGGCCGCGGACAACGCGCCGAGACCGCGGTCCAGGCGGTCGACGAGCGCGGTCACCGACGTGTCCGGGACGCCCGTGAAGGCGCGGTCGACCGGCGCCCCTCCGGCCCCGACGCCCAGGTCGAGGCGATTGCCGGACAGCACGTTGAGGGTATGCACCTTGCGCGCCAACGACAGCGGGGAATGGACCACGAACGTGCTGACCAGCGGCCCGATCCGGCACCGCTGCGTCTCGGCCGCAACCGCCCCCAGGACGAGCCACGGGTCCAGCCATGGGCGGTCGAGCGCGTGCGGGTTGGACAGGTGGTCGGCCACCCAGACGGAGTCGGCACCGGCCGCGTCGAAGCGTCGCGCCCAGCCGAGGACCTCGTCGAGGGGGCGGTCCTGGAGCAGGAGCACGCCGAAGGAGAGCGGCACGGCCCCGAACGCTACTCGCCGCGCGTGCCGTCGTCGCGGGCGACGGAACGCACGGCGCGGCTCGTCGTACCGGGAGCCCTAGGCGATCGTGCGGTGGTAGGTGGCCATGGCGAGGGCGTAGGCGACGACGAGGATGCCGAGGCACCAGGCGAGGGCGACCCAGATGTCGGTGCTCACCGGCTGCTGCGTGTACAGGTCGCGGATCGCGTCGACGATGGGCGTCACCGGCTGGTTCTCGGCGAAGGCGCGAACGGGTCCGGGCATGGTCGCGGTGAGCACGAACGCCGAGCTGACGAACGGTAGGAAGATGATCGGGTAGGAGAAGGCGCTCGCACCGTCCACGGTCTTCGCGGACAGGCCGGCGATGACGGCGAGCCAGGTCAGCGCCAGGGTGAACAGGACCAGGATGCCGGCGACGGCGAGCCACGCCAGGACGCCGGCCCCTGAGCGGAATCCCATGAGCAGCGCGACGAGGACGACGACCACGACCGAGGCCAGGCTGGCGACGAGCGACGTCAGCACGTGCGCCCACAGCACGGACGACCGCGCGATCGGCATGGACTGGAAGCGCTCGACGATGCCGCTCTGCATGTCCAGGAAGAGCCGGAACGCGGTGTAGGAGATGCTCGACGCGATCGTGATGAGCAGGATGCCGGGCAGCAGGTAGGTCACGTACGAGTCGGACCCGGTGTCGATCGCGCCGCCGAACACGTACACGAACAGCAGCATGAAGGCGATCGGCATGATCGTGGTGGTGATGATGGTGTCCGGGCTGCGCGTGATGTGGCGCAGGGACCGGCCCAGCAGGACGCTGGTGTCGCCGAGGAAGTTCTTGCTCATCGCTGCTCCGCGGTCGGCGTCGGTGCCACGGTCGTGCCGGCGTCGCCGCCTGGGCCGACGATGGCGAGGAAGACGTCCTCGAGGGTCGGCTGCTTCTCGACGTACTCGACCGTGGCGGGCGGGAGGAGCCGCTTCAGCTCGGCGAGCGTGCCGTTCGCGATGATCCGTCCGTCGTGCAGGATCGCGATCCGGTCGGCGAGCTGTTCGGCCTCGTCCAGGTACTGCGTGGTGAGCAGCACCGTCGTGCCCCGCCCGGCGAGCTCCTTGACGCTGTTCCACACCTCGATGCGGGCGTGCGGGTCGAGCCCGGTGGTCGGCTCGTCCAGGAAGATCACCGGCGGGTTCCCGATGAGGCTCATGGCGATGTCCAGGCGCCGGCGCAGGCCGCCGGAGTACGTCGCCACCCTGCGGTCCGCCGCGTCGGTGAGCCGGAACCGGGCCAGCAGGTCGTCCGCGATCCGCCGCGGGCCCGGGAGGTGCCGCATCCGCGCCATCAGCACCAGGTTCTCCCGCCCGGTGAGGATCTCGTCCACAGCCGCGAACTGCCCGGTGAGGCTGATGGACTCCCGCACGCGCGCCGGCTGCGTCGCGACGTCGAACCCGTCGACGACGGCAGTCCCTGCGTCGGACCGGAGCGTGGTGCAGAGGATCTTCACGACCGTGGTCTTGCCCGCGCCGTTGGAGCCGAGCAGCGCGACGATGCTGCCCCGCTGCACGTCGAGGTCCACGCCGCGCAGCACCCGCAGCTCGCCGTACGACTTCTCCAGGCCCTGCACGCGGATCGCGGGGCGCGTCTGCGTGGTCACGACGGCACCCCCTCGCTCCCGTCGTCCTGCCCCTCGGCACGCTCGATGGCGCTGACCAGCCGCTCCCGCTCCCGCTCGACGTAACCGCCCTTCTTGTAGTTCGCGATCAGCGCCTCGACGAACTCGACCGGGTCGTCCCCGACGATGTCGCGGATCGGCGTCCCGTCGGCCGCGGCCCGCTCGAAGAGGTCGGCGACGTCCTCGAACAGGGACGCGGCGCTGTCGGCGTCCACCGCGCCGAAGTACATGAGGTAGCGCTCGATCGCCTCGACCGCGCTGCGGTAGTTCGCGGGCAGCGCCCGGACGCGCGCCTGGTACGCCCGCCACCGCCGCTTGGGGCCGATCACCTTCGCGATGAATCCGCCCGAATCCTTGTCCGACATGATCAGCTGCCTCCTTCGCGGAGCTGGTCGAGCCGTTCGGTGAGGAAGCCCCACGTGGTCCAGAAGCCGTCGAGGTGCTCCCGCCCGCGCGCGTTGAGCGTGTAGACCTTGCGCGGCGGGCCCTTCTCGGAGGGGACCTTCTCGACGTCGACGAACCCGCGCTGCTCGATCCGGATGAGCAGCGCGTAGACGGTGCCCTCGGCGATGTCGGTGAAGCCCTGCTCCCGCAGCCACGCCGTGATCTCGTAGCCATACGCCGGCCGGCGGGACAGGATCGCGAGGACGATGCCCTCGAGCGTCCCCTTGAGCAGCTCGGTCTCCTGCCGACCCATGGACGCCTCCCGTCCTGCCGCTACTCAGCGTTGATGACTACCAGTACATAGTAACGCTGAATAGCGCGATGGCAAGGGCGACGGTCAGGCATGGGCGGACCCGCCGACGACGAGCTCACGCCGCACCTCCCCCGTCGTCGCCCCGGCCGGGCTGGCCGCGACCTGGCCGCCGAAGGTGACCCAGGCGGGCGGAAGGCGCGTCAGGTGCCGAGCGTCGCGCGGGCCGCGCGCACGTGCGCGGCCAGCTCCTGCGGGTCGACGTCCTCGTCGAACACCGCCACCACGACGCGGCGCAGCCGCTCGGCGCGGGGCTCGGCGACGGCCGAGCCCCGCCACCACAGCAGCGCGCCGTCGAGGTCGGCCAGGGCATCGCCCTGGCCGCCGCCCTTGAGCCAGTGCCGCAGCACGTGGTTGTGCAGCGCGACCGCGCCGGCGGCGACGACGTCGGCGGCGAGGTCGCCCTGCGGCGCGTCGCACCAGCACTCGTCGAGGTAGCGGGAGAACAGCAGCTGGTAGCGCTGCACCCAGGCCACCTCGCGCTCGCGCAGCTCGGGCGTCGTGCGGGTCAGCTGGTAGCGGCGCAGCGCGACCTCGGGGTCGGCGAGGTAGCTGGCCAGGATGAGCCGGACCGCGCTGCCGAGCGCGTCGACCGGGTCGGTCGCCGGCTGCGCGTGCAGGTGGACGCTCACCCGCTCGATGAGGTGCTCGTGGTCGGGGAAGACCACGGCGTCCTTCGACGCGAAGTGGTGGAAGAAGGTCCGCCGCGCGACGCCGGCGCTCTCCGCGATCGCGTCGACCGTGGTGGCGGCGTAGCCCTGGCGCTCGAAGAGGTCCATCGCGGCGTGCGTGATCCGGCGCCGGGCGTCGCCGCGGCGGCCGGGGGCTGCGGTCGGGGTGGCCGCGGACGCGCTCATGGCGGCAGGGTAGCCGAGGGGATGACAGGAATGTGCACTCGGTGTTAATGTCCCCGCACTTGGTGCAAGAAGGCGTTGGAGGTGGTCGATCGTGCCCGTCCCCGTCGTGCGTCCGCGCGAGGAAGTCATCGACGAGGAGCACGAGTACCTCTTCGCCGCCGACGCGACCGCGCTGCAGGAGCCGCTGTGGGCGCTGGCCGCGTGCCGCGGCGCCGCACCGGACGTCTTCTTCCCGCTCAGCGCGCACGACGCCGCGGCGCGGCGCGAGGCACTGGCCTACTGCGCCGAGTGCCCGATCGCGCGGCAGTGCCTCGACACGGCGTTGCGCGACCCGTCCATCGTGGGGATCTGGGGCGGCACCGACGAG
>JAJXTD010000137.1 GCA_021784035.1 Actinomycetes bacterium | reverse complement strand
ATGGCCGACGCCGAGGTCGGCGACGACGTCTACGGCGAGGACCCGACCGTCACCGAGCTCGAGCGCCGCGTCGCCGAGCTGCTCGGCCACGAGGCGGCCGTGTTCACGCCCACCGGCTCGCTCGCGAACCAGCTCGGACTGAGGCTGCTCGTCGCGCCGGGCCAGGAGGTGGTGTGCGACGTGCAGGCGCACGTCGTGCGCGCCGAGCTCGGCGCGGCCGCGACGTTCAGCGGCATCACGACGCGCACGTGGGACGCCCCGCGCGGCCTCGTCGACCCGGACGCCGTCCGCGACGTCGTCCGGCCGGACGCCGGTCCCTACCTCGTGTCGACCACGGCGATCGCCGTCGAGAACACGCACAACTTCGGCGGCGGGACGGTGCAGCCGCTCGACCGGTTGCAGGCGGTGCGCGCGATCGCCGACGAGCACGGCCTCGGCGTCCACCTCGACGGCGCCCGGCTCTGGAACGCCCACGTCGCGAGCGGCGTGCCGATGCACGCGTACGGCGCCGTCGCGGACACCGTGTCCGTCTGCCTGTCGAAGGGGCTCGGTGCTCCGGTGGGCTCGGTCCTCGCGAGCAGCGCCCCGCGCATCGCGGAGGCGCGCGTGTGGCGCAAGCGCTACGGCGCCGGCATGCGGCAGGTCGGGATGCTCGCGGCCGCCGGCCTGCACGCGCTCGACCACCACGTCGAGCGGCTCGCCGAGGACCATGCCCGGGCGCAGCGGCTCGCGTTCGCGATCGCGGAGGCGGTGGACGACGTCGTCGTCCCGGAGCACGTGGAGACGAACATCGTCGTCCTCGACCTCGCTCCGACGGCATGGACCGCCGCAGCGCTCGCCGCTGCGGCCCGCCAGGAGGGCGTCCTGGTCTCGGCGCTCGGGCCCACGTTCGCGCGTCTCGTCACGCACCTCGACGTCGACGACGAGGGTCTCGGGCGCGCCGTCGGCGTACTCACTCGGCTCCTGCGCTCCGCGCCCTGACTGTCCGCCCGGGACGGGACGCACGTCAGGAGTCGTAGGCGGCGAGCGCCGCGGCCGTCGCGACCGCGCGGACCACGTCCTCGGGCTGGTCGAGGGTGCGCGCGACGGCGACCTGCGCGGCACCGACGGCCGACCACGCGCGGACCAGGTCCTGCGGCCGGTGCCGGCCGGGGACCAGCCGGGCGGCGAGCAGGCCGCTCGGCGCGGGGGAGCCGCCGAGTGCCGGCAGCGCGAGCAGGCCGGTGTCGGAGGCGAGGATGCCGATGACGTCGCGGTGGCGGACCAGGACGGAGACGAGGTGCCGCAGGAACGCGCGTCGCTGGGCCCGGGTGCGGGTGGGGAGCGGTCCGAGCTCGGCGGCCAGGTCCGCCAGCGCGGGGGAGACGAGCTCCACGAGGAGCCGTTCCTTCGGGTGGAAGTGGTAGGCCACCGCCGTCTTGGTGAGCCCGACGTCCGCGGCGATGTCGGCCAGCGAGGTGGCGGCGTAACCACGCGCGAGGAACAGCCGGCGCGCGGAGTCGAGGATGCGGGCCCGGGTGTCGGGCGGCCCGGCCGTCACGGGTGTTGCCGTCGTCACTGTACGACCGTACAGTACGCACGTGCAGAAGCGCGAGAGCGACGCGACGACCCGGCTCGGCTGGACCGCCCGGCTCGGTCGGGCCTCGGCCCGGCACCCGGGCCGCGTGGTCGGTGGGTGGCTGCTGCTCGCGGTCGTGCTCGGGATCCTCGTGGCCCGGTTCGGGGCGGCGACCACGGACGACGTGACGATCCCCGGTGCCGACAGCCAGGCCGCGATCGACACGTCGCGCGCCGCGTTCCCGGGCGCGGGCAACCCGCCGCAGCGGTTCGTCGTACGCGCCCCGTCGCTGACTGCGACGGCCGACACCGCCGCGCTCGAGCGGGCGGTGGTGGCGCTGCTGGCGGAGCCCGAGGTGTCCGGGGCGACGGCGCCGACCGCACGCAACGGGCAGCTCGCGGGCGACGGCGCGACCGGCACGATCAACATCACGCTGCGCGTCGCCGGGAAGGACATCACCCGGTCGCTGGCCACCACCCTCCAGGCCGACGTCGAGCGTGCCGTCGCCGGCACCGACGTCACGGTGACACCGGCCGACCAGCTCGCGACGGTGCTCGACCAGGACACGAACCGACGCGCCGAGCTGATCGGCCTGCTCGCCGCGCTCGTGATCCTCCTCGTGGCGTTCGGTTCCGTCGCGGCCGCCCTGCTCCCGCTCGGCGTGGCGATCGTCGGGCTCGCCGTCGCCGTGCTCGGCCTCGGACTGCTCGGGCACGCGCTGGACATCCCCACGGTCGCGCCGTCGCTCGCGTCGATGATCGGGCTCGGCGTAGGCATCGACTACTCGCTGTTCGGTCTCAACCGGTTCCAGCGCGCGCTCATCGACGGCGAGGCCCCGGTCGCGGCCGCGACGACCACGAGCGCCACGGCCGGCCGCGCCGTGCTCTTCGCCGCGTTCTCCGTCATCGCCGCGCTGTCCGGGCTCGCCCTGGTCGGGATGCCGCTCATGCGCAGCCTCGCGATCGCGTCGGGCTTCGCCGTGCTGGTCGCCGGCACCGCGGCGGTGACGCTGCTGCCCGCCTGCCTGTCCTGGCTCGGGCAGCGGCTCGCGACGAGGCGTCCCGCGTCGCTCGGTGCCGCCGGCGGGTGGGCGCGGCTCGCGTACGCCGTGGCCCGACGGCCGTGGAGCGTGCTCGTCGGCAGCGTCGTGGTCCTCGGTGTCCTCGCCGCCCCCGCCGTCGAGCTCCGGCTCGGCCAGCTCGACGCCGGGAGCTGGCCGACCAGCACGCTCTCGCGACAGGCCTACGACCAGCTCGCGACGGGCTTCGGACCCGGTGCGGACGGGCCGCTGCTCGTCACCACGCAGTATGCCGACCGGCTCAGCGGCGCTACCGACCCGCGGGCCGTCGCGGTCGCGCGGGACCTCGGCGCGACACCGGGCGTCGCCCGCGTGACGCCACCTCAGGTGTCCGCCGACGGCACGGTCGCCCGGTACTCGCTGCAGCCGACCACGGGACCGTCCGACCCCGCGACGGCCGTGCTCGTGGACCACCTGCGGGCCGACGTCCTCCCGGCGGCCGCGCCGGGCGCCGTGTCGCACGTGGGCGGCATGACGGCCGGGAAGGCCGACCTGACGGACCGCATCTCGAGCCGCATGCTGCTCGTCGTCGGCGCCGTCGTCCTCGTCGCGACGCTGCTGCTGCTCGTCGCGTTCCGTGCGCCGATCGTGGCGCTCAAGGCCGCCCTCATGAACCTGCTCTCCGTCGGTGCGGCGTACGGGATCCTCGTCGCCGTCTTCACCTGGGGATACGGCGCGGGGCTGCTCGGGCTCGAGGCGCCGGTGCCGATCGAGAGCTACGTGCCGCTGCTCATGTTCGCCGTGCTGTTCGGGCTCTCGACCGACTACGAGGTCTTCCTGCTCACCGCGGTGCGCGAGGAGTGGGCGGCCACCGGCGACGGGCGCGGATCGGTGGCGAGCGGGATGGCGAAGACGGGGCGGGTGATCACCTCGGCCGCGCTCATCATGATCTGCGTATTCCTCAGCTTCACGATCACGAGCGATCCGGTCATCAAGATGCTCGGTGTCGGGATGGCCGCCGCCGTCGCTGTCGA
This sequence comes from Actinomycetes bacterium, assembly GCA_021784035.1. GTDB lineage: Bacteria > Actinomycetota > Actinomycetes > S36-B12 > CAIYMF01 > Longivirga. Next base: position 4,651 of record JAJXTD010000137.1, on the reverse strand, counting down.
CGCGACGATCGTGCGGGGACTGCTGGTGCCCTCGACCATGACGCTGCTCGGCGGGTGGAACTGGTGGCTGCCGGCCTGGCTCGACCGGATCCTGCCGCACCTGCACGACGCGGCCCCGGTGCCCGGTGGGCTCGAGGCCGCGTCACCTCGGTGATGAGGGCGGAGTTTGGCGCTCTCTAGGCAACCAGGGCCACCCTCAGTGACAACCCTCGGTCAGGCGAGCGGGTCGGCGGGGCGGCGGTGGACGATCGGGGTGAGCTGGCGCACGGCCGAGGCGAGCGCGCGCAGGTCGCCGTCGACGAGGGCCTGCGGGCCGTCGCACAGCGCGGTGTCGGGATGCGGGTGGACGTCGACGATGATGCCGTCGGCGCCCACGGCGATCGCCGCGCGGGAGAGCGGGACGACGAGGTCGCGACGGCCGCCCGAGTGCGACGGGTCGACGACGACCGGCAGGTGCGCGAGGTCGTGCGCGACCGGCACGGCCGAGATGTCGAGGGTGTTCCGCGTCGCCTTCTCGAACGTGCGGATGCCGCGCTCGCAGAGCACGATGTCGAGGTTCCCGCGCTGCGCGACGTACTCCGCGGCCATGAGCCACTCCTCGATCGTGGAGCTCATGCCGCGCTTGAGCATCACCGGTTTGCCGGCCTCGCCGACCGCCTGCAGCAGCGAGAAGTTCTGCGCGTTGCGCGTCCCGACCTGGAGCATGTCGGCGTACGACGCGACGAGCTCGACGTCGGCGACGTCGACGACCTCCGTCACGACCGGCAGACCGGTCTCCGCGCGGACGTCGGCGAGGATGCGCAGGCCCTCCTCGCCGAGTCCCTGGAAGGCGTACGGCGAGGAGCGCGGCTTGAACGCGCCGCCGCGGAGCATCGTGGCGCCGGCGGCCTGGGCCATCTGCGCGGCGGCGAGCGTCTGCGCCGCGGTCTCGACGGCGCAGGGTCCGGCGATGAGGGTGAACGTGTCGGGCCCGATCGGCACGCGGGTCTCGCCGACGTAGACCGTCGACATCTCGGGGTGGTGCTGCCGGGAGACGAGCTTGAACGGCGTCGAGATGCGCACGACCTCGGCGACGCCGGGCAGCGTGCGCAGGTTGAGGCCGTGGAACCGGTCGAGGTCGCCGACCAGGCCGACGATCGTGCGGGTGTCACCGCGGCTGACGAAGGCCTCGCCGCCGGCGCCGGCGACGCGGTCGACGACCGCCTCGATCTGCGCGTCGGTGGCTCCGGGGCTCATGACGACGACCATGGGGGTCCGTGCCTCTCGGTTCGTGCACCGTCCCGGGCCCGGGACGACGAAAGCCCCGGCCGGTGCGGCGCGGGGCTTCTGGTGCGTGGGTGGGCGCGTCAGGCGGCGCGGCCCACCCGGGAGGTCCCGGGCCGGTCGCCATAGAACTGCCAGCTGCGCACGGGGAGACGATAGCCCGCTGCATCCAGCACGTGGACGTCGTGTCCACGATTCGGGACGAGGGGCACCCTGCGCGCCGACCCCCGCGGGCTCGTCGGCACCATGGGTGACCGTGCAGCAGGAACGGACGACCGGTGCGGACGGCGCTCCGGCCGACCCGCGGGTCCGGCCCGGGCGGCGCTTGCGGACGGATGCCGCCGCGCGGGTCCCTCCTGGCCAGTACGTCGCCGACGGCTGGCCGGTCATGCACTACGGGCGCCCGCCCACGTTCCGCCCGGAGACGTGGGACTTCCAGGTCCTCGGGGCCACCCACGACGGCGGCTCGACGCGCTGGTCCTACGACGACTTCCGGAGGTTGCCGCGGGCGGACGTCGTCGCCGACTTCCACTGCGTCACGAAGTTCACGATGCTGGACAACACCTGGACCGGGGTCCTCGCCTCGACGCTCGTCGCGGCCGCGCCGCCGGACGCCGGAGTCACGCACGTCCTCGTGTGGGCCGACCGCGGTTACACGACGAACCTCCGGCTGACCGACCTGCTCGCCCCGGGGACGGTCTTCGCCCACGCGCGCGACGGCGCGGACCTGAGCGTCGACCATGGCTGGCCGCTGCGCCTCGTCGTGCCCCACCTGTACGGCTGGAAGGGCCCGAAGTGGGTCCGCGGACTGGAGTACCTCACCACGGACCGCCGCGGCTTCTGGGAGGAGCGCGGCTACCACAACGTGGGCGACCCGTGGCGCGAGCAGCGCTACAGCTACCAGGAGGACCCCGGCGACGGCCCGCCCCCCGCTTCCACCTCCGCCTCGGCCTCCGCCTCCGCCTCCGCCGTGAATGTGCCCTGAACTGCGCTAGAAGCAGCCAGGGCTCCCCAGCCTCCGGGCCGCGATCCGGTGCGCGTTCGGTCGGGGGAGTCCCAACTGCCTCTAGCGCAGTTCAGGGCACCTTCACCCGGAAAGGGAGGAGCGGAGGGGCGCGGCGTCAGACGACGTCGATGCGGATCGTGGAGCCCCAGGGGGCGGTCTTGCCGGCCTCGACCGACTGGCGCACGACCCGGCCGAACGGGGTGAACCCGATCGGGTATGTCACGGTGACCTTGAAGCCGAGGCCCGTGAGCGTCGCGCGCGCGTCGGCCTCGGCCGTGCGGTAGAGGTCGGGCACGACGACGAGCGGCGGGCCCTTGCTCACGACGAGCGCGACGGTGCCGCCCTTGGGCACCGGGGTGCCCGCCTTCGGCGTCGTGGAGACGACCGAGCCCGCCGGCACTGTCTTGCTGTACGCCGAGGTGCTCGTCGACGTCAGGCCGAGCTTCGTCAGCGCCGCGACGGCCTGGTCGGCCGGCTTGCCCACGAACGCGGGCAGCGGCACGGGTGCCGGTCCCTTCGACACGACGAGGGTGACCGCCTGGTCACGCTTGAGCTTCGTGCCCGGCGCCGGGTTGGCCGTGACGACGGCGCCGACGGGGACCTTGTCGTCGTAGGCCTGCGTCGTGGCGCCGACGGTGAGTGCCGCGTCGGTGACGGCCTGGGTGGCGTCGTCCACGGTCATGTTCGCGACGGCGGGGACGGCGTGCCGCTCGGGTCCCTTCGACACGACGGCGGAGACGGTGGAGTTCTGCTTCGCGTCGGCGCCCGGCCCCGGGTCGGTCGAGATGATCTTGCCGGCCGGGACGGTCTCGCTGTAGCCGGTGGCGCTCGCGTCGAGCGTGAGCCCGAGAGGCGCGAGCTTCGCCGACGCGGCGGACGGCGTGAGGTTGACGACGGACGGCATCACGACCGTGCGTCCGGCGCCGTAGAACCAGGCGGCACCGCCTACGAGCGCACCGGCGAGGAGTACGGCGAGGAGCGGGATCCAGCCGCGGCGACGGCGCTTCCGGGGCGCGGGCGGACCGCCGACGGGCGTCGTTCCCGCGCCCGTCACCACCCCGGTCGGTGCGGCGAGCGGCACCACGAGCGTGGCGGCCTGGTCCTCGGTGACGCCGAACGGGCGGGGGACGGGCAGGCCGCGGCGGGCCTCGCGCACGGCGCCGAGGAACGCGGCGGCGTCGGGATAGCGCGCGTCCGCGTCGCGCGCGGTGGCGCGGGCCACGATGGCGTCGATCTCGGGGGCGACCCCGGGGCGTACGGACGACGGCGCCGGCACGGCGGCGTTCACGTGCTGGTAGGCCACGGCGAGCGGCGTCTCGCCGGCGAACGGCACCGAGCCGGTGACCATCTCGTAGAGCAGGATGCCCGCGCCGTAGACGTCGCTGCGGGCGTCGGCGATGCCGCGCTCGACCTGCTCGGGCGAGAGGTAGGCGACCGTGCCGATGAGCAGCCCCTGGGTCGCGGCCGTCGAGGTCGCGGCCGAGATCGCACGGGCCAGGCCGAAGTCGGCGACCTTCACCCGGCCGTCGTCGGTGAGCAGGACGTTCTCCGGCTTCACGTCGCGGTGCACGAACCCGGCGGCGTGCGCGGCATCGAGCGCCTGCAGCACCGGGTCGAGGATCGTGAGCGCCTGCTCGGCAGTGAGCCGGCCGTACTCGCGCAGCACGTCGCGGACCGTGCGGCCGGGGACGTACTCCATGACGAGGTAGACCAGGTCGTCGTCCTCGCCCTGGTCGTAGACGGCGACCACGTGCGGGTCGGACAGCCGGGCCGCCGACTTCGCCTCACGGACGAACCGGGACACGAACGCGCTGTCCTCGGCGAGGCCCGGGTGCATGATCTTGAGCGCGACCGTGCGGTCGAGCCGCAGGTCGACCGCCTCGTACACGGTGGCCATGCCGCCGCGCGCCAGCCGCCGCTCGACGCGGTAGCGGGCGTCGACGACGCGCCCGACCATCGCGTCGGCCACGCGCGTGCCGGCAGAGGTCTCCACGGTCGAGGAGTCTACGTTCGCCCCACCGAACCGCCCCACGTGCCGCGCCGAGCGCCGGCATCCCCGGTGAGTCGTACGGGGTCACGCCGTAGCCCCGTACGACCGGCCGCCCACCCCCTGACCTGCCCCGATGCCCGAGCAGCACGGACTGCAGCCGGGAGGGTCCCGAGCTGCAGTACGGCGAAGCGGAGCGGCCCGAGGTCGAGGACCGGCCCCCGGAGGGGGTCGTCCTCGACCGAGCGGGAGGCGCCGCAGGCGCCGACGCGGCCGCGCGCGAGCGCGGGCGCTTGGAGGCGCAGCAACACGCAGTACGGCGAAGCGGAGGCGGCCGCGGACCGAGACCACCCCCGTAGGGGGTGTCGAGGGCCGCGCGGGAGTCGCCGTGAGGC
>JAJXTD010000136.1 GCA_021784035.1 Actinomycetes bacterium | reverse complement strand
CGCAGCGCGACGGCCGACTCGCGACGTCCGTGGGACCGTGCGGTGGGCGCGGGCCGCTGCGGGAGGGTCGCCGTCACGCGCACAGCATAAGGACGTGGCACCCTGTGGCCCGTGGACGACGGGACTCACGGCGTGCTCGTCGTGGCGGGGACCCCGATCGGCGACCCGGCGGACGCCTCCCCGAGGCTGCGGGCGGAGCTCACCGGTGCCGACGTCGTCGCCGCGGAGGACACCCGACGGACCCGTCGCCTCGCCGACGACCTCGGCGTCACGATGCGCGGCAGGCTGGTGTCCTACTACGACGCGGTGGAGCGCCGCCGCCTGCCCGAGCTCGTCGCCGCCCTCGAGGCGGGCCAGCGCGTCGTCCTGGTGACCGACGCCGGGATGCCGAGCGTCAGCGACCCGGGCTACCGGCTCGTCGCGGCGGCCGTCGCGGCCGGGATCACCGTGACCGCCGTGCCCGGACCGAGCGCCGTCCTCACCGCGCTCGCGCTGTCCGCGCTGCCGGTCGACCGCTTCGCCTTCGAGGGCTTCCCCCCGCGCCGGCCGGGAGAGCGGGCGCGGACCCTCGCCGCGCTCGCGGCCGACCCGCGCACGCTCGTCTTCTTCGAGGCGCCGCACCGCATCGCCGACACGCTCGCGGCGATGGCCGAGGCGTTCGGCGCCGACCGGCCCGCAGCCGTGTGCCGCGAGCTCACCAAGACGTACGAGGAGGTCCGCCGGGGGCCGCTCGGCGCATTGGCCGAGTGGGCCGCGCAGGGACTGCGGGGCGAGATCACCGTGGTCGTCCAGGGCGCGCCCGCCGGTTCCGCACCGGTCGCGACGGCCGAGGGCGGCGACCCGCGCAAGGCGGCCCTGGCGGCCGTGGCCGCGGCGTACGGGCTGGACCGCAAGGCGGTCTACGACGCCATCGTCGCCGCGAAGCGGGCGTCGGCGTCCGCCGCCGCGGATACGCCGGAGAGTCCGCCGCCCCCGCGCCCCTAGGATTGGCGCGTGTCCGACACCAAGGCCTTCTACGTCACGACGCCGATCTACTACGTCAACGACGCCCCGCACATCGGGCACGCCTACACGACGACCGCCGGCGACGTCCTCACCCGGTGGCACCGGCAGCGCGGCGAGCGCGTCTGGTTCCTGACCGGCGTCGACGAGCACGGCCAGAAGGTGATGCGGACCGCCGAGGAGCACGACGTCGCCCCGCAGGAGTGGGCCGACCGCCTCGTCGGCACGGCGTGGATCCCGGTGCTCGAGACCATCGACGCCGCCAACGACGACTTCATCCGCACGACCGAGCTGCGGCACAAGGAGCGCGTCCAGCGATTCCTCACCGGTCTCAAGGACCGCGGCGAGATCTACGAGGGCCAGTACGACGGCCCCTACTGCGTCGCGTGCGAGGAGTTCAAGCTCCCCGGCGACCTCCTCGACGGCGAGGGCGACTACGCCGGGCAGAAGGTGTGCCCGATCCACGGCCGCCCGGTCGAGACGGTGAGCGAGACGAACTGGTTCTTCCGCCTGTCGGCCTACGCCGAGCGGCTGCTGGCCCACTACGAGGCGAACCCGCTCGCCGTGCAGCCGCAGTCGGCGTACAACGAGGTCGTCTCGTTCCTGCGCGGCGGCCTGCAGGACCTGTCGATCTCGCGCTCGACGTTCGACTGGGGCATCCCGGTGCCCTGGGACCCGGGCCAGGTCGTCTACGTCTGGTTCGACGCGCTGCTCAACTACGCCACCGCCGTCGGCCTCGGCGACGAGCCCGACACCCCCGGCGGACGGCAGTTCGCGTCGACCTGGCCGGCCGACGTGCACCTCGTCGGCAAGGACATCCTGCGGTTCCACGCGGTCATCTGGCCGGCGATGCTCATGGCCGCCGAGCTCGAGCTGCCCCGGCAGGTGTTCGCGCACGGCTGGCTGCTCGTGGGCGGCGAGAAGATGAGCAAGACCAAGCTCACCGGCATCGCGCCGAGCCAGATCATCGACCACTTCGGGTCCGACGCGTTCCGCTACTACTTCCTGCGCTCGATCCAGTTCGGCTCCGACGGCTCGTTCTCCTGGGAGGACATGAGCGCCCGTTACACCGCGGAGCTCGCGAACGGCCTGGGCAACCTCGCGTCGCGCGCGGCGGCGATGGTGGCTAAGTACTGCGACGGCGTGCTGCCGGCGGCCACGGCGTACACCGACGCCGAGACCGCCCTGCAGACGCTGCTCACCGAGACGGCCGTGACGGCCGACGAGGCGATCCTGCGGCTGGACTTCGCCGGGGGCATCGGCGCGGTGAAGCAGTTCGTCGACGCGGTGAACCTCTACGTCACCGAGCAGGCGCCGTGGGTGCTGGCGAAGGAGGACGCAGACAGGGCGCGGCTGCACACCGTGCTGTACACGGTCTGCGAGAGCCTGCGCGCGATCGCCGTGCTGCACCACGCCGTGATGCCGAGGGCCACGACGTCGCTGTGGGAGCAGCTCGGCGCCGACCTCGCGCTCGGCCGCCTCGTCGACCAGCGGGTGACCGACGTCGCCGGCTGGGGCCAGCTGCCCGCGGGCGCGAAGGTCACCAAGGGCGCGAACCTCTTCCCGCGTCTCGAGGAGCCCGCGTCCTGATGCGCGGGTGGCGCCGATGACCCCGACCGACGGACCGGTCCGCACCCGCGCGACGACGCAGGAGTCCGGTCACTCGCGCGAGCTCCGGCGACCCCCGCTGCCTGAGCCGCTGCGCACGCCGGTCGTCGACACGCACTGCCACCTCGACATCGCCGACGGGGACGACGGCGCGGAGTGGCTCGGCGTCGAGGACGCCGTCGCGCGCGCGACGGCGGCCGGCGTCACCCGCATCGTCCAGGTGGGCTGCGACCTGCCGAGCGCCCGCTGGTCGGTCGTCGCGGCCGCCGAGCACCCGGCGCTCGTCGCGACCGTCGCGCTCCACCCGAACGAGGCACCGCGCATCCTCGAGCGCGAGGGCCGCGCGGCGCTCGACGCGGCGTACGCCGAGATCGCGGAGCTCGCGGCCCTGCCGCAGGTGCGCGGGGTCGGCGAGACGGGCCTGGACTTCTTCCGCACGGGCGAGGACGGCCGTGGCGTGCAGGAGGAGTCGTTCCGCAGGCACATCGCGCTGGCGAAGGAGCTCGGCAAGGCGCTCGTCATCCACGACCGCGACGCGCACGCCGACGTCATCCGCGTGCTCGAGAGCGAGGGTGCGCCGGAGCGCGTCGTGTTCCACTGCTACTCCGGCGACGCCGACATGGCGCGGTACTGCACCGACCGCGGCTGGTACCTCTCCTTCGCCGGGACCGTCACCTTCAAGAACGCGACGGCGTTGCGCGAGTCGGTCGCCGCGGCGCCGCTGGACCGCGTGCTCGTCGAGACGGACGCGCCGTACCTCACCCCGACGCCCTACCGCGGCCGGCCGAACGCGTCGTACCTCGTGCCGCTCACCGTGCGGGTGATGGCCGAGAGCGCCGGCGTCGACGAGGACGTGATGGCCGCCGCGCTCTGGGCGAACGCGCAACGGGTCTTCGGCGCGTGGTAGCCGCCGTCACGGCGTGAGCGCGAGGGCGAACGTCTCCTGCGCGGCGACCGCGTCGCCCTCGACGGTCAGCCGCTCGAGGCCGGTGCGTCGCCACAGCGCGAGGAGCACGGCCTCGGCCGGCCCGGTCACGGTCGTCACGGTGGCCGCGGCCCCGCCCGCGCCGTCGCCCGCTCCCGCGCCGTCGCCCGCGAGCAGGTAGGACGCGCCGGGGACGTCGGACAGCACCAGGCGTACGCCGTGCCCGATCGGCGGCATCCGGCCGAGGCGCACCTGCCGCGGGACGAACATCGTCACCACCTCGTCGACGCCGTCGGCGGCCAACGCGACGTCCATCGGCTCGGGCCGGCCGAGCGCGCGACGCGCGTCCCCGAGGTGCATCGCCGTCTCGTGCGGCTGACGGCGGACCCAGAAGGACACGAGCCGGGGACGCGGACCGAACGTCCACACGGGCGTGTCCGGATCGGTGTGGCGCAGGACGTCGAGCAGCTCCGCGGCCCCCGTCCCGAACCACGCGACGAGCTCGTCGCGGTCGTCCGGTCCCTGCGGCTCGTCGGCGGGGGAGCCCGTCGTGACGATCCCGTGCGCCCAGCGGTGCACGCCGCCCAGGTGCCGGCCGAGGTCGCCGAGGGACCAGCCGGGGCAGTCCCGGACCGGTACGTCGAGGTCCGCCGTGCGCAGCAGCGCGAGGAACGCGGCGGCGTCGCGCTCCAGCGCGGTGAGACAGGTGTCACGGCTCAGCACCGGCCGATCGTGGCACGCGCCTCCGGGTGCGGCGTACCCGGTTCCCGGGGGACGCGCCTGCGGACCCGGTCCCGCCCATCGGGTGGCGTGCGGGAGAGTGCTCCCATGACGGATCCGGACCACGGGCGGGGGGCGTCGGCCACGGGTGACGGGCTGCTCGGGGCCGGCGACGTGCGCGCGCTGGCCGAGCGCCTCGGCGTACGCCCGACGAAGCAGCGCGGCCAGAACTTCGTCATCGACGGCAACACCGTCCGGCGCATCGTGCGTACGGCGGAGCTGCGCGCGGACGACGTCGTCATCGAGGTCGGACCGGGTCTCGGCAGCCTGACCCTCGCCCTGCTGCCGCACGTGGCCCGCGTCGTCGCGGTGGAGATCGACGAGGTGCTCGCCGCTGCCCTGCCCGGGACGGTGGACTCCCGCCGTCCGGACCTCGCCGACCGGCTCGAGGTCGTGCGGGCCGACGCGCTCGCGCTCACGTCGCTGCCCGGGCCGGATCCGACCGCCCTCGTGGCGAACCTGCCGTACAACGTGTCGGTCCCCGTGCTGCTGCACCTGCTCGAGGTCTTCCCCTCGATCCGCCGCGTGCTCGTGATGGTGCAGCTCGAGGTGGCCGACCGCCTGGCCGCCGGTCCGGGCAGCCGGGTGTACGGCGTGCCCTCGGCGAAGGCGCGGTGGTACGGCGACGTCGCCCGCGTCGGCGTCGTCGGCCGCACGGTGTTCTGGCCCGCGCCCAACGTCGACAGCGGCCTCGTGGCCGTCACCCGCACCGCGCCTCCGGAGACGACGGCGTCCCGTGCCGAGGTGTTCGCGGTCGTCGACGCCGCGTTCGCCCAGCGGCGCAAGACGCTGCGCGCCGCGCTGGCCGGGTGGGCCGGGTCGGCGGCCCGGGCCGAGCGGGCGCTGCGCGCCGCCGGCGTCGACCCGTCGGCCCGCGGCGAGATGCTCGCGGTGGCGGACTTCGCCCGCATCGCGGAGTCCCGTCCCCGAGAGGCGTGACGAGCACCGGTTCCGGCGTGCCCTGGTCACACCTCTCGTGTGCGTATCGGCTGTCGCGGCACCGTAGGGTCGGGGCGTGCTGGCGTCGGTCACCGTGCGAGCCCCCGCGAAGGTCAACCTCGCGCTCGGGGTCGGCCCGCTGCGCCCGGACGGCTACCACGGTCTCGCCACGGTCTTCCACGCCGTCGGCCTGTACGACGACCTGGTCGCGACACCGCTGCCCGCGGGCTCGGGGCTGCAGCTCGTGCTCGAGGGCGAGGGCGCCGGCCGGGTGCCGCTCGACGACACGAACCTCGCCGCCCGCGCGCTCGCGGCGCTCGTGCCCTACGGCGCGTCCCCCGACGTCTCCCTCACGATCCGCAAGGGCATCCCCGTCGCGGGCGGCATGGCCGGAGGCAGTGCCGACGCCGCGGGGACGCTCGTGGCGATCGACGCGCTGTTCGGCCTCGGCCTGTCCCGCGACGACCTGCTCGACATCGCCGCCACGCTCGGCAGCGACGTCCCCTTCGTGCTCCACGGCGGAACCGTCGTGGGCTCCGACACCGGCACCCGGCTGACGCCGGCGCTCGTGCGCGGGACGTACCACTGGGTGTTCGTGCTGGCCGAGGAGGGCCTGTCGACGCCGCTGGTCTACCGCGAGTTCGACCGGCTGCACGCCGGCACCGGCCCGGTCCCCGAGCCGACCGTCCCGCCCGAGCTCATGGCTGCGCTGCGCGCCGGCGACGCGGCCGCGCTCGGGAAGTCGCTGCACAACGACCTGCAGGCCGCGGCCCTGTCCCTGCGCCCCACCCTCGCGCAGGTGCTGAGCATCGGGGACGAGTACGGCGCGCTCGGAGGCGTCGTGTCCGGCAGCGGCCCGACGTGCGCGTTCCTGGCGCGGGACGACGAGCACGCGGTCGACCTCGCCGTCGCGTTCACCGCGTCGGGCGTGTGCCGCACGGTCAAGCGCGCGATCGGCCCGGTGCCCGGGGCCCGCGTGGTGGACCAGCGGGCCGAGGTCTGATGGCCCCGGTCACCTACGTCGCCCTCGAGAACGTCAGCAAGGCGCTCGGGACGCGCACGCTGCTGTCCGGCGTCACCGTCGGCATCACCGAGGGCGCCCGGATCGGCGTCGTCGGGCGCAACGGCGGGGGCAAGACGACCCTGGTCCGGGTCCTCGTCGGTGCCGAAGCGGTCGACGCCGGACGCGTGGTGCGTTACGGCGGCCTGACGATCGGCCTGCTCGAGCAGACCGACGACCTCGACCCGGCCGCGACCCTGCGCGACGTCGTCGTCGGCGAGCGCCCCGAGCACGAATGGGCCGGTGACGCGCGGGTGCGCGACGTGCTCGACGGGCTGCTCGGCGGCGTCACGGCGTCGGCGTACTCCGACCGGCTCGACACCGTCGTCGGGACGATGTCGGGCGGGGAGCGGCGCCGCGCCGCGCTCGCGCACCTGCTCGTGGCCGACCCCGACCTGCTCGTGCTCGACGAGCCGACGAACCACCTCGACGTGGAAGCCGTGTCGTGGCTGGCCGCGCACCTCGCGCCGCGCCGCGGCGCGCTCGTCGCCGTCACGCACGACCGCTGGTTCCTCGACGCGGTCGCCAGCGAGACGTGGGAGGTCGTCGACGGACGGGTCGAGCGCTACGACGGCGGCTACGCCGCCTACGTGCTCGCGAAGGCGGAGCGCGCACGGCAGACGGCGTCGAGCGAGGAGCGGCGGCAGAACCTGCTGCGCAAGGAGCTCGCCTGGCTGCGCCGCGGCGCCCCGGCCCGCACGAGCAAGCCGAAGTTCCGGATCGACGCCGCCAACGACCTCATCGCCGACGAGCCGCCGCCGCGCGACCGGCTGGCGCTGGAGAAGTTCGCGACCGCGCGCCTCGGCAAGCAGGTCTACGACCTCGAGGACGTCACGCTCGCGCCGGCCCCCGGCGCCGACCCCGTCGTCACGCGTCAGACCTGGCGGCTCGGGCCGGGCGACCGGGTCGGCCTGCTGGGACCCAACGGTGCCGGGAAGACGACGATCCTGCGGCTGCTCAACGCCGCGCACGACGGCGTGCTCGACACGGACGTGGCTCCCGACGTACGGCACGGCGGCATCCGGGTGGGGCAGACGGTGTCGGTGGCGCACCTGTCGCAGGCACTCGCGGAGATCGACCCCGACGAGCGGGTGCTCGAGTCGCTGCAGCGGCAGGCGAGGTACGTCGAGCTCGGCAAGGGACGCACGCTGACAGCGCAGCAGCTGCTGGAGAACTTCGGGTTCACCGGGGACAAGCTGTTCACCCGGCTCGGCGACCTGTCCGGCGGGGAGCGCCGTCGCCTGCAGCTGCTGCGGCTCCTGGTCAACGGCCCGAACGTGCTGCTCCTCGACGAGCCGACCAACGACCTCGACGTCGAGATGCTCACCGTGCTCGAGGACCTGCTCGACACCTGGCCGGGCACGCTCGTCGTCGTGAGCCACGACCGCTACTTCCTGGAGCGCACGACGGACACCATCTACGCGCTGCTCGGCGACGGCACGATCCGGCACCTCCCGAACGGCGTCGACGAGTACCTCGAACGGCGCCGTGCGGTGGCCGTCGGTGCACGTGCGTCGGCAGCCCTGGCGTCCACTGCTGCGAGCGCCTCCGCGGCAACGGGTTCCGGGACACGGCTCTCGGGGGGTGACGCGCGCGCCGCGCGCAAGGAGCTCACCCGGATCGAGCGACGCACCGAGCGGCTGCGCGGCGAGGAGGACCGGCTGCACGCCGCTCTCGCCGGGGCGGCGACCGACCACGAGCGGGTGCTCGTCCTCGACGCCGAGCTCCGCGCCGTCGTCGCCGAGCGGGAGCAGCTCGAGGAGCAGTGGCTGGAGCTGGCTGCCGAGCTCGAGTGACCGGCGTCAGTCGGCGGCGTTGTCGAGCGGCAGCGTGCGGCGGCGGAGCAGGTCCGCCAGCGGGTCCCGGTCGGCGGCCGAGAGCGCGGAGGCCGAGCTGGAGTGGGCGGCGTCAGTCGGCGGCGTTGTCGAGCGGCAGCATGAGGCGGCATTGCAGG
>JAJXTD010000135.1 GCA_021784035.1 Actinomycetes bacterium | reverse complement strand
GCCCGAAGCGGTTGCCTCGCGCGAGCCGCAGGAGTTGGGTGGGTGCCACGATCCATCGGCAACGTCGCGGAGGCGATCGAGATGGCAGACAAGAACGCAGCAGGAGCCGCCGGCAGAGCACCCGAGGCCGACCGGCCCGACAGGATCCGCAACGTCGTGCTGGTCGGCCCCTCCGGATCGGGCAAGACGACGCTCGTCGAGCAGCTCCTCGTGGCGGCCGGGACCCTCCCGCGCCCCGGCCGCGTCGAGGACGGCACGACCGTGTCGGACTTCGACGAGGCCGAGCTGCGCCAGCAGCGCTCCGTGGGCCTCGCCCTGGCCCCGCTCGTGGTCGACGGGGTCAAGGTCAACCTGATCGACACCCCCGGGTATGCCGACTTCGTCGGTGACCTCCGCGCGGGCCTCCGCGCCGCCGACGCCGCGCTGTTCGTGGTCTCGGCGGCCGACGGCGTCGACGGGGCCACGCAGCTGCTGTGGGAGGAGTGCGCCGCCGTCGGCATGCCGCGCGCCGTCGTCGTCACCAAGCTCGACAAGGAGCGCGCCGACTTCGACGACGTCGTCGCGATCTGCCAGCGGGTCTTCGGGGACGGCGTCCTGCCGCTCTACCTGCCCATGCACGCCGACGACGGCACCGTGGCCGGACTCATCGGACTGCTCACCCAGCAGGTCTACGACTACTCGTCGGGAGGCCGCGTCACCAGCGCCCCCGACGCCGAGCACCTGCCGCTGATCGAGAACGCGCGCGGGGCGCTCATCGAGGGGATCATCGCCGAGAGCGAGGACGAGACCCTCATGGACCGCTACCTCGGCGGCGAGGACCTCGACGTCGAGACCCTGATCGCAGACCTGGAGACGGCCGTCGCCCGGGGCTCGTTCTACCCGGTGCTCGCCTCGGCGCTGCTGCCCGCCGGGTTCGGCACGACCGAGCTGCTCGAGCTCGTCGTCCGCGGCTTCCCGTCCCCGCTCGAGCACCCGCTGCCCGCCGTCACCTCACCCGACGGTGCACCGCGGGAGCCGCTGGCGTGCGACGTCGACGGCCCGCTCTGCGCCGAGGTGGTCAAGACCACGACCGACCCGTACGTCGGCCGCGTCTCGCTCGTCCGCGTGTTCAGCGGCACGTTGCGCCCCGACGCCACCGTCCACGTCTCCGGGCACTTCGACCCGGACCGGGGGCACGAGGACCACGACGTGGACGAGCGCGTGGGCGCACTGTCCTCGCCGCTGGGCAAGACCCAGCGCACGGTGGGCCACGCGGTCGCGGGCGACATCGTGGCCGTGGCCAAGCTCTCGCGCGCCGAGACCGGAGACACCTTGAGCGAGAAGGAGAATCCGCTGCTCGTCGAGCCGTGGGTCATGCCCGACCCGCTGCTCCCCGTCGCGATCGTCGCCCACTCCAAGGCCGACGACGACAAGCTGGCACAGGGCCTCGGCCGGCTCGTCGCGGAGGACCCGACCATGCGCCTGGAGCGCAACCCCGAGACGAACCAGCTCGTGCTGTGGTGCATGGGCGAGGCACACGTCGACGTCCTGCTCGACCGCCTGCGCAACCGGTACGGAGTCGCCGTCGACTCGGTCCCGCTGCGGGTCTCGCTGCGGGAGACGTTCGCCGGGCCGAGCAAGGGACACGGCCGTCTGGTCAAGCAGTCCGGCGGGCACGGGCAGTTCGCGGTGTGCGACATCGAGGTCGAGCCGCTCCCCTCGGGCTCCGGCTTCGAGTTCGTCGACCGGGTCGTGGGCGGCGCGGTGCCGCGGAACTTCATCCCGAGCGTGGAGAAGGGCGTGCGGGCGCAGATGGATCGCGGCGTCGCGGCGGGCTACCCGCTCATCGACATCCGCGTCACTCTCGTCGACGGCAAGGCGCACTCGGTCGACTCCTCGGACATGGCGTTCCAGCAGGCGGGGGGCCTCGCGCTCAAGGAGGCGGCCGCCGCGGCGACGATCTCCCTGCTCGAGCCGGTCGACCGGATCCGTGTCCTCGTGGCGGACGAGTACGTCGGCGCGGTCATGAGCGACCTGTCCGGCCGGCGCGGCCGGGTCTCCGGCAGCGAGCCGGTCGGCAGCGGTCGCACCCAGATCGTCGCCGAGGTGCCCGAGCTCGAGCTCACCCGCTACGCCGTCGAGCTCCGGTCGCTCTCGCACGGGACCGCCACGTTCACACGGTCCTACCTCGGTCACGAGCCGATGCCGTCGCAGCTGGCGAAGAAGATCCAGGAGGAGTCGGCCGCACGCTGACCCCGACGGCCGCTGACCAGCCGGGGATGGTGGTCAGCGGCCGCAGGTCGGCGTCCCGCCGGGCAGCCGGTCCCGGTTCGCCGCGACGAGCAGGTAGACGCCCTCGGCCGCCCACGACGTGGGCGCTACGGCGGTGAGCGCACCCGCGACGCGGCACAGGGCACCGAGCACCCCGCCGCGGTCGACGCCGCCGCGCCGCAGGAGCGCACCGACCGCTCGCGCGCCACTCTCCCGCGTGGTCGCGGGCGCCGCGACGTCGCCGATCCACTGCACCCGGTCATGGCACTCGCGCTCGGTGAGGCCGAGCGACGCCAGGTCCGTGCGCTGGTAGGGCACGGCGGCGAAGGATGCCGGGAACCGGGACCGCAGCCAGCGGACGCTCGTGGAGCAGAACGCGCAGTCGCCGTCGTAGACGAGCACCGGCAGCGTCGTGAGCGCGGTGATCATGCCCCCAGTCTCGCACCCGGATCCGCGGACCGCCCTCCGTGCACGGTGCCGACCTACGGGCGGCTACCAGGCTGCGACGAGGAGCTCGCGCGTCTCCAGCAGCAGCTGCGGCAGGGTCTTCGTGGCGCCGATGACCGCCATGAAGTTCGTGTCGCCGCCCCACCTCGGGACCACGTGCTGGTGCAGGTGGCCCGCGACCCCGGCACCGGAGACCGAGCCCTGGTTCAGCCCGATGTTGAACCCCTGCGCGTCGGACACGGCGCGCAGGGTCGTCATCGCGCGCTGGGTGAAGGCGCCGAGCTCGGCCACCTCGGCGGTGTCGAGATCTGTGTAGTCCGCGACGTGGCGGAACGGGCACACCATGAGGTGGCCGCTGTTGTAGGGGTAGAGGTTGAGGACGACGTACACGAGGTCACCGCGCGCGACGACGAGGCTGGCGTCGCCCTCGAGCGACGGCGCCGTGCAGAACGGGCACTCCTCCCCCGCGCCGGTGTGCCGTGGCTTGTCCTGCCCCTTGATGTAGGCCATCCGGTGCGGCGTCCAGAGCCGGTCCCACGCCTCGGCGCCGCTCACGACGCGCTCACACCTGGACCCGGCGCGCGACGGCGTCGACGATCTCCGCGATCGCCTCGGCGATCGGGACGCCGTTCTTCTGCGTCCCGTCCCGGAAGCGGAACGAGACCGCGCCGCTCGCGACGTCGTCGTCCCCGGCGATGAGCATGTAGGGGACCTTCTGCTTCTGCGCGTTGCGGATCTTCTTCTGCATCCGGTCGTCGCTGGTGTCGACGTCGACGCGGATCCCGGCGGCGCGCAGCTGCGCGGCCACGTCCTGGAGGTAGTCCACGTGGCCGTCGGTGATCGGGATGCCCACGACCTGCACCGGCGCGAGCCAGGCCGGGAAGGCGCCGGCGTAGTGCTCGAGCAGGACGGCGAAGAACCGCTCGATCGACCCGAACAGCGCGCGGTGGATCATCACCGGGCGCTGGCGCGACCCGTCGGCAGCGGTGTACTCGAGCCCGAAGCGCTCGGGCAGGTTGAAGTCGACCTGGATGGTCGACATCTGCCACGTGCGGCCGATCGCGTCGCGGGCCTGGACCGAGATCTTCGGCCCGTAGAACGCGGCACCGCCGGGGTCCATGACGAGCTCGAGGTTCTGCCGCTGCGCCGCCTCGCGGAGCGTCTCGGTCGCGCGTTCCCAGTCGTCGTCGCTGCCGACGAACTTCACCGGGTCCTTGGTCGACAGCTCGAGGTAGAAGTCGTCGAGGCCGTAGTCGCGGAGCAGGTCCAGGACGAACGTGAGCAGCGAGTCGAGCTCGCCGGGCATCTGCTCGACGGTGCAGTAGATGTGCGCGTCGTCCTGGGTGAAGCCGCGGGCGCGGGTGAGGCCGTGCACGACGCCGGACTTCTCGTAGCGGTAGACGGTGCCGAACTCGAACAGGCGCAGGGGAAGCTCGCGGTAGGACCGTCCGCGCGCGTCGAAGATGAGGTTGTGCATGGGGCAGTTCATCGGCTTCATGTAGTACTTCTGCCCGGGCCGCTTGAGCACGCCGTCCTCGTCGTACTCGGCGTCGAGCTCCATGGGCGGGTACATGCCCTCGGCGTACCAGTCGAGGTGGCCGGAGATCTCGTAGAGCGTGCTCTTGGTCAGGTGCGGGGTGTTGACGAACTCGTAGCCCGCCTCCTCGTGCCGCTTGCGCGAGTAGTCCTCCATGGCCCGGCGCACGACGCCGCCCTTGGGGTGGAAGACGGCGAGGCCCGAGCCGATCTCCTCGGGGAAGCTGAACAGGTCGAGCTCGGTGCCGAGCCGTCGGTGGTCGCGCTTCTCCGCCTCCTCGAGGAACGCGAGGTGGGCCTTGAGCGCGTCGCGGGTCTCCCACGCGGTGCCGTAGATGCGCTGGAGCATCGGGTTCTTCTCGCTGCCGCGCCAGTACGCCGCGGCGGAGCGCATGAGCTTGAACGCGGGGATGACGCGGGTGCTGGGCACGTGCGGGCCGCGGCACAGGTCGTACCAGGCGCGCTCGCCGGTCTTCGCGTCGAGGTTGTCGTAGATGGTGAGCTCGGTGCCGCCGACCTCCATCACCTCGCCGAGGTCGGAGCCTCCCTTGAGGCCGATGAGCTCGAGCTTGTACGGCTCGTGGGCGAGTTCGGCACGCGCGGCGTCCTCGGAGACCACCCGGCGGGCGAACCTCTGGTTCGACTTGACGATGTCCTGCATGCGCTTCTCGAGGGCGGCCAGATCCTCGGGGGTGAAGGGCCGCTCGACGTCGAAGTCGTAGTAGAAGCCGTCGCGGATCGGCGGGCCGATCCCGAGCTTCGCCTCGGGGAAGAGCTGCTGCACGGCCTGCGCGAGGACGTGGGCGGTCGAGTGGCGCAGGACCGCGCGACCGTCCTCGGAGTCGACCGTGACCGGCTCGATCTCGTCGCCCTCGGCCACGACGTAGGCCAGGTCCTTGAGCTCGCCCTTCACCCGGGCGACGACGACGGAGCGGTCCGGGAGCACCTCGGCGGCGGTGGTGCCGTCGGCGACCGTCCGCTCCTCGAGGGTGCCGTCGGGCTGGCGGACGGAGATCTGGGGCACGTCGACTCCTGGTGCTCGGCGGGACGACCGTGACGAGGGGCCGGCCGCAGGGGACCCGACGGGTACGAGGCGTCGGGCTCGGGCATGCCGAGCGTACCGGTCCCGGTGGGACGGCCGCCGCCGGGAATCCGGCGACCGGTCACACCGCGCGGGACCCGAGGCGGTAGGGCCGGCCCGGTGTCCGGCCAGATCAGGCCAGCGCGGGCGAGGGCAGCTCGTGGGTCGGGTCGACGAGGTCCACGGCGTCGGGCGTGGCGCACCACAGGTCGACGTCGACGATCCGGGCACCGGCGCCGAGCAGGTCGGCGAACCCCGGGTGCGGACCAGGCACCGCGATGTCGACGTCGCCGTCGGCACCTGCGCGGCGGCGGAGGTCGGCGACGAGGACGGCGAGCCCGCGCGGGTCCGGAGTCGTGGCCCGCAGCACGGTCCATCGATCGCCGTCGCGGCGTACCACGGCGGTGGCGGCGACCTCGCCCGGCCCGGCGAGCACGCGGACCGTCTCGGTCCCGTCGAGGTCAAGGGTCCAGCCGGCGTCACCGGGCGTGACGGCATCGTGCACGACCGGGACCTGCGGGACGACCGGAGCGCCGGTCAGCCGCAGCCGGACGAGCGGCCAGCGCGGGGTCGCGCCGAACCGGGCGTACGCCGCCAGCGCGCGCGGGTCCTGCGAGGACGAGGTGGCCCGGGTCGCTCCCCCGCCCCAGAGGACCTCGAGCAGCGCACCGCCGTGCCCGGCGCCGCGCGCGGCGGGCGCGACGAACAGGTCGGTCAGGAACGACGTGCCGCGCATGTCGACGACGCCGCCGTACCCCACGACCGACCCGGACTCCTCGCGGACGGCGATCCGACCGCGGGACCTCACGTGCGCGAGGTAGCGCGGGTCGCTCGCCGACACGGGTCCGGTCTGCTCGCAGGCCAGCGCGACGGCGCCCACGGCCGCGTGGTCCGTCTCGCGGAGGTCGCGCACGTCTGCCATGCGGCGACTGTACGTCGGCGTCACGGCGTGGCGGGCGTCATCGCGGGCAGGCACCCGCGGGCATCAGGTCTTCGACCGGGCGACGGTGCAGGAGTTCGTGCCGAGGTCGGGCAGCGACGTGGGACTCAGGACGATCCCGAACTTCACCGCGCGGCACACGGTGCCGTCGATCCGTCCGGTCACCGGACCGGTGAGGATGATCGCCGCCCGCGCCATGCGCGACATCGTGTTGCGCGACAGGACGGGTACCGAGCTGCCGGACGCCTGCACCCCCACCTGGCCGCCGGTGAACGTGTTCGCGATCAGGGTCGGGCGGGCCGAGCCGGTGGCCACCACGCCCACGGCGTTGGCGGTGAACGTGCTGCCCTGCACCGACCCGGAGCTCGCGTCGAGGAAGCACACACCGCACTGGCCGTTCGCGCGGAACTGCGACGTCAGGATGCTCACCCGGTGGTTCCCGGCGAGCACCACCCCCGCCGCCCCGTTGCCGGTCACGTCGACGCCGGTCATCTCGAGCGTGGTCGCGGTGGCCGTCGTCGTCGCCGTACCGCGGGCGGAGAGAAGGACGCCCGCGCCGCCCTGGCCCTGCGCGTCGGCCCGCGCGCCGGACAGTCGGACCCCGGTGAGCGCGAGCGAGACGTCCGGCCCGCCGAGCAGCACCGACGCGGGCCTCGATCCCGTGTGCGCCACGGCGAGTCCGGTGAGCGTGACCCGGTCGCCGGTGAGCACGAGCACGGTGGCGTCCGCTCCGGGCGAGCGGATCAGCGTGGTGTCGCGCCCGGCGCCCTTGAGCGTGACGCCGGTGAGCAGGACGAGGGCGTCCTCGAGGGTGTACGTGCCGGCCCTCAGCGTGATCGTGGAGCCGCTCGGCGCCTCGGACAGCGCGACCGCGAGGTCATCCGCGGGCGAGACGGTCCGCTTCACAGGGTCCTTCGGGAGCCGCCCCGTGATGGCCGCCTTGGTCTGCAGCAGCACAGCGGTGGCCACCGGCCCGCGGGCCGTCACGCGGCCGAGGCCGGCCGCGAGGTCGGTCTGCGCCGCTGCCACGTCGCAGCCGAGGTCGGTGAGGTTCCGCTGCGCGTCGGCGAGCGCCTGCTTGAAGTCGCCGTCCGGTCCCGCGGTCGAGGCGGCCGACGGCGTCGGCGACGCCGATCCCCCGACGGGCAGCGGCCCGTAGGTGTCGACGTACTGCTGGGTGGCCGTGACGATCTCGTCGACGACCGCCGCGCACGCCTTGGCCCGGCTCGACGCGCTGTCGGTCGCGGAGGCGCTCGGCGCGGCCGTCGGCGTGGACTCGCTGCAGCCGGCCAGTGCCGCGACGACGAGCGCGAGCGCGGCCGCGAGGCCGGCTCTGCGTCGGGGATGCGTCACCCGGCGAGGGTACGACGGCGGCGCCGGGCTCCGGTGGCGACTCCGCCGAGCACGAGCAGGAGGAGCAGCAGCGGCAGGAGGTCGGCACGCGCGGGCTGCCCGGCCGATGCGGTCGCCAGCGCGCCGGAGCCCGCCGATCGGCCCGCGGCCACGAGGCCGGCCGCCGCGATCATCCCGACCGCGACGACGGCCGACGCCGGGGACCGGTGCGGCACGGCCGACGCCGGGATCGCCGCCGCCGTCCCGTTCCCGTGGACGGCGGCGACGGTCGCGGTTGCGGACACGGGACGGACCACGTCCGTCGCGTCGCGTGAGACCACCGACGACGGCGTCAGGTCGCGCGGGCGGACGCCGGGCTCGAGCGTGGCGCGCATGACGCCGGTCTCCTCGTGGCCCCGGCCGAGCACGTGCCCGACCTCGTGCGCGAGCACCGTGAGCAGGTCCATGCGCCCGGGCCGGACGGTAGCGGCGGCGCTCCAGCCCCAGCCGGCGGCGTCGGCGTCGACCCGGATCGTGCGGCCGTCCGCCTCGGCCAGCTCGAGCCCGGGCAGGTCGGCGACGACGACGCGCAGGTCGCGCGGCACGCCGGTGCCGGAGCGCGCGGACCACCAGCGGATCGCGTCGGCGACGACCGGTGCCGTAGTCGCGGCCGTGAGGAGGAATGCCGTGCCCGGGCCGGCGGCCGATGCCGTCAGC
>JAJXTD010000134.1 GCA_021784035.1 Actinomycetes bacterium | reverse complement strand
GAGTACCTCGAGGTCCTCCTCCAGGAGCGGATCGAGCTGCTCCGCGACGGCCGGACCCCGGCCAAGAAGACGGCCTGACGACCTCGGCCGGGGGGCCCTTCCCCCTCCCGGTCGCGCACTTCCCCTCCCGACGAGCCCGCGGTCCCCAGGACCCGGGCTCGTCGGCGTTGCGGCGCCCCGGTCAGCGGCCGTCGTCCTCCGGGGGGTCGCGCACGATCTCGCCCGAGATGATCTCGCCGCGCGGCGGGGGCGGGACGTCCTCGCGCACGACGTCGCCCTGCACGGTCATGGTCGTCGTCCGGGCATCGAACAGGACGCCGGCGGCCTCGGCCCGGCGCCGCACCGAGCGGGCGAACCGCGAGCGCACCCAGCGGCGCAGCGGCGGGACGAGCAGGAGCAGCCCGATCGCGCTCGTGAGCAGGCCCGGCAGCGCGATGAGGAACCCGGCCACGAACAGGGCGCCGGCGTCGCTCACGTCGCGGCCCACCTGGCTGATCGTCTCGGGTGTCGTGCCCGGCAGGACCGTCGAGCCCTGGTAGCTGACCGGACGCAGCGAGCGGGTCGCGGCGAACCCGGCCCGACGCATGACCGCCGCGCCGACGAGCACGAGGGCGAGCACGACGAGCAGCACGCCGCCCCAGCCGACGTAGGACGCGAGCCACGACGCGGCGATCCACTCGACGACCGGGTAGGCGACCAGAACGAGGATCAGCCACGGGTTCACGGGGTCACCAGCCCGCGCCGCCGGAGCGCTTCCCGGCCAGCAGGCGCCGGGCCCTGCGGGCCTTGTCCTGCGCGCCCCAGAGCGTGACGCGCCACAGCGCCTCGGCCACGATCCGCTGGTTCATCTTCGAGTCGCCGAGCTCGCGCTCCACGAACTCGATCGGGACTTCGCGCACGCGCATGCCGGCCCTGACCGCGCGCCAGCCGAGCTCGACCTGGAAGCAGTAGCCGGCGCTCTCGACCCCGACGAGGTCGAGCTTGCGCAGCGTGTCCGCGCGGAAGGCGCGGTACCCCCCCGTGGCGTCCCGCATCGGCACGCCGAGCATGAGCCGGGTGTAGAGGCTGCCGCCGCGGGACAGCACCTCGCGCGACTTCGGCCAGTTGACCACCGACCCGCCCGGGACCCAGCGCGAGCCGAGCACGAGGTCGGCGTCGCGCAGCGCGTCGAGCAGGCGCGGGAGCTGCTCGGGCTGGTGCGAGCCGTCGGCGTCCATCTCGACCACGACGTCGAAGCCGTTCTCCAGCGCCCAGTCGAAGCCCGCGAGGTAGGCGGCCCCGAGCCCCTCCTTGCCGCGGCGGTGCATCACGTGGACGTGGTCGTCGCCGGCAGCGAGGTCGTCGGCGATCGTGCCGGTGCCGTCCGGGCTGTTGTCGTCGGCCACCAGCACGTGCGCCTCGGGCACGGCGGCACGCACCCGTGCCGTGATCAGCGGCAGGTTCTCGCGCTCGTTGTACGTGGGGACGATCACCACGATGCGGCCGAGATCGGCGAAGGTCGCCTCGCTCACGGTACGGACTCCTCGGTGGACGGGTCGAGGGTCGAGCCTATGTCTCCGGTGCGCCGACGGCCGAATACGGCCATCCCGACCAGGACCAGCGCGGCGAGGCACGCCGCGATCTCGGGCACGGCGCCGACCCGGTCGGACAGCGTCAGGGTGTCGCGCAGCGGCACCTTCTGCACGAGGTAGCCCGCGGTGAACTCCGGCAGCGACTGTGCCACCGAGCCATCCGGCCGGATGATCGCGCTGATCCCGCTGGTCGCGGCGATGAGAACCGCGCGGCCGTGCTCCACGGCGCGCAGCCGGGACATCGCCATCTGCTGCTCGGGCTGACCGGTGTAGCCGTACGTCGCGTTGTTCGTCTGCACGGTGAGGATGCGGGCGCCGAGGCCGGCGAGCTCGCCCCGGACGCCCTCGCCGCGGACCGCGGCGCGACCGAGCTCGTCGTAGGACACCTCGAAGCAGATGAGGTCCCCGAGCCGCGCCGGGCCGACGTCGAGGACGCCCGTGCTGTCCCCGGCCGCGAAGTCGCGCGGGACGCGGTCGAACCGGGTGATGAGCCGCGACAGCAGAGCCCGCGCCGGGATCCACTCGCCGAAGGGCACGGGGTGCTGCTTCACGTAGTAGTCCCCCGGCCCCGGTGTGCCCGACGACGTCGGCAGCCACACGATCCCGACGTTCCAGATGCGGTCGGGGTCGTCCGGCGCGTTGACGACCGCGCCGACGAGCACCGGGACGTCGACCGCGTCGACCGCCTGCTGGATCTCCGCGTGCGCCTGGGGGTCGCGGAAGGGGTCGATGTCGGTGGAGTTCTCCGGCCAGATGACGAGGTCGGGCCGCGGGGTGAGGCCGGCGGCGACGTCGGCGGCGAGCCGCTCGGTCTCCCGCACGTGGTTCTCCAGGACGATCGCGCGCTGGTCGAAGGCGCCCATGCCCGCGCCGGGCACGTTGCCCTGCACCACCGCTGCCGTGACCGTGGCGGGCCCTCCCCCGCTCTCCCCGTCCGTCGGCAGCGGGACGAGCCCGCCCGCCGTGCAGACGATCGCGACGCCGACGAGCGCACCGACGGCCGCGCGCGGACGGCGCCGCTCGATCCAGGCGTAGGCCAGCAGGGCGCCGACGAGGGCGACCGCGAACGTGACCAGCGGGGCACCGCCGAGGGCGGCGTACGGCGTCAGCGTGGTCGCCGTCTGGCCGTAGGCGAGCCGGCCCCAGGGGAAGCCGCCGAGGGGGGCCCGGTCGCGGATCGCCTCGGAGAGGACCCACATCAGCGGCACGGCGAGCGGCCACACGCGCAGCCGCGAGGTGGCCGCGACGCCGGCGCCGACGAGGCCGACGAACAGCGCGAACGACCCGGCGAGCAGCACCCAGGCGTCGTCACCGATGACCCGCATCCACACCAGGTGCCAGAGGAGGAACACGAGGCCGGCGAGGTAGCCGAGCCACAGCCCGCGCCGGACCCGAACGCCGTGCCAGCTCAGGGTCATCAGCGCGAGGGCGGGCGGGGCGAGCCAGACGACGTCGTACGGCGGGAACGACAGGGCGAGGAGCGCGGCACCGCCCAGCGACCCGGCGACCCGCAGCACCAGCTCCGTGCGCGACGCGGTCGCGGCGCGCGGCTCAGGCATGGCGCCAGGCTACGGGAGCGGGATGCCCGGACCTGGGCGGCGCGAGCCTCACAGGAGTGCGACGTCGGACGGGGTGGCGATGGTTCCGCTCCGGCGTGCGAGGCCGGTCACGGACCCCGTGCGGTCAGGCGAACCGGCTGGGGTCCCCGCCCCCGACGCGGAGGATCTCGGGCTCCGGACCGGACAGGTCGACGACGGTGGTCGGCTCGACGCCGCAGTCGCCCGAGTCGATGACGGCGTCGACGAGATGGTCGAGACGCTCCTTGATCTCCCACCCCACGGTCATCGGCTCGTCCTCGTCGGGCAGCAGCAGCGTGCTCGACACGATCGGCTCGCCGAGCTCGGTGAGCAGCGCCTGCACCACCGCATGCTTGGGGATGCGCACCCCGACCGTCATCTTCTTCGGGTTCTGCAGCTTCCGCGGCACCTCCCGCGAGGCCGGCAGGATGAACGTGTAGCTCCCGGGGGTGCACGCCTTCACCGTGCGGAACATCGCCGTGCTGACCGCGACGTACTGCCCCAGCTGCGCGAAGTCCGCGCACACGAGCGTGAAGTGGTGCCGCTCGTCGAGGTGGCGGATCTCGCGGATGCGGGCCAGCCCGTGGACGTTGCCCATCGCGCAGCCGAGCGCGAAGCAGGAGTCCGTGGGGTAGGCGATGAGCCCTCCGTCGCGCACGATATCCGCGACCTGCGAGATCGACCGGGCCTGCGGGTTGTCCGGGTGCACGTCGAAGTACCGGGCCATCCCTCGACCCTAGCCGCGCCACCACCCGCCCGACCCCCGTTCCACCCGAGCGCGAGTTACACGTCGTACCCACCTGTTCGCCGGCCCGAACCGGTCGGTCCGAGGTGTAACTCGGGCTCCGGGGGTGGGTCGGGTCCCGGGTGCGAGGATGGGCGCGATGTCCTCCCCCGACCCGGTCGAGCCGACCGTTCCCGACGACGTACCCGAGCAGGCCCCGCCGGGCGAGGGCGAGCCCGGGCGGACGTTCGCGTCGCTGACGGTGCCGAACTACCGGAAGTTCTTCACCGGCCAGGCCGTCTCGCTCGCCGGGACGTGGATGCAGTCCGTCGCGCTCGCCTGGCTCGTGCTCCAGCTCACCGGGTCGGCCACCTGGCTCGGACTCGCCATCGCGCTGCAGACGCTGCCGATCCTGCTGCTCGGACCGTACGCCGGAGTCCTGGTCGACCGCGTCGACAAGCGCCGCCTCCTGGTCGGCACCCAGAGCGCGGCGGCCGTGCAGGCGCTGCTGCTCGGCGTGCTCACGGTGCGCGAGGACATCACGATGGCGTGGGTCCTGCTGCTGTCCCTCGCCCTCGGGCTGGTCAACACGATGGACAACCCGGCGCGCCAGGCGTTCGTCCGCGAGATGGTGCCCGAGCGGCTCGTGCGCAACGCCGTGACGCTGAACTCGGTCGTCGTCAACGCCTCCCGCGCCGTGGGCCCGGCCGTCGCGGGCGTGCTCATCGCGACCCTCGGCGTCGGCGTCTGCTTCCTGGTCAACGCCGTGAGCTTCGCTGCCGTCATCGTGGCCTACCTCGCGATGGACGCCACCGCCCTCCGGCCGTCCACCCCCACCCCGCGCGCGCCCGGTCAGCTGCGCCAGGGCCTCGCCTACGTACGGCGCACCCGGGACCTGTTCGTGCCGCTGCTCATGATGGCGCTGGTCGGCACCCTCACCTACGAGTTCCAGGTGTCGCTGCCGGCGCTCGTGACGGACACGTTCGGCGCCGGCGCGACGACGCTCGGCTGGGTCTTCTCCGCGATGGGGATCGGCGCGGTCGTCGGCGGTCTGGTGAGCGCGAGCCGGCACGCGACGGGGATCCGGCCGATGGTCGCCTCGTCGACGGCGTTCGGCGCGGCGACCGCGCTCACCGCGCTCGCGCCGACCGTGCCGTTCGCGCTGGCGGCGCTGCTGCTCGTGGGCGCCGCGAGCGTGTGGTTCCTGTCCGTCGGCAACGCGACGCTGCAGGTGACGTCCCGACCGCAGATGCGCGGCCGCGTCATGGCGCTGTGGGCCGTCGCCTTCCTCGGGAGCACCCCGGTCGGCGGTCCGCTCATCGGGTGGGTCGCCGAGCACGCCAGCCCCCGCTGGGCGCTCGGCCTCGGCGCCGCCGCGGCGCTGCTCGCCGCCGCCCTGGGCGCGTCGGCGCTGCGGCGCAGCCAGGCGCCGGCACCGTCCTGACGTCGTATGCCGTCCGCCGTCAGCCCGGGACGACGACCGTGCCGGTCGCCGTCGTGACCACGATCGGCTCGTCGAGCACGGTGGCCGCCGACGCCGAGAACGTGGAATCCGCCCGGCACACCACTCGGGCCTCGAACGCCACGCCGCGCGAGCGCCGGCCCACGCGGACGACGGTCGCGGTGGCCTCGAGCACGTCGCCGCCCATGACGGGGGCGCGGAACGCGACCTCGTCGTAGCCGGCGAACAACCCCTCGTCCCCGTCGGTGCGGATGCACAGCTCGGTCGCGACGTCGCCGAACATGCCCAGCACGTAGGCGCCGTCGACGAGGTTGCCGCCGTAGTGCGCGTGGCTGTAGGGCACGTAGCGGCGGTGGGTCACGCTCGCGCCGAGGCGCTGGTCGTCGTTCACGAGGCCTTCTTCCGGGTGTCGGGGCGGTTGGCCGGACGAGCGTCCGGCACCGGCACGAGGGCGCTGACGAGGTAGGAGGCCACCTCGCCGGGGGTCGTGCCCCGGCCGAAGATGCGGTCGACGCCGAGCTCGGCGGTCGCCAGCTCGTCGAAGCGCGGCCCGCCGACCACCAGGAGGGGGCGCCGCTCGGCGGGGAACGCCTCGCGGAACGCCGCACTCATCTCCTTGGTGTTGTGCAGGTGGGCGTCGCGCTGCGTGACGACCTGCGAGACGAGGACCGCGTCCGCCTTGTGCGCGCGGGCCTGCTCGACGAGCTCGGGCACCGCGACCTGGGCGCCGAGGTTCACGACGGTGATCTCGGAGTAGTACTCCAGGCCCTTCTCCCCCGCGAAGCCCTTGATGTTGAGGATGGCGTCGATGCCCACGGTGTGGGCGTCGGTCCCGATGCACGCCCCCACGACGACGAGCGGGCGGCGCAGCCCCCGCTTGATGGCGGCGTTGACCTCCTTCGGCGCGAGCAGCGGGTAGTCCCGCTCCTGGACCACGACGTCGCGGACGTCGACGAGGTGGTGCACGGGGCCGTAGACGACGAAGAACGTGAAGTCCGGTCCCATCGCCTTCGCGTGCACGACCATGGCCGGGTCCATGCCCATCTTCGTGGCGAACAGCTGAGCGGCGCCCTCGGCCCGCTTGTCGTGCGGCAGCGGCAGCGTGAAGGACATCTGCACCATGCCGTCACCGGTCGCGTCGCCGTAGGGCCGCACGATGTTCCGGTTCGGCTTCGCCTTGCTCATCGCGTCGCCCCTTCCTCGAGCAGGTCGGTCGCGGGGTTGAGGTAGCCGGACTCCTTGCGCACCACGCCGTCGAGCCCGCGGCCGGCGTCGGCCGGACGCTTCATCAGGCCGAAGGTGCCGTCCGCGATCGCCTCGAGCAGGGTGTCGTCGACGATGCGGTCGAGCAGGTCGACGGCCTCGCCGAGCACCTGGCGCGCCCGGTTCGCGATGAAGCCGTCCGGCGCGGGACGGAAGTCCTCGCGCAGGTTGCCCGCGGCGTTGAAGACGTAGCGGACGTTCTGCAGCGCGAGGTCGCGGTCGGACAGCCACGGCGTGACGACGGCCTCGGTCATCATGCCCACGAGCAGGATCCCCTGGCCGGTGAGCGCGCCGGCCAGGTTGAAGAACCCGTCGAGGAGGTAGCCACGGAACACGTCCCCGGTCATGTGCTTCGTGGGCGGCATCCACTTCAGCGGCGCGTCGGGGAACAGCGCCCGCGCGAGCATGGCGTGGGCCAGCTCGAGCCGGAACGAGTCCGGGAGGTCGGGGTTGATCTCGAACGCGTGGCCGAGGCCGAGCTGCCAGTCCGCGAGCCCCGCCTCCTTGGCGAAGAACTCGTTGAGCAGCTGGCTCACGGTGACGGTGTGCGCGGCGTCGACCGCGTCTGCGGTCGTGAGGTAGTTGTCCTCGCCGGTGTTGATGATGATCCCCGCGCGGGCGTGGATCTGGCGGCTGAACCGCTGGTCGACGAACGTGCGGACCGGGTTGATGTCGCGGAAGAGGATCCCGTACATCGAGTCGTTGAGCATCATGTCGAGCCGCTCGAGCCCCGCGAGTGACGCGATCTCCGGCATGCACAGGCCCGAGGCGTAGTTCGTCAGCCGCACGTAGCGGCCGAGCTCGGCGCTCGTCTCGTCGAGCGCCGCCCGCATCAGCCGGAAGTTCGCCTGCGTGGCGTAGGTGCCGGCGTAGCCCTCGCGGGTCGGCCCCTCCGGCACGTAGTCGAGCAGCGACTGACCGGTGGAGCGGATGACGGCGATGACGTCGGCGCCCTCGCGCGCGGCGGCCTGCGCCTGCGGGATGTCCTCGTAGATGTCGCCGGTGGCGACGATGAGGTAGATCCACGGCGCGGGCTGCGGCCCGAAGCGCGTGATGAGGCGGTCGCGCTGCCGGCGGTTCGCGTCGATCCGCCGGATGCCCGCCGCCACCTGTGCGCGGGCGGCCTTCGCGGCTCGTGCTGCGTCCCGGCCCTCGGGCACGCGGAACGTCACCGAGCCCGCGGCGGCCTTCTGCGCGACCGTGAGCAGGTCGTCGCCGGTGCGCGCCATGGCGTCCCACACCGGGAGGGCGACCCCGTGCTCGAGGCCGGCGTCGGCCCGGACGACGTCGACGAGCCGGTTCACCCACGGGATGCCCTCGACGTCGGCGCCCTCGAGCCCGGCGAGGCGCAGCACGGCACGCTCGACGGACACCGTGGTGTGCCGCTTCGCCAGCGACACCACGGGCGCGCCGGCCCGGCGCGCGAGCGCGCGCGCCTTCCGGATGGTCACGGGATCCAGGTCGAGCATGCGACGCGGATCGGTCGTCGAGCGGCTCACGCCGCCACCTCCTCGAGTAGGCCGGAGTCGTGCACCGTCGTCCCGCGCACCACGGTGCGCAGGCACGTCGGGGACGCGGCTCCGGTCGACAGGTCGGGCCAGCCGGTGGGGTCGAAGTCTGCCGTCCAGACGGCGTACGTCGCAGGCGCTCCCGGCTCGAGCCGCCCGGAGGCCCGGTCGCCGACGGCCGCGTGGCCGGCACGGGTGTGCGCGTCGAGGGCCCGGGCGAGGTCGAT
>JAJXTD010000133.1 GCA_021784035.1 Actinomycetes bacterium | reverse complement strand
GGACGGCCTTGAGGACCTCGTCGAACTGGGCGACGGCGTCGTCGAGGCGACCGACGGCCTGGTACGTCGCGGCGAGCTTGAGCCGGTTCTGCACGTTCTGCGGCGCCGCCTTGACGGCGTCCTCGGCCGCGCTGACCTGGCGCTCGGCCAGAGTCGGGCCGGAGGTGCTCCGCTGCCCCAGGGTGTACAGCACGCCGAACACCGCGAGGAGGAGCACCAGTGCGGCTGCCCCCCACGTGACCAGGCGTGACAGCGTGCGCTCCGAGATCCCGTCCGGCTTCGTCGTCGGCTCCGTCTCGGGCTGTGTCAGCGTCGTCATGGGCCTTGTCGCCCCCATCCTCGTCATCGAGCCCGGTGCAGGTGCGCACCGGTTCGGCTGGAGGTCTCCCTCCGCCTCGATCGTCGTCGTGGCGAGTGGCGGTGCCCATCCGTCGTGAGGTAGAGACCGGATACATCTCTGCGGACGCGGCACATGTCCTGATCGGACGCGGTGTGACCTGCGTCTCAGGAGGCGTGCGGGTGGCGTGCGCCCACGCCGGCGACGGCGTGCACGATCGCCTCGACCTCGGGCGGCTCGCCCTGCTCGGGGACCGGCGGACCTGTGGTGACCGCGGCGCTCACGTCGATGAGCACCGCCCCCGGGGCCCGGCGGGACAGGTCGGCGGGGTCGACCCCGGTGCACCGCTCGAAGATGACGACACGGGGATGGCCGGCGAGCGCGGCGGCCACGGCACCGGAGTCCCCCACGGGGACGGCTCGGACCGTGACACCGGTCTCGCCCGTGACGTAGGACGCGATCCCCTCACCGAGCAGCGCGTGCACGTAGAGGAGGACGACGGGGTCCGTCTGGTCACCAGGCACCGAGCCGCTCCTCCCGTGGGTCGACGTCGATCGAGACGTCCCCACGGTAGGACGGAGATCACATGCCCCGACATCCGCACAACGGCACAACTTTGCCGGGCGGCGACGTGTACCCACCCGTACCGACCGGGGCGGGGTCAGCCCTGGTCGGGAGCGCGCCCGAGACCCTGGCGCACGATGTACGACGCCGCCTGGATCCGGTTGTCGAGGTGCAGCTTCTCGAGGGCATTGTGCACGTGGTTCTTCACGGTGCCCTCGGTGATCGAGAGCCGACGCCCGATCTGCTTGTTGCTCAGGCCCTCCGCGACGAGCTGCAGGATCTCCAGCTCACGCGCCGTGATGGGCGGCCCCTGGGTGGCGGTCGGCGCCTCGACGGCCGTCAGGTTGCCGCTGCGCACCTCGGAGAGGAGGAGCCCGGCCACCCCGGGCGAGATGGGGGTGTCGCCGCGCATGACCGAGCGGAGCATGTCGTAGAGCTGGTCGGGGCGGAGGTCCTTGAGGAGGTAGCCGCTCGCGCCGTTGCGCACGGCGTCGAACAGGTGCTCCTCGGAGTCGGACACGGTGAGCATCACGATCCGGATGCCCGGCATCTGCTCGGTGAGCAGCCGCGTGGCCTCGACGCCGTCCATCACCGGCATCTCGACGTCCATGACGATGAGGTCCGGTGCGAGCTCGTGCGCCCGCTCGACCGCGATCAGCCCGTTCTCCGCCTCGCCCACGACGGTGAAGTCGTCCTGCGCGTTGACGAGTGACGCGATCGCGGTGCGGAACAGCGGCTGGTCGTCGACCAGCAGGACGCGCACGACGTCACCCTGCGGCATGCGCGGCCTCCGAGCTCGAGCGGGACTGGGACGGGCTCGGGACGGCCGCGACCACCCGGGTGCCGCGACCCGGCTCCGAGTCGATCGTGAGAGTACCCCCGAGCAGCTCCATCCGTTCGCGCATGGAGTGCAGGCCGAACCCGTCGCGGGTGAAGGGCTGGGTCGCGACGTCGAACCCGCGGCCGTCGTCCTCGATCACGAACGTGGTGAGCACCAGGTCGTCGCGAACCCGCACGACCGCCGTCGACGCCCCGGAGTGCTTGCGCACGTTGGTGAGCGCCTCCTGCACGACGCGGAGGATCTGCACCTGGTAGCGCGGCGGCAGGACGATGTCCTCGGCGCCATCCGCATCGAGACTGGTGGGGATCCCGCTCTGCCGCTGGTAGTTCTCCAGGCAGGCTCGCAGGCTCTCCATGAGCGCGCGGTCGACACGGCTGGACTCGCGCAGTCCGAGGATGCTCTCGCGCACGTCGCTGTAGGCCTCGCGGCACAGGTCGGCGAGGTCGGTGATCTCGTCGTGGACGTCGGTCAGGTCGCGGACCACGGGCTGGGCCTCGAGCGCGCGCAGCCGCAGGTGCGTCACGCCGAGGACCTGGGCCATGCCGTCGTGCATCTCGCGCGCGATCCGCCCCCGCTCCGCGATCGTGGCCGTGTTGCGCAGCTGCTCGAACAGCTGGGCGTTGGCGATCGCGATGGATGCGAGCTCGGCAAGCGTGGCGAGGAACCGCCGGTCGCCGTCGTCGAACGCCGGGTCGGCGTGCCGGGCGAGCCAGACGTCGCCGAACGTGCCCTCCGGCCCGCGCACGGGGACGGTCACCGAGTGCTTCACCTGAGGCAGCGACCGCACGGGGCAGACCAGGGCGTTCTCGTGCGCGTCGTGGAGGTGCTCGGGATCCGGCGTGATGCACATCGATCCGTCACCGAGCGTGGTGGCCCGGGACAGCTCGCCGTCGCCCTGCAGCGACCGGGCGGTCGCCGCGTTGAGCGTGAGCACGGCCTCGTCGGCGGCGAGCAGCTCACGGGCGTGGCTCATCACCGCCGCGAGGGTGTCCGGCAGCGCGTTCTGGTTGGAGATCTGCAGCAGCACGTCGTAGAACGCGTGGCCCTCGCGCATGCCGCGGTGGAGGTCGGCGAGCAGCTCCGCGGTCTGGATGGCGCCGGCCAGCTGCTGGCCGATCGTCTCGAGCGTCTGGTGCGGCAGCGCGTCCCGCGGGTCGATGCGCGGTCCGAAGCGCAGCCGCAGCGTGCCCAGGGTGGTGGCTCCCGTGGTGAGTGGGACCTCGAGCGCGTCGCCGCCCGCGGTCATCGTGGTGACGCCGTCCGTGCTCGTGCGCCGCTTGATGGTGCGACGGTCGCTGGGCCAGCGGGTGTCGCGCTGGGACGTGACGATGCTCGCCTCGACCGCGCCGCTCGCGGCCAGCACGCTGTCGAGGGCGGCGTCGAGCAGCTCGTCGAGGTCGAGCGTGCCGCGGACGGCGCTCGAGACGGCGTTGGCCGCTGCGAGCTCGCGGTTGCGCCGGGTCAGCTGACGCTGGGTGCGGTCGACGAGCCGGAGCACGAACGTCGAGAACAGCACGATCCCGACCGCCGCGACGAGGACGAGCGTGATGCCGAGCGCGCGGCCCCGGCCGTCCTGGTCGACCGCGAGCTGCCGGACGACCTCCATGGCCACGATGAAGACGATGGGCAGACCGGTCGTGAGGATCCGCAGCATGCGGAAGTCGGGGGTGTCCTTCGACGCGCGGTCGATGAGGCGGGCCGCGGTCGACCGGGGTGCGCCCGACACAGGGGGGTCCGCGTCCACGGTGGCACCTCCTCGACCACGACTTCGAGCACCGCGCTGCGGGGTCCTTCGCAGCATAGATCCCCGGAGAGCGGACGATCCCGCGGGCGGCGGGGCCGGGTCTGCGAGGACGATCACGCTGCCCGGCTGGACACGGCCGGACCGGTCGCACTCCGCCGCACTCCGCCGCCGGACCCGCCGGACCCGCCGGACCCGCCGCCGCGCGGCCCGTCCGGGCCACCGGCGGTGGCACAGTGGACCCCGTGAACTCCGACGTCGCCCCCGTCGAGGTCGTGGTGCCGCGCGAGGTGCCGCTCGGCGGGCCACGGGCGATGACCGTGCGCCGCACGCTCCCGCAGCGCGGCCGGTCCCTCATCGGCGCCTGGTGCTTCGTCGACCACTACGGCCCCGACGACGTCGGCCGCACCGGCGGCATGCTCGTGCCGCCGCACCCGCACACCGGCCTGCAGACCGTGAGCTGGCTGTTCTCCGGCGAGATCGAGCACCGCGACAGCGGCGGCGCGCACGCCCTGGTGCGGCCCGGCGAGGTGAACCTCATGACCGCCGGCCACGGCGTCGCGCACTCCGAGGTCTCGACCACCGCGACGAGGGTCCTGCACGGCGTACAGCTGTGGATCGCGCTGCCGGACGACGCACGCGACGTCGGCCGCGGCTTCGAGCGGCACGCCACCGCGCCGCTCCACCGGGACGGCGCCACGATCCGGGTGTTCATCGGCTCGCTCGACGGCGTCACCTCACCCGTGCGCACGTTCTCCGAGCTGGTCGGCGCCGAGATCCTCCTGCCGCCGGGCGGCCGGCTCGAGCTCGCCGTCGACCCGGGGTACGAGCACGGGCTGCTCGTCGACAGCGGGTCGGTGGCGCTGGGTGCCACGGTCCTGGTCCGCGGCGAGCTCGGCTACACCGGCACCGGCGCTCGGCGGCTCGTGGTGGAGGACCTCGACGGCACCGGCGCGCGGCTCGTGCTCCTCGGCGGCGCGCCGTTCGGCGAGGAGATCGTCATGTGGTGGAACTTCGTCGCGCGCACGCACGACGAGGTCGTCGCCATGCGCGCGGAGTGGAACGCCCGCGGCGACCGCTTCGGCGAGGTCGAGGGATACGTCGGCGACCCGGAGTGGCTGCCCGCCCCGGACCTCCCGCACGTGCTGCTACGGCCGCGGGTCAACGCGCCGAACGCCGTGATCGGCTGAGGCCGGCCGGAGACGAGGCGGCCCGGCCGGTTCCCGAGGGAGCCGACCGGGCCGTTCCTCCGACGCGACGGGGGTCGCGTCGCGCCAGACCTGTGCGCTACGTCGTCTGGCGCCCGTGCTTCGTGTAGTAGTCCTTCCACACCAGCCGGTGCAGCGGGATCCACCGGGGCAGGTCCCTGAGGACCGGGATGTACGGCGTGAACAGGAACGTCACGAGCAGGAGGACCAGGATCGCCGCGATGATCACGTCGGCGTTGTCGGTCAACGTGCGGGTGATGCCCGTCGCGTCGTCGGGTGCGTTGAACGCGGGGAGCTGGTACCAGACCGACGCGAACGCCAGCCACTGCTGTCCGGGCCAGCTGCCGGCCTCGTTCATCATCCCCCACGTGTTGCCTTGCAGATTGTCCGCGGTCGCCGCGTCGTCCAGGTAGGCGCCGTCGCCCATGAGCAGGAGCTGCTTGGTCTGGTCGGTCTGGAAGAACTGGCCCTGACCGGTCATCGCGTTGTCGTACGCACCCGTGCTGGCCATCGCCACGACGCCCTTGGCGAGGTCCGGCACCGGGCCGTAGTCACCTGCGGGCACCTTCGTCGGGTCGCCGGCGGCGCCGGCCTGGTCGTTCAGCGCGGTGTCGTAGTCGCCGGCCCACTTCGCCTGCTGGTCAGGGGTCGCCGCGTTCCACTGCTTGATCGCGGCGCTGACGTCGTTGGGCTCCACCTGGCTGGACAGCGGGGTGATGACGAAGTCGTTCGCGGCGTCGATCGGATGGGTCACGCCACCCCACTTCTGCAGGAAGAGTGGTCCGAGGCTCACGCCGTCGCTGTTGCTGTTGTAGGGCGGTCCGTAGCCCGCGCTGTCGCTGGTGCCGGCGAGCTCGGCGACCGCCGTGGCGTACAGGGTGTTGCCGTCGTTCTGCGCCCATCCCTTGAAGGTCAGCGCGGGGTCGTCCGGCGAGCTGAAGAGCGCCGACAGGGCGACCACGAGCACCGTGACGACGAGGAGGGCTATCCCGCCTTCCTTGAAGATGTCGTAGTGCCGGTTCGGACCGGACCACGGGCGGGAGAAGAACGCTTCGCGCTCCTTGCGCGACTGCCTGCTCTTGCTGCTCATGACGCCACCTCCGCGGACTCCGCGGGGGCGACGACGGTCGCAGCATCCGGGTCGATCGCTTCCAGAGGTGGCACCACTCCGCGTTTGCGCACGAGCAGCACGTGCATCCCCACGATCACGACGAGGGCGATCGGCAGCGGGGCGACGTGGAAGGTGACCATCTGGCCCAGGTTCGTGACATTGAAGACCGACCCGACGCCGATCGCGTTCATGACGTCCTTGGCCTCGAAGGCGATCCACTGAGCGTTGAAGTTCGTCGTGATGACGTAGCCGGTGAAGCCGACGCCGACGGCCGTCAGGAACGCGAGCACCCCGGTCGCCCAGGTGAGCGCGCGCTTGCCGCGCCAGGCCGCCATCCAGTACTTGCCCCAGAGGTGGACGACCATGAACAGGAAGAACAGCTGGACGCTCCAGTAGTGCAGGCTGTTCATGAACTTGCCGACCGACGACTCGTGGAACCACTGCACGCCGCCGAGCGTCAGCACGACGCCGGAGGCGATGGCGATGATCATCGCGACGAGCGTGAGCATGCCGAACACATAGATCCAGGACGCGACGTAGGACGGCTGCGTCTCAGGGAGCAGCTTCTCCGGCGGCAGCGTGCGCATCCACTTCCTGCGGGCCGCGCCGGTCCACGTCGTGGGTTCGAAGTCGGCGCCGGCCGGCGCCTGAGTCCCGTGGCTCATGACTCCTCGTGTCCCTTCGGGAAGGGGAGCACCAGGGCCAGCACGAACAACGCCAGCATGATGATGATCATGATGAGGTTGGGGATGCTGACCGAGATCCAGTCCCAGATCTGCCAATAGGACGCGGGTTGGTCGAGCGAGATGCCGAGCAGTTCCATGACCCCTCCAGTGCGACGTGCTCACGCACGTCCTCACCGAGGACGCTCTCTCGCGGGCGACGGAGTGTCCCCGCCATCCGGTAAAGGGACGGTCAGGTAATCCTTCGTATTCACTGAGTGAGGGCACCCTCATCCTCGGTGTCGGGCGCGGCGCCGTAGGGTATTTGGCCCCGTCCGCGAGGTGGCCCCGGTCCGGCGCACCTGTGATCTCCTCGACGCTCGTGTCTCGAGTCGCGGCGCGGATGGCCGATGATCTGAGGGAACGGGCTGCGCGACGAGGAGGGTGGATGCTGGGCGACGACTTCCCCGTGGTGCTCGCGGGCGCCCTCGGCGGGGACGAGCACGCCTTCGCCCGCCTCTACATCGACGCCCACCCGCCGCTGCTGCGCTACCTGCGGGGCATGTCCCCCGACCTCGCCGAGGACGCGGCGTCGGAGTGCTGGCTCGAGGTGGCCCGCGGGCTCGACGGGTTCACCGGGCCGGAACCCGCCTTCCGCGCGTGGCTGTTCGCCATCGCCCGGCGCAAGGTCATCGACCGGATCCGCTACGAGACGCGCCGGCCCAGCGCCTCCTGGGACGACCTCGACTCGGTCGCGCCCGCGTCCCGCGACGTCGCCGACGTGGTCGTCGAGGAGGACGAGACGCAGCGGGCGCTCGCGCTGGTGCGCACCCTGCCGGTGGACCAGGCCGAGGCCGTGCTCCTCCGGGTGGTGGCCGGTCTCGACTACGCCGAGGTGGCCGAGGTGATGGACCGCTCGACCGGCGCCGTGCGCGTGCTCGTGCACCGGGGACTCAAGCGGCTCCAGGCCAGCGTCGTCGACGTGGGGGGAGTAACGCCGTGACCAGCGACGACGTTTCTCCCGGTGGGATCCCGCGGGACGCGGGGGCGCCCGACGACGGCCGGGCGACGGAGGACCTCCTCGCCGGGCATCGGCGGGCCGAGACGGAGGACGAGATGGCGCTGGACCGACTGCTGGGTGCGCTGCGCGCACCGGGCACGGCCGACGAACTGCGCGGCCTCGAGGCCGCGTCGGCGGCGTTCGTCCGCGCCCGGGCCGGGGCGGTCACCGCCCCCGCGCTCGTCGCCGTGGGCGGCCGGGCGCGTCGTTCCGTCGCCGCCGGCGCCGCTGTCGCGGCCGTGCTCGCGACGGTCTCGGTGGGCGCGGCCGCCGCAGCCGCCTACACCGGCAGCCTGCCGCGCCCGCTGCAGCAGGCCGCGCACCAGGTCATCGGCGCCCCGGCGCCCGAGGCCGCCGGCTCCGACGAGCCGTCGACGAGCGACCGGCCCACGTCGTCCGGGCCGACCCGGTCGGCGACCGGCAGCGGGCCCGCCGTCGACCCGGGAGCGCCGGCGCTGTTCGGCCTGTGCACCGCGTTCCGCGACCGCGGGCCGAACGCCGTCCCCACCGGGTCGGTCGCCTACCGCGACCTGCTCGCCGCGGCCACTGCCGCCGGCACGGACATCGACCACTACTGCACCGGCGTGCTGCCGGCCGGCTCGCACGGCCCGTCGGTCACCCCGAGCGGCCGGCCGACCGTGCGACCGACACCGAGCCACACGACCCCGGATCGGCCCGCTCCGAGCCGCAAGCCCTCGGACGTCCCGAGGTCCGACGCGGCCCCGGCCCCGGCCTCGAGCGACCGGGCCGTCGGCCGCTAGCACCGCCCCCGCCGCGGACCGGCAGGGCCGGTCCGCGGCGGGGGCGCGCGACGTCGCCGGCCAGGACACGGTGGC
>JAJXTD010000132.1 GCA_021784035.1 Actinomycetes bacterium | reverse complement strand
GGCCACGAAGGACCCGCCGCGCTCCTCGTCGCGCAGCAGGAGGGCCACCTCCCCCGCGGCGCCGAAGCGGCGAGCCAGGGACATCCCCATGCCGGGACCGACCCCGACGACCACGGTGAGCATGACCCGACGCTAGACGGCCTGCGCCGGGCCGGCAGCCGCTGAGCGGACACCCGTGGTCCGCGGCGGACCGGGTTCACCGTCGGCGTAACCCGGGCCGGAACGTCCCGCACGCCCCCGGGGTTACGCGACATGAGGCCCGGCACGTCCCGGGCTAGGCTTGCGAGACCAGCCGCCCCGCGGCTGCTCGTGGTGAGGAGAGTGCAGATGTTCGAGAGGTTCACCGACCGGGCACGCCGGGTCGTCGTCCTGGCCCAGGAAGAGGCCCGGATGCTCAACCACAACTACATCGGTACCGAGCACATCCTCCTCGGTCTCATCCACGAGGGCGAGGGTGTCGCGGCCAAGGCGCTCGAGTCCCTGGGCATCTCCCTCGAGGCGGTGCGCCAGCAGGTCGAGGAGATCATCGGCCAGGGCCAGCAGGCGCCGTCCGGGCACATCCCGTTCACGCCGCGGGCCAAGAAGGTCCTCGAGCTGTCCCTGCGCGAGGCGCTCCAGCTCGGCCACAACTACATCGGCACCGAGCACATCCTGCTCGGCCTCATCCGTGAGGGTGAGGGCGTCGCGGCCCAGGTCCTGGTGAAGCTCGGCGCCGATCTCAACCGCGTCCGCCAGCAGGTCATCCAGCTGCTCTCCGGCTACCAGGGCAAGGAGCCGCAGCAGGCGGGCGGTCCGGCCGAGGGCACGCCGTCGACCTCGCTCGTCCTCGACCAGTTCGGCCGCAACCTCACCCAGGCGGCGCGCGAGGGCAAGCTCGACCCGGTCATCGGCCGGGAGAAGGAGATCGAGCGGGTCATGCAGGTGCTGTCCCGCCGCACCAAGAACAACCCGGTGCTCATCGGGGAGCCCGGCGTGGGCAAGACGGCGGTCGTCGAGGGCCTGTCGCAGATGATCGTCAAGGGCGAGGTGCCCGAGACGCTCAAGGACAAGCAGCTCTACACCCTCGACCTCGGCGCGCTCGTCGCCGGCAGCCGCTACCGCGGCGACTTCGAGGAGCGGCTCAAGAAGGTGCTCAAGGAGATCCGCACCCGCGGCGACATCATCCTGTTCATCGACGAGATGCACACGCTCGTCGGCGCGGGTGCCGCCGAGGGCGCGATCGACGCCGCCTCGATCCTCAAGCCGATGCTCGCCCGCGGCGAGCTCCAGACCATCGGTGCCACCACGCTCGACGAGTACCGCAAGTACGTCGAGAAGGACGCCGCGCTCGAGCGCCGCTTCCAGCCCATCCAGGTGGCCGAGCCGACCCTGGCCCACACCATCGAGATCCTCAAGGGCCTGCGCGACCGCTACGAGTCGCACCACCGCGTCTCGATCACCGACGCCGCGCTCGTGGCCGCCGCCACGCTCGCCGACCGCTACATCTCCGACCGGTTCCTGCCGGACAAGGCGATCGACCTCATCGACGAGGCCGGCTCGCGGCTGCGCATCCGCCGGATGACGGCGCCGCCGGACCTCCGCGAGTTCGACGAGCGCATCGCCGACGTGCGCCGGGAGAAGGAGAGCGCGATCGACGCGCAGGACTTCGAGAAGGCGGCGTCGCTGCGCGACAAGGAGAAGACCCTGCTCGCGGAGAAGGCCACCCGCGAGCGCGAGTGGAAGGCCGGCGACATGGATGTCGTGGCCGAGGTCGACGAGGAGCTCGTCGCCGAGGTCCTCGCCACCGCCACCGGCATCCCGGTCTTCAAGCTCACCGAGGAGGAGAGCGCCCGGCTGCTGCGCATGGAGGACGAGCTGCACAAGCGCGTCATCGGCCAGGAGCAGGCGATCAAGTCGCTGTCGCAGGCGATCCGGCGTACCCGCGCCGGCCTCAAGGACCCGAAGCGTCCGGGTGGCTCGTTCATCTTCGCCGGACCGTCCGGCGTCGGGAAGACCGAGCTGTCGAAGACCCTCGCGGAGTTCCTGTTCGGCGACGAGGACTCCCTGATCTCGCTCGACATGAGCGAGTACTCCGAGAAGCACACCGTCTCGCGGCTGTTCGGCTCCCCGCCCGGCTACGTCGGGTACGAGGAGGGCGGCCAGCTCACCGAGAAGGTGCGGCGCAAGCCGTTCTCGGTCGTCCTGTTCGACGAGGTCGAGAAGGCCCACCCGGACATCTTCAACTCGCTGCTGCAGATCCTGGAGGACGGTCGCCTGACCGACTCCCAGGGCCGGGTCGTCGACTTCAAGAACACCGTCATCATCATGACGACCAACCTCGGCACGAGGGACATCTCCAAGGGCCAGAACCTCGGCTTCTCCAACGCCGAGGACACGAAGTCGACCTACGAGCGGATGAAGAACAAGGTCAACGACGAGCTCAAGCAGCACTTCCGGCCCGAGTTCCTCAACCGCGTCGACGACATCGTCGTGTTCCACCAGCTCACCCAGGACGAGATCGTGACGATCGTCGACCTGATGCTGGCGAAGCTCGACCAGCGGCTCAAGGACAAGGACATGGGCATCGAGCTCACGCGGGCGGCGAAGGACCTGTTGGCCGAGCGCGGCTACGACCCGGTCCTCGGTGCGCGTCCGCTGCGCCGCACGATCCAGCGGGAGATCGAGGACGTCCTGTCCGAGAAGATCCTGTTCGGCGACCTGCGGCCCGGCTCGATCGTGGTCGTCGACGTCGAGGGCGAGGGGGCCGAGCGGAAGTTCGCCTTCCGCGGCGAGGCCAAGTCGGAGGTGCCGCCCATCGCCGAGATCGTCGAGGCGGCCG
The DNA here is from genome assembly GCA_021784035.1 of Actinomycetes bacterium. Lineage (GTDB taxonomy): Bacteria > Actinomycetota > Actinomycetes > S36-B12 > CAIYMF01 > Longivirga. The sequence continues at coordinate 5,732 of JAJXTD010000132.1, read as the reverse complement.
GCAGCGGCGAGCCCGGCCCGGCCGCGGTCTGACCGCACGAGCCTCGGAGGGGGCGCACCGCGAGGTGCGCCCCCTCCGTCGTCCTGGCTGCTCGTCGGACGTCCCCCGAGGACGGGCCGCGGCCGCGTCCTCACCCCCCGGGCAGGGCGTACCGGCCGTCCGGGAGGGGGTCGACGAGGCCGTCCGCCACGAGGCTGTCGAGCGCGCGCTCGCGCTGCACCGCGTCGTGCCACACGACGTCGAGCTCGGGCCGGGCCACCGGGTGCGCGGCCTCGCGCAGCACGGCGAGGAGCCGCCCGCGCACCTGCCGGTCGGTGCCCGCGAAGCGCTGCACCGGCCGGGGCGGCCCGTCGTACGCCGGCCTGCCGGCGGCCAGCCACGCGCACGACCCGCGGACGGGGCAGACGGCACAGGACGGCGCCGTCGAGGTGCACACGAGCGCGCCGAGCTCCATCACCGCGACCGACCAGGCGGCCGCTGTGGCGTCGTCGTCGGGCAGGACGGCGTCGGCCGCGGCGCGCTCGGCGACGGTGACCGACGGTCGCGGGTGCTCCGCGCCGTCGAGCAGCCGGGCGAGGACGCGGCGCACGTTCGTGTCGAGCACGACGGCCCGCCGGCCGTGGGCGAAGGCCAGGACAGCGGCGGCCGTGTAGTCGCCCACGCCGGGCAGCGACCGCAGCTCGTCGTACGTCGAGGGCACCCGGCCGGCGAAGCGGGCCACGCAGTCGCTCGCGGCCGCGTGCAGCCGCAGCGCGCGCCGCGGATAGCCGAGCCGGCCCCACTGGCGGACCGCCTCGCCCACGGGGTCGGCGGCGAGCGCGGCAGGCTCCGGCCAGCGGGACAGCCACGCCGTCCAGGCCGGCACGACGCGGTCGACCGGGGTCTGCTGGAGCATGACCTCGCTCACGAGCACTCCCCAGGCGTCGCGCTCCGGGCGACGCCACGGCAGGTCGCGCGCGGCATCGGCGTACCAGGCGAGCACGGGAGCGTGCAGGGACGAGGCGGGCATCTCGGACGCATCCTCGCACCCGGGCGACCGGCGCAGCCGGCGCCCGGTAGCGTCGGACCGTGAGCACGCTGATGCACCCGGCAGGGCCGCAACCGCCCGGGGTGTACTGGTTCCGCCGGGCCCTCGTGCTCCTGGTCCTGCTGGCCTTCCTCCTCGGCGTCCGCTGGCTGCTCACCGGCCGCCCGGCGGGCACGCCCGTCGCGTCGCCGACGTCGAGCTCGTCCCCCTCGACGCCGGCGCCCTCGGCCAGCCGCACGCCCACGCCGACCCCGACGTCCGCGAGCGCCTCGCCCTCGACCGCCTCGCCGACGGCGACGGGGACGCAGGCGTGCACGAAGGCCCAGATCGCGGTGACCTCCTCCACCGACGCCGCGAGCTACCCGGTCGGCTCCACGCCGCACCTGCGGATGAGGATCCTGAACGTCTCCACGACCGCCTGCACCCGTGACATCGGCGCCGCGCAGAACGAGCTGGTCATCACGTCGGGGACCGTCCGGGTGTGGTCCTCCGACGACTGCAACCCCGGGGGTACGCCCCAGGTGGTCACGATGGCACCGGGGCAGTCCTACTCCGTGTCCGTCACCTGGCTCGGCCGGCTCTCGCAGAAGGGCTGCCCGACCAACCAGCCCATGGCGACCAAGGGCACCTACAAGCTCACCGGCCGCAACGGCGACGTGACGTCCGCCCCCGCGGTGTTCGCCCTGACCTGATCCGCGGGCGTCCGGCCGGGTCCATCCCCGGCGCGATCGGGGGCCGGCCGGCGCTCAAGGTTGCCGGCGATCGTGACGAATCCCGATCCACGGGCAGCGTGTACCTGGCATGCCGCCCTACGGGTTCGGGCGGGAGGCGCGGCGTGACCTCGTCGGTGCAGGACGCGGGACTGCCGGTGGAGCCGGTGCGCCCCGTCACCGCCGTCGTCGTCGCGGGCACCCACGTCCGGCTGACGCGGCTCCAGCAGATGCTCGCGAGCGTCGGCATCGAGGTGCTCGCGGCCGTCCGCACGGTGGACGAGGGGGTCGCCGCCGTGGACGCGCACGAACCCGACACCGTCCTGCTCGACCTCGCGATGGGCGCGGGCGGGCTCGAGCTCGTCGAGCGCGTCATGGCCCGGCGGGCCACGCCGATCGTGCTCACCGGTGCCGCCGCCGAGCGGGCCGACGTCGCCCTCGCCGCGGGAGCGGTCGACCTCGTGACCCCGGGAACGGAGGGACTCGGGCCGGTCGCCTACTCGCGCGCCCTGGCCCGGCACCTCGGCGTGGCCAGCCGGGTCCGCGTCATCACGCACCCGCGCGGCCGGCTCCGCGAGCGCGGCCTGGCGGTCGGCTCCGCGCCGGCCGGGGGCTCGTCCCACCGCCGGCCGGGCGGGGCCCTGCCGTCGCGCCGGCCCTCGCTCGTCGTCATCGGCGCCTCGACCGGCGGACCGCCCGCGCTCGCCCGGATCCTCGGGGCGCTGCCCGCGGACCTCGACGTACCCATTGTCGTCGTCCAGCACATGGCGGAAGGCTTCGTCGAGGGTCTGGCCCGCTGGCTCGACGGCGTCGTCGGCCTGCCGGTGTCGGTGGCCCTCAACGGCGACCGGCTGCGTCCCGGGCACGTCGTGCTCGCCCCGAGCGACGGCAACCTCGTCGTCGAGCAGGGACTGCGGATCCGGATCGAGGACCCGCGCCCGGACCAGTTCCACGTCCCCGAGATCGACCGCACGCTCGCCACGGTCGCCGAGGTCTGCCGGGAGCGCGCCGTCGGCGTCCTGCTCACCGGGATGGGCCGCGACGGCGCCGTCGGCATGCTCGCGCTGCGTCGCGCCGGCGGCTTCACGATCGGCCAGGACGAGGGCACGAGCGCGGTGTGGGGCATGCCCGCCGCGGCCGCCGCCCTCGACGGCCTCGACGTCGAGCTCCCGCTGCCCGGGATCGCCGCCGGCATCGTCGAGGCCGTCGGACGCCTCCGGATCCACGAGGCGGTCTGACATGAGCGTCGCCGCCGTCCGGCCCCACGCGCTCACCGACGCGGAGTACGCCGCGCTCGCCGGCTTCCTCGCGCAGCAGGCGGGGCTCGTCTTCGACCAGACGCGCCGCCCCGCGCTCGCCGCCATCGTCGGCGAGCGCATCGCCGCAACCGGTGCAGCCGACCTCGGTGCCTACCTCGCGCGGATCAGCGCCCCGGCAGGCGCTGACGAGCGCCAGCGCCTGCTCGACGAGGTGACCATCCCCGAGACGCACTTCTTCCGGAACCCGCCGCAGATGGCGGCACTTCGCCGCCGGCTGCTGCCCGAGCTCATGCGCCGCGCCGTGGCCCGGGGCCGGGCCCTCACCGTGTGGAGCGCCGGCTGCTCCACGGGCGAGGAGCCGTACTCCCTCGCGATGCTCGCAGCCGAGGTCGCGGCGACGCTGCCCGAGGCGCCGCGTGTGCGCATCGTCGCGACGGACCTGTCCTCCCAGGCCATAGCCGCCACGCGCCGCGCGCGCTACCAGGGACGCTCGCTCGCCCTCGTCGACCAGGGCGTCCTCGACCGCTGGTTCGCCCCCCAGAGCGACGGATCGCACGAGGTGGTGCCCGCTGCGCGCGACCTGGTCGAGGTGCGGCTGCACAACCTCGTCACCGACGAGCCGCCGTTCGACCGCGGCGAGGTCGACCTCGTCGTGTGCCGCAACGTCACGATCTACTTCGCGCGCGAGACGCTGCGCGACCTCGTCGGGCGGTTCCACACCGTGCTCGGTGCGGGTGGCTACCTCGTCGTCGGCCACGCCGAGACACTGTGGCAGGTGACCGACGCGTTCACGCTCGTCACGCTCGGCGACGCGTTCGCGTACCGCAAGGACCTTCCCTCCGTGCCCGTGCCGGTGGTCGAGCCGCCCGCGCCGGTCGTGCACACCGCGCCGCGCCGGGAGGTCCGGCGTACGCCGCTGCAGCGGGCCCGCGAGTCGTGGCCGGAGGCCCCCGCGAAGCCACACCGGTCGGCCGACTCCGTCCCCGACCCGGACCACGCGACCGAGCTGCTGCGCCTGGCGCGCGAGGCGCTGGAGCAGGCCCGCTACGCCGAGGCCGCGCGGCTGGCCGCGGCGGCCGCGGTCGCGAGCCCGTTCGAGGTCGACGCCTACGTCGTCGAGGGCCGGGCCCGCGCGACCGTCGGCGACGACGAGGGCGCGCTCGTCGCGCTGCGCAAGGCCGTGTACCTGGCGCCGAAGGCCGGCCACGCGCGCTTCCAGCTCGCCGGCGCGCTGTCCCGCTGCGGGGAGCACGCGGGCGCCGCCCGCGAGTACCGCGCGGCGGCCGTCGCGCTGCCGCAGACCGACCCGGCCGAGCTCCACGACCTGCTCGACGGCTGCGACGTCGCCCAGCTCGTCGCCCTGTGCCGTCGGCTCGCCGACGAGTGCGACCGCCGGGCGGCGGGGGAGCCGGCATGACCGCCGTCGTCGTCCCGGGGGCGACGTCGCGCTTCGTCCGCACCGCCGTGCCCGCTGCGTCCCCCGAAGAGGACGCACCGGCGCTCCCCGACTCCCCGGCCGGTGCCGCACGGGCCCTCGTACCGCCCGACGCCGCGCAGCCCGACGATGCGGTCGCGCCCGTGCAGGCCGCCGCACCGGCACCGCGTCGCGGCGGACCGTCGGTCGCCACGGCGGCTCCCGCGTCCCCGCCGCGGCAGCGCCGCGCTCCCGCGTTCCGCCCGGCGACCGAACCGGCTGACGGGACACCGCCGTCCGCCGGCCGCCCCGGCGACGACTCGCTCACCGAGCGACCGGTCAACGGCGGCGTCGCCGAGCGGCGGGTCGCCGGAGCCGTCACCGAGCCGCCGGTCGACGAGCCGGACACGCAGACCGTGGTCGAGGGATACGTGCTCTTCCGGGTCGGTGGTACGGCGTTCGCCGTCCCGGTCGGCGAGGTGCGCGAGATCGTCCGGGCCGTGCGGCTCGAGCTGCTCCCCGCGGCGACGGCCGCCTACGGACACGGCGTCGCCCTCGTCGACGCCCGTGGCAGGTCGATCCCCGTGGTCGACCTGCGCTCGGACCGCGAGTCCGTGGGCGATGTGCTGCTCCCGCTCTGGCGCCACCAGGTGGGCCTCGTCGTCGACCGGGTCACCGCGGTCCAGACGCCGCGCGAGCTCGTCCGCGAGCACGACGAGGTGCCCGCGGCGCTGCCGTCGTACTCGCGTGGCGTCCTGCGTCCCGTCGACGGCGGGTCTCCGGTGCTGCTCATCGCGCTGCCCGACGCCGCCGAGCTCGATCTCGACGCGGCCCGCCCCGCGGACCAGCGCCTCGGCCACGACGTCCTCGCCGCCGCCCCTCCCACCTGACGGTGCCCCCACCGGGCACGCGCGGCGCGCGTCCGGCGGGGTGAAGGGCGCTGGCTGCGGACCCGTGGACGGTCGGCATCGGTCGGGTCGGCGCGCTTCCGGCCGGTTGAAGAGCGCTGGCTGCGGACCCGTGGACGGTCGACTTGGGTGGTGTTGTCGCGCTCGCGTCGCGCTGGTCGGGAGCGGCGTCGCGTCGTCACTCGGCGTGGTCACGATTCGCGGAAAGTAGTTGTGCACAGCGGGCTTTCGGGGCCGTGGACTGTCAGACCCCCCGCGTAGGTTCGAGGCATGAGCTCGACCACCAGCCGCCCGCCCCGGACCCCGGGTGCGCTGCTCGCGGACGCCGTCGCGGACCTGACCGACGCGGTCGCGCGACTGGCGGACCTGACCCGCGCGGGTGCCCTGGTCGAGGTGCCGGGTTCCGCGCTGGCC
>JAJXTD010000131.1 GCA_021784035.1 Actinomycetes bacterium | reverse complement strand
ACTCCCTGGATCACGACGGCGGGACGGATGGCGCGGGCGTTCCGCGACCCCCCCGGGGCGTCCCGCGGCACGCCACCCTTGTGATTCTCCCCGCTGTCAGCCCGACCCGTCCTGGAACGGGCGGACCTCGATCGGTACGCCGATGGCGCCGGCCATCTCGCCGGCCCAGGACAGCGCGGCGTCGAGGTCCGCGGCGTCGACGATCGTGATGCCGCCGAGCTGCTCCTTCGTCTCGACGAACGGGCCGTCGGTCAGCACGACCGTGCCCGCGTCGTCGCGCACCACCGTGGACGACGACGGGTCGTGCAGGCCGCCGCCGAACACCCAGACCCCGGCCGAGTGCATGCGGGAGTTCAGGGCGCCGACGTCGGCCATGATCCGGTCGAGCCGCTCGGGGGACGGCGCCGTGGCGCCGGCGGGGTAGCAGACCGAGAGCAGGTAGTGGGGCATGGCGTCTCCTCGCTGCGGGGCCGCGACCGCGGCCGGTCACCCTCTGGACGAACGGCGCCGCGCCGGATCGACACCTCCGGTCGAGGTGGCTCAGGCGCTCAGGTGCGGGCCGGCTCCTCGCGGGCCGGGGTGGCGGTGTCCGCCGTACGCCGGTGGTGCTCCGCGGCGGCGAGGCGCAGGGCCTGGACCATCGCGGCCACCGTCGCGGTCGCGGCGATGGTCGGGCGCGTGACGACCCAGACGTGACGAGGCTCGGGCTCGCGGCGCAGCCGGCGGATCGCGACCCCCGAGTGCACGGCCCCGAGCGCGAGAACCGGGACGAGGCCGACGCCGATGCCGGCGGCGACGTAGGCCTGCGCCGCGGGGAACTCGACCGCGTGCGCGACGAACCGCGGGCTGAAGCCCGCGCGACGGCACAGGTCGATCGTGTCGTCGCGGCAGAAGCCGTTGCCGCCCATGGCCGCGACCCAGTCCTCGTGCGCGAGGTCGGTGAGCTCGACGGTGTCCTCCTGGGCGAGCGGATGCCCCTCGGGCAGCATCGCGCGGTAGGGGTCGTCGAGCAGGTGCACGCGCACCAGGTCGTCGTCCGGCTCGTCGCCGCGGGCGAACGGCTCGAGGACCACGGCGAGCTCGATCTGGTTGGACCTGAGCAGCTCGTAGGCCTGCTCGGTCTCGCCGATCGTCGTGGCGACGTGCAGTCCCGGGCGGGTCCGCCGCAGGTGCGCGACGGCCGGCGGCAGCAGGGAGTCGCCGGCGCTCGCGAAGGACATGACGCGGACGCGGCCGCTGCGGCCCTCGCGCAGGTCGCTGATCGCGTCCTCGGCGTCGGACACGGCGCGCAGCACGCCGGCGGCGTGCTCGGCGAGCAGTGCGCCGGCCTCGGTGGGGCGGATGCCGCGGCCGTGCTTCTCGAACAGCGGCACGCCGGTCTCGCGCTCGAGGACGGACAGCTGCTGGCTGACCGAGGACGGCGTGTAGCCGAGGCGGGTGGCGGCGGCGGTCACCGAGCCGGTGTCGACGACGGCGGCGAGGACCTGCAGACGGCGGATGTCGAGCATGGCCTCATCATTCACCATTGCCGAAAGGAAGTGAAGAGATTGTTGCTTGTCCATTCATGGTTGAGCGTTCACCCTGGACTCGGGCCGCCACCCGGCGGACCGTAGTGAACGAAGGATGTGAGTCCCATGGCAGCGCTGATCCTCCTGGTCGTGCTCCTGCTCATCGCGGCGCTGGCGCCCTTCCTCGGCACCGACAGCTCCGACGCCCGGTCCGAGGACGCGCGCGACGAGCGCGGCTGGTGGCCGGCCGGGCCCGTCAGCCGTCCGCGCCCGCGCTTCTGACCCTCGGGCCGGTCACCGTCGGTCCTCGAGGCCCGGGTGATGAGGGCGGAGTTTGGCGCCCTCTAGGCAACCAGGGCCACCCTCAGTGACTACAACCGCCGGCAGGGGGCCGCGCACCCCGTGCGTGGCGAGGAGGTGCCGCACCTGGCAGGGTGCGCCCATGAGCGAGCAGAGCTACGGCGTCCGGTCCTCGGTGGCACCACTGCGGCGGGTGGCGGTGCGCCGCCCGCTCGTCGGCGGGCCCGACGTCGTCGCGCAGTACGAGGCGGCGCACTGGCAGACCCCGGACCTCCCGGCCCTCGCCGAGCAGCACGCCGCGTTCGTCGCGTCGCTGCGCGAGCTCGGCTCGGAGGTCGTCGAGCTCGATCCCGTCGACGGTCTGCCCGACGCGGTGTTCGTGTACGACCCCGCGTTCGTGATCCCGTCCGGCACCGTCGCGTTCCGCTCCGCGAAGGCCGCGCGCGTGGGCGAGGCCGAGCATCTGGTGGCCGGCCTGGAGCTCGCCGGCGTACCGACCGTGGGGCGCCTCGTCGGCGACGCGACCGCCGACGCCGGTGACATGTTCTGGCTCGACGAGGACACCGTCGCCATCGGCCGCAGCTACCGCACGAACGAGGAGGCCGTCGACCAGCTGCGCGGCATCCTCGCCGCCGACGGCGTCCGCGTCGAGGTCTTCGACGTGCCGCACGACATGGGCCCGGAGTACTGCCTGCACCTGATGTCGGTCATCTCGCCGATCCGGGAGGACCTGGCCGTCGTGTACGAGCGGCTCGCGCCGGTCGCCCTGCTCCGTGCCCTCGCCCGGCGCGGGATCGAGTGGGTGACGGTCGACGACGAGGAGTACGTCACGCTCGGCTGCAACATCCTCGCCGTGCGTCCCGGCGTCGTCCTCATGGGGCGGCGCAACGCCCGCACCGCCGACCTGCTGCGCGAGCGCGGCGTGGAGGTCCACACCTTCGACAGCGAGCAGAGCGACAAGGGCGAGGGCGGTCCCACCTGCATGACGCGGCCCATCCTCCGCGCCTGACCGGGGACGGACGGTCCGGAGCCGGGACCCGCGGACCGCCGCCGGTCGGGCGGGTCACCGGTCACAACCGAGCCGGGCGCGGGTCGGGGCGCGTCGCCGGTCGGGGCGGACGCCGGTCAGAGCCGGTCGCGCGCCCAGGCCGCGAGGGTGTGCGCGTGGTCGGCCACGCTGTCGACCCAGGCCTGGCCGGCGTCCGCGTCGGCGTCGTCGCTGACGAGCTTGACCAGCCGGACGGGTACGCCCGCGGCGAGGCACGCCGCGGCGACGGCGTAGCCCTCCATGTCGACGAGGTCGGCATGCTGGGCGAGTGCGTCGCGGACCGGGCCGCCGGCCACGAACCGGTCGCCGGTCGCGAGGGTGGGCCCGGCTCCGAGCGTGAGCGGCCCGCCGAAGTGGTGGCCGACGATCGCGGCGACGGACTCGTCGTCGAAGTCGTGCTGTACGACGGTGCCGACCTCGTGGACGCCGTCGAGCCCGTGCCGCAGGCCGCCGGCGGTGCCGAGGTTGACGACCGACGCGGGACGGGCGGTGGCGAGCAGCGTCGCGACCGAGACGGCGGCGCACACCTTGCCGACGCCGGTGATGAGCACCGGCAGGTCGCCGTCGAGCTGACGGGCCTCCTCGTCGAGCGCGACGACGAGCAGGGGTCGGTCCTCGCGGACGGTGCCGGTCAGCCTCATGGGTCCATCACACCACCCGGCCCGGTGCCCTCCGGCGACAGGCCTCGCGGCAGCGTCACGTCGGCAGCTCGGGTGCGGCGTCGTGCCACAGCGCAGCCCGATTCGGGCCGACTCCACGCGCGATTCACGCCCTGGTGTGGCACCCGAACCCAGTACGTACCGCCGTACCGGGAGGGGGCCGGCGAGCCCGCGCGGCGCACCGCTCGGACGTCCGGGGCCGGCCGCGCGAGCCCCGCGCCGTCGGCCTTCGCCGGTGCGGGAAGCCCCGGCGAGCCGGCGGCGTACGACCGCGTCGTCCCGGACCGGCCGAGCGGGCCCCGCGCCGCTGAGTCGGGCGCGAGCTACGCGGTCGTGTCCTCGTCGCGCAGGTCGTCGACGATCGGCGTGAGCCGGTGGACGAACCAGGCGACGACGACGCCGGTGCCGTTCCCGGCCCAGTGCAGCGCCGCGGGCGGGAAGAGACTCCCGGTGTAGAGGCGCAGCAGCGCGAAGCCCACGCCGGACAGGCCCGTGACGATGACGGTCCCCACGACGGTCGACCACGACGCGCCGGTCCGGGCGTCGTGCGAGTCGTGCATCTCGAGCGCGGGGCCGATGTGCCACAGGCCGAACAGGACGGACGTGACGACGACCGCCCACAGCGCGCTCGTCAGCGACGTCACCAACGCGAGCATGACGCCGCGGAACGCGAGCTCCTCGATGAGCACCGTGCCGAACGGGATGTCGAGCAGCACCCGGCGCGTCGTGACGGCGCCGCTCACCTGGGTGAGCCGCTGGTCGGCGAACAGGTGGTGCAGCCGGGGGATGCTGCCCGCGGTCCCCACGACGGCGCCGACGACGAGCACGATGCCGAGCGACCAGAGCAGGCCGGTGACCCAGCTGGCCCGGCCGAGGCCGATGTCGGTCCAGGTGAGGTGGTGGCGCCAGGCCACGAACACGATGCCGACCGTGGCCGAGACACCGGCGACGATGTACGGCGCACCCTCGACGCCACGGGTGAGTGTCTGGAAGCCGATCATGGTGATGAGCACGCCCACGATGGCGCCGACCGTGCCGCCGACGAGCGAGCCGATGACGACGCCGCCGACGAGCGCTGCCGCCCCCAGCCCCCGCCCCACGGTTCTCACCATCGACATGCCTCACGCTCGCTGGATGCCATACGTTCCCATGGGGACGTCGCTGATCGCGCACCTGGAGGGGCCATGATCAGACCGGAGATCGTCGGTCGAGGTCAGCAGGTCGGTCTCGTGATGGCCTCGGCCGCGGTGCCCGCCACGTTCACGCGCTCGCTCTCCGAGCGCACCTGGCTGGACCAGGGACTCATCACCGGTCTCGCGACCGGCACGCACTTCCTGCTGACCGTCATCACCCAGGACGCCATCGACGCCGCCGGATCGGCGCTCTCGAGGGCGCTCCCGTTCCCCGAGTCGTGGACCGACGAGCAGCGCGAGAAGGCGGCGACCCTGCTCCTCGACATGGCCGTGGTGCCGATCGGGTTCGGTCTCGTCGCGTTCGTCGGGCAGCGCGCGAACGAGAGCACGCTGCGCGCCATGGTCCGTCAGGCGGGCTGGCGCTTCGGCATGACCGGCGGCGGCGCCACGATCCTCGCGGCGTCGCTCGAGACGACGCACCTGCTCGACGAGGCGCTCGGCGCCGGCGGCCGCGTCGAGCGGATCCCGCTCGCGATCCCCGTCGGTCTCGCCGTCCAGGCCGTCATCGAGAACGTCCGCCAGCGCGAGACCCCGCCCGAGCACTTCGCCGACCCGGCGAAGTCCAGCCCGCTGCTCGGCCTCGCCGCCGGCGCCGGCGTCGTCCTCACCCTCGCCGGGCTCACCATCGGGGAGTCGTGGGTCGCGCGCCGGCTCGGGTCGGTCGGCAGCCGAGTGCTGCCCGGGTCCGAGGGCGCCTGGCGTCGGGCCGGGCACGCCGTCGCGCTCGGCGCCGTCGGGTTCGCCACCCACACACTGTGGAACCGCGCGATGAACGGCATCGAGGCGGGGACGACGAGGTACGACGACGGCATGGACGAGCGCGCGTCCGGCCTCTGGACGAGCGCCAACGTGAGCGGCGACCCGGCGAGCTACGTGCCGTGGGAGACGCTCGGCCGCGAGGGGCGACGGCACGTCGTGACCTACGTGCGGCCGGAGCCGCTGGCCGACCGGCCTGCCGAGGTTCAGGGGGTCAAGCGGCCCGAGCTGTCGATCGCGACGGTGATGAAGGAGCCGGCGAAGGCGACGCCGATCTCGATCTTCGTCGGCCTGGACAGCGCACCGACCGCGACCGAGCGGGTCGAGCTGGCCCTGAGGGAGATGGACCGCACCGAGGCGTGGTCGCGCGAGCTCATCATGCTCGTGTCGCCGACCGGCACCGGCTACGTCAACTACGTCGCCACCGCGTGCGTGCAGTACATGACGAAGGGCGACGTAGCGACGGTCACCCTGCAGTACTCGAAGCGGCCGTCGCCGCTGTCGCTGGGCAAGATCGGCCAGGCCAAGGAGCAGAACCGCCTGCTCTGGCTGAAGATCCTCGAGCGGATACGGCGGATGGCGCCGGAGGACCGGCCGAAGGTCGTCGTCTTCGGCGAGTCGCTCGGCGCCCACACCAGCCAGGCCGCGTTCGAGGGCTGGGGGACCCTGGGCCCGCAGGCGCTCGGCATCGACCGTGCGCTGTGGATCGGCACGCCGGCGAGCAGCCGGTGGCGGCTGGAGCTCGTGGGACGCGAGCGCCCCGACGTCGACCGCAGCCTCGTCGCGATCGTCAACGACTACGAGCAGTTCCTCGCCCTCGGCCACGACGCGAAGGAGCACGCGCGCTACGTGCTGCTCAGCCACGACAACGACGGCGTCACGAAGTTCGGTGCGGACCTCATTGCCCGGCGGCCGGAGTGGCTCGGGCCGAGCCGTCCCCGCCTGGAGGAGGTCCCGGGCCGGTCGCCGCGCGGCATCCCGGCGTCGATGCGCTGGCGTCCGGTGACGACGTTCTTCCAGCTGCTCGTCGACATGAAGAACGCGCAGATCCCCGGCTCCTACCGCGCGTGGGCGCACGACTACCGCCCCGACCTGCCCGAGTTCATCCGCGACGTCTTCGACCTCGAGTGCACCGACGAGCAGCTCGAATCGATCAAGCGAGCCTGCGAGGAGCGCGAGGAGTTCCGCGAAGCCATCTTCGCGTGACCCCGGGATACTCACTGAAGGTGGCCCTGGTTGCATAGAGGTGGTCAAACTCCGCCCTCATGGCCCCGACCTGTCCACAGAACGATGAGGGTGACGTTTGTTGCGCTAGAAGCAACCAGGGCCACCTTCAGTGACAACCCGCGTCAGGAGAGCGCGACGACGCGGTGCTCGCGGGCGCTGACGGCGATCGCGTCGAGCACCTGGAGTACGCCGAGGGCCTCGTGCGCGTCCACGGGCAGCGGTCCCTCGCCGCGCACGGCCCGGGCGAACGCCGGGTAGAAGACGTCCCACCGGCCGCGCTCCGTTGGCACGACCGTGCGCTCGCCCCCGCGGGCGAGGTGGCCCCACGCGGACTCCGGCTCGACCCCCCACGCGTCGCCGAGCGCGGCCGGCGTACGGCCGGCGCGCAGCGCGTCCTCCTGGCCGTCGACCCCGCCGACGACGTAGGCGCCGGACGTGCCGAGGACGCGCAGCCGACGGGAGATGTCCCCGCTCATCGTGTTGGCGAACAGCTGCGAGCTGACGCCGTTCGTGTGCGTGACGAGCACCGAGACGTCGTCCTCGGCATTGCTCGCCGCCCGGCGCGTCGCGGTCTCGGCGTAGACCGACGCGACCGGGCCGAAGAGCAGCATCGCCTGGTCGAGCAGGTGCGTGACGAGGTCGAGCCGGATGCCACCGCCCTGCTCGGGCGGCAGCTCGCTGCGCCACCACGCGCGCGGTGGCCCCGGGGCCCAGCGCTCGAAGCGCGACTCGAAGCGGTACACCTCGCCGAGCGCCCCCTCGTCGAGCAGCCGGCGGACGGTGAGGAAGTCCGAGTCCCAGCGTCGGTTCTGGAACGCGGTGAGCAGCAGCCCAGCCGACTCGGCGCGCGCGATGCTCGCGGCCGCCGCGGTGGCGTCCAGGGCGAGCGGCTTGTCGCACACGACGTGCAGGCCCAGGTCGAGCGCCCGGTCGGTGAGCTCGCTGTGGCTGCCGGTCGCCGACGAGATCGCGACCGCCTCGGCCCCGGCGTCGACGAGGTCCCGCAGGTCGTCGAGCGCCGGGACTCCGGGATGGTCCTCGGCGAGCTGGTCCCGCCGACCGGTGTCGCGGGTGACGACGCCGACCAGTGTGGCCTCGGCTGCCGACATCACGAGGGGAACGTGGAAGGCGCGGCCGCCGAGCCCGTAGCCGACGACGCCGATGCGGACCGGGTCGGTGACTGCCACTCTTCCTCCAGGGATACGCCGGGACGCGGTCGGCTCGGCCTCGGGGTCCCACTCTGCCGTGCCGCGTGGGCGCCCGGAGCCCCGGTGGCGGATTCGCCGGGGCTCGCCCGTGCGGTTCAGGGCGTGGTCGCAGGTCCGGTATTCTGTCGGGGCCGGAAGCGGGGACGCGTGCGCCCCTGGCCCGGCGCTGGAGGCGTCGCCTAGTCCGGTCGATGGCGCCCGCCTGCTAAGCGGGTTGGGGTCTCAAAGCCCCTCGCGAGTTCAAATCTCGCCGCCTCCGCCATGACTCTGGGCACCCCCGCGGGGGTGCCCAGAGTCATCTGGGCCGCTCGGTGGGATGCGTACTCCGCCCGCAAGGGGTTCGACGCCCCCCGCCACTTCGACCGCCGCTGTTGCCCACCCATCTGTCGTTTCCGGACCGCTTCCTGGCCCCGGAAGCGACAGTTTGGCTGGGCACGAACGCGGGACAGGCCGGATTTCCGGTTCGCCGAGGGGTGCGGATAGACTCTGCGAGCCTTCAGGCAGGCGCCCGTAGCTCAACGGATAGAGCATCTGACTACGGATCAGAAGGTTAGAGGTTCGAGTCCTCTCGGGCGCGCGTTGTTTGAGACAGCAGCACGACAGGGCCGGCCGCACCGACGGGTGCAGGTCGGCCTCGTTGTCTCTGCAGGTCAAGGCCGTG
>JAJXTD010000130.1 GCA_021784035.1 Actinomycetes bacterium | reverse complement strand
CCGCGCCCGCGCGCGGGGCGTGACCCGCCCGGTGATCGTGGCGCCGACCTCGGCGCACCCGGCGTACGCGAAGGCCGCTCACCTGCTCGACCTCGACTACCGGTCCGCCGCGCTGCGCGAGGACTCCCTCGACGTGGACGTCGAGGCCTTGCGCGGCCTCGTCGACGAGCGGACGGCTCTGGTCGTGGCCTCGGCGTTCTCCTACCCGCACGGCGTGCTCGACGACGTCGCCGCGGTCGCGGCCGTGGCCGCGGAGGCCGGGGCCGGCTGCCACGTCGACGCCTGTGTCGGCGGCATGGTGCTGCCGTTCGCCGAGCGCGCCGGCGTCCGCACCCTGCCCGCGTGGGACTTCCGCGTGCCCGGCGTCACGAGCATGTCGGTCGACCTGCACAAGTACGGATACGTGCCGAAGGGCTGCTCCGTCGTGCTGCACCGCGACGCGGACTGGGCCGGGCACCAGTGGTTCGTCTACGACCAGTGGCCGGCCGGCCTCTACGGCTCCCCCGCCGTCGCGGGCGCCAAGTCGGCGGCGCCCGCGCTCGCGGCGTGGGCCGTCATGCGCCACCTCGGCGTGGACGGCTTCACCGAGATCGTGCGCGACCTCATCGCGACGGCGGAGACGCTGCGCGACGGCGTCGCGGCGCTCGACGGGATCGCGGTCAACGGAAGCCCGGTGGGACCGGTCCTGTCCTGGCGGTCCGAGCGCGACGACCTCGACCTCTACGCGCTCGGCGACGTCCTCGAGGCGCGCGGCTGGTTCTTCAACCGGCTCACCGGCACCGGTGGCGGGATGCCGGGGCTCCACGTCATGGTCTCCCCCGCCCACCGCTCGGTCCTCGGGCCGCTGCTGGACGACGTGTCGACGGCGTACCACCAGGTCCTCGCCACCGGTGCCACGTCCGGCAACACCGGTCGCTACGCCTGATCGTCCGGCGCCGCTCCTGCTCCGACGGCGTAGAACACCACGGCGCTCGCGGCGGCGACGTTGAGGCTGTCGACGCCCGCCGACATGGGGATGCGCACGGTCTCGGTGCACCGCTCGAGCGCCGCGGCCGACAGCCCCTCCCCCTCCGTGCCGAGGACGACGGCGACCGGCGCGCGCAGGTCCGCGTCGGGGAGCGCCCGGCCGTGCGGGTCGGGTGACATCGCGAACGTCCGAAACCCCCTGGCGCGCAACAGGTCCAGCGTGCCAGGCCACGGATCGGCACGGGTCCACGGGACCGCGAACACCGCGCCCATGCTCACCTTGACGCTGCGCCGGTACAACGGGTCGGCGCACCCGGGGCTCACGAGCACGGCGTCGATGCCGAGCGCCGCGGCGTTGCGGAAGACAGCGCCGACGTTCGTGTGGTCGACGAGGTCCTCGAGGACGACGACGCGCCGAGCGGTCGTCAGCACGTCGTCGAGCGCCGGGAGCGGCCGTCGCTGCATCGAGGCCAGCGCGCCGCGGTGCACGCGGTAGCCGGTCACCTCGCGCAGCAGCGGCTCGTCGCCGACGTAGACGGGGCAGTCGTACGCCGCGAGCGCGGGCTCGATGCCCGCCAGCCACTTCGCCTCGGTGAGGACCGAGCGCGGCGCGTACCCCGCCTCGAGCGCCCGCAGCACGACCTTCTCGCCCTCGGCGAGGAACAGGCCCTCCGCGGGCTCGCGGACGCGGCGCAGGGCCACGTCGGTGAGGTTGGTGTAGTCCGACAGCCGGGCGTCCCCGGCGTAGCCCACCTCGACGACGTGCGCCACGTCAGTACCTCACGATGCTCACGACGGCGGCGACCAGGCCGACGGTCACGATGACGCCGCGCAGCACAGGATCGGGCAGGCGCCGGGCGAACGGGGCACCGACCATCCCGCCGAACGCGGTACCGACACCGACTGCGATCGCGGCGGGCCAGCTCACCGCGCCGGCGACCACGAAGGCGACCGCGGCGGCAGCGTTGGCCACGCCCTGGAGCACGTTCTTCGCGGCGTTCGAGTACTGCAGGTCAGTGTCGTAGAGCGAGCCGAGCGCGGCGATGAGGATGATCCCCTGGGCGGCGCCGAAGTAGCCGGCGTAGACGCCGATGGCGAGCAGCACCGGCACCAGGGCGCGCCGCGGCAGGGCTGTCGGGTCGACGCCCCGGCGGCGCAGCGCGCGTACGAGGTGCGGCTGCACGAGCGCCAGCACGCACGCCGCCACGATGAGCCAGGGAACGACGCTCTCGAACACGTCGGAGGGCAGCGCGAGCACGAGGGACGCACCGGCGAGCGCGCCGACGCCGACGAGCACGGCCATGCCGACGACCTGCCGACCCCGGCCGGCCAGCTCCCGGCGGTAGCCCCACGCCCCGAACGCGCTACCCGGCGCCATGCCGAGTGCGTTCGTGCCGTTGGCGACCACGGGCGGCAGACCAGCCGCGAGGAGCAGCGGGTATGTCAGCAGGGTGCCGCTGCCGATCGCGCTGTTGACCGCGCCGGCCACGACCCCTGCCCCGAGCAGGAGCAGGAGGTCCACGTCAGCCGGCGGGTCCCTCGACCGCGGCGGCGTCCGCGGCGGCGGAACCCTCCGGCGGCTTGTTGGCAAGGCCGAACGCCGTGCCGAGGTTCGCCATCGCCTGGGTGAGCTCCGCGGGGATCACCCACACCTTGTTCGCGGTGCCGTTGGCGATGGTGGGCAGCGCCTGGATGTACTGGTAGGCGAGCACCTGGGCGTCGGCGTCGCCGGCGTGGATCGCGTCGAAGACCTTCTGGATCGCTTGGGCCTCGCCCTGCGCCCGCAGGATCCGGGCCTGCGAGTCGCCCTCGGCGCGCAGGATCGCGGACTGCCGCTCGCCCTCGGCGGTGAGGATCTGGGACTGCTTGAGCCCCTCGGCGGTGAGGATGCTGGCGCGCTTCTCGCGCTCGGCCCGCATCTGCTTCTCCATCGTCTCCTGCACGCTCGCGGGCGGGTCGACCGCCTTGAGCTCGACACGGTTGACGCGGATGCCCCACTTGCCCGTGGCCTCGTCGAGCACGCCGCGCAGCGCGTTGTTGATCTCCTCGCGCGAGGTGAGCGTCTTCTCGAGGTCCATCCCGCCGATCACGTTGCGCAGCGTGGTCACGGTCAGCTGCTCGATGCCGGTGATCGGGCTCGCGATCTCGTACATCGCGGCCTTGGGGTCGGTGACCTGGAAGTAGATGACCGAGTCGATGTTCACCACGAGGTTGTCCTCGGTGATCACCGGTTGAGGCGGGAAGGACACGACCTGCTCGCGCATGTCGACGAGCGGCTTGAGCCGGTCGATGTACGGGATGAGCAGGGACAGACCGGGGACGAGCGTGCGGTTGTAGCGACCGAGCCGCTCGACGATGCCGGCGCGCGCCTGCGGCACGATGCGCACGGCCTTCGCGATGGTCACGAGCACGATGAGGATGACGAGCAGGCCGATGATCAGCCCGGCGACCGTTCCCCCGGAGATGTCTCCCATGGTGTCCCTTCCGTGGTGACCGGTCAGGCGACGAGAGCCGTCGCGCCGGAGATCTCGACGACGCGGACGAGGCTGCCGATCTCGTACTCGCTCTCGCCGTCGTAGGAGCGCGCCGACCAGATCTCGCCGGACAGCTTCACGCGGCCGTCGCGGCCGGTGACCGGCGCGAGCACCTCGGCCTCCGCGCCGACGAGGGCGGCGACGCCCGTGCGGATCTTGCTGGGCGTGCGCAGGTGGCGGACCGCGACCGGGCGGACGAGCAGGAGCATCGCGAGCGAGACGATCGCGAACGACGCGACCTGCGCCGGGGCACCTGCGCCGACACCGGCGACGATCGCGGCGGCCGCCGTGCCGCCGGCGATCATGCCGAACAGCAGGCTCGTGGTCAGGATCTCGGCGACGACGAGCACCCCGGTCGCGACGAGCCACCACACCCACGGGTCCATGTCTCGATCGTATGCCCCGGGGCGCGGCGCGCCCGTCGGAATCAGCGTGCGCGCGCCGACCAGCGGCCCGCGCGCCGCTCGACGACGAGCGGGAGCCCGAACGTGGCGCCGAGCAGGTCGGCGGTGAGGACGTCCTCGATCGGGCCCTGGGCGACCACGGCGCCGCGGCGCAGCAGCAGGGCGTGGGTGAAGCCGACCGGGATCTCCTCGACGTGGTGGGTCACGAGCACGGTCGTCGGCGCCTCGTCGTCGGCCGCGATCGCCCCCAGGCGGTGTACGAGGTCCTCGCGGCCGCCGAGGTCGAGACCGGCGGCCGGCTCGTCGAGCAGCAGCAGCTCCGGGTCGGTCATGAGGGCGCGGGCCACCTGGACCCGCTTGCGCTCCCCCTCGCTGAGCGTGCCGAAGGTGCGGTCGTCGAAGCCGCCGACACCGAGCTGCTCGAGCAGCTTCGCCGCGCGCGCGTGGTCGTCGCGCTCGTAGCCCTCGCGCCAGCGTCCGGTGACGGCGTACGCCGCGGTGACGACGACGTCCGCCACGCGCTCGTGCGGCGGGATGCGCTCGGCCAGCGCCGCGCTGGCGAGTCCGATGCGCGGGCGCAGCTCGAACACGTCGGTGCGGCCGAGCAGCTCGTCGAGCACCTCGACGCTGCCGCGGGTGGGATGGATGAGCGTGGCCGCGAGCGCCAGGATCGTGGTCTTGCCCGCGCCGTTGGGGCCGAGGACGACCCAGCGCTCGCCCTCAGCCACGTCCCAGGAGACCCTCGACACGATCGCGGCTCCGCCACGGACCACGTCGACGTCGACAAACCGCAGGACGTCGCTCACCCGGCGAACACTAGTGAGTACGCCGCTCGTCCTAGGGTTGCGGGGTGCTCGTGTCCCGCCGTGCCGGCGCCCTCACCGCCTGGGGTACGGCGTACCTCCTGGGGTCGGTCAGCCTCGACGAGGCCGACGCGGCGGTCGTCGGGCCGGACGCCGTCCACCGCGTGGTCGGCGCGCCCGGGGAGCCCGACCCGGTGCCGGTGTCCCTCGCGCTCGCCCGGCTCCGCGCCCGGGGCGTGACCGCCCTGCGGCTCGTGCTGCCGGAGGCCGGCGACCCCACCGGCCTGCCGGGTCCGGCGTCCTTCACGGCGACCGCGGTCACGGCCGGTGCCGCCGTCCTCACGATCGGTCCGCACGACGCACCGTCGTACGCACTGCTGGCTCGCACCGCCGCGGCGGACTCGGGCGACGTCGTGCGGTGGGATCTCCTCGCCGTCGACCGATCGGTGCCGCCCGCCGGCCTGCCCACGCTGTCGGAGGCGGAGCGTGCGCTCACCGAGGCGATGGCCGCGTCCACCGCGGAGCTCGCGGCACTCGACGTGGCCCGGGGTCGCGACGACGTCGCCCCGCGGCTCGCGCGCCTCGACCGGGCGCTGCGCGACGTCGACCTGCCGGCGACCCTGCCCGCCCGGGCGCAGCGACTCGTGGCGACGTCATCGCGTCTGCTCGGCGTGCTCGACATCGCGGCCGAGACCGCAGGCGGCGCGGTGACCGCCACGGAGGCGCGCCGCCGGGCCGAGGCGCTGCGACCGCTGCGGACCGCGGCGAGGTACGCGCTGTGCGCGGCGTACTCCGCGGCCGCCGAGACCGGGGCGCCGACCGGTCCTCGCTAGGCTCCACCCACCATGAGCGCCGACGCCGACGACACTCCGCGCACCCTGCTCATCACCCTCACCGGACCGGATCGTCCGGGCGTGACCGCGTCGCTGACCGCGGCCCTGGCCGTCCACGACGTCGAGATCCTCGACGTCGAGCAGGTCGTGATCCGCGGTCGGCTCGTCCTCGGCGTCCTCGTCGGACCGTCGGCAGCGCTCGAGCACGGTTCGGCACTCGTCCTCGACGCCGCCGCGGCGACTGCACGCGCCGCGTCCGCCGCTCTGGGGATGGACCTCGACGTCACGCTCGGCGCCGCCGAGCACGACCCGCGCCGCCGCGGCCGCCTGCTGGTCACCGCGCTCGGGCACCCGCTGCTCCCCGTGGCCGTCTCCGGCCTCACCGGGCGGATCTCCGAGCTCGGCGGAAACATCGACCGCATCGTGCGCACGGCGTCGTATCCCGTCACCGCGATCGAGCTCACCGTGTCGGGCGCCGACCTCGCCCTGCTGCGTACGTCGCTGACCGAGGCGTCGACGGGCCTGGGGATCGACGTCGCCGTGCAGCGCGCCGGGCTGCGTGGCCGGGGCACCCACCTCGTCGTGATGGACGTCGACTCCACGCTCATCCAGGACGAGGTCATCGAGCTCATCGCCCGTCACGCCGGCTGTGCGGACGAGGTGCGCGCCATCACCGAGCGCGCGATGCGCGGCGAGCTGGACTTCGCCGCGTCGCTGCACGAGCGGGTCGCCCTGCTCGCGGGGGTCGACGAGGCGGCGCTCGACGAGGTGCGCCGCGACGTGCGGCTCACGCCGGGCGCCCGCACCCTCGTGCGCACCCTCAAGAGGCTCGGCTTCCGCATCGCGGTGGTGTCCGGCGGGTTCACCGCCGTCGTCGACCCGCTGGCCGAGGAGCTGGGCATCGACCACGCGCGGGCCAACGTCCTCGAGGTGGCCCACGGTCGGCTCACCGGTCGCGTGGTCGGCCCGGTCGTGGACCGGGCCGCGAAGGCCGCCGCGCTCGTCGAGTTCGCCGCGCTCGACGGCATCCCGCTCGACCGCACGATCGCCATCGGCGACGGCGCGAACGACCTCGACATGCTCTCCGTCGCCGGTCTCGGCGTCGCGTTCAATGCGAAGCCGGTCGTCCGGGCGCAGGCCGACACAGGGATCACCGTGCCGTTCCTCGACCCGGTGCTCTACCTGCTCGGCATCACCCGTGACGAGGTCGAGCAGGCCGACCTCGAGGCCGGGACCCCGACCCCCGCTCCCCCGGTCCGCTGACGAGAGCCGGCAGGGAGCACTCGCGTGACCATCGTGCTGGTGACGGGGATGTCGGGGACCGGCAAGTCCACGGTGCTGCACGAGCTCGCCCGCCGCGGTCACCGGGTCGTCGACACCGACTCCGACGAGTGGTGCGAGTGGGTCGTGGACGGCGTTGGGGCGCCGGACTGGGTGTGGCGCGAGGACCGGATCGCGGCACTGCTGGCCGCGCCCACCGAGGGCGTGCTCTACATCGCGGGGTGCAAGACGAACCAGGGACGGTTCTACGAAGACGTCGGCGCGGTCGTGGTGCTGGTGGCGCCGGCCGAGGTCCTGCTCCACCGGATCGCGGACCGGGACACGAACGACTACGGCAAGAGCCGTGCGGAGCGGCGGCTCGTCCTGCGTCACCTCGCCGAGGTCCAACCGCGACTCGTCGCGTCGGCGACGGCCGTGGTCGACGCCACCATGCCGCTGGACGCCGTGGCCGACGCGCTCGAGGCAATCGCAGACCACGTCACCGGAAAGGGCGGGCTGTGCTCCGGCACCCGACCGGCTGTCGCGGATGGGTCGTCGATCGCCTGAAACGTGTTGCGCTGCATCCACAATACGGCGTGTCGGACTTGACACGAATGGGACGTGCGTACGAGAATTGCTCCATGCGCAGCGACCCGGATCCGAGCCTCGAGCCGGTCCCGGACGACCCGCGCGCGGACCTCACCGAGCTGCCGTTGTACGCGACCGCGGAGGAGGTCGCCTACGCCGCGGAGCTCGCCGCCCTCGACCGTGCGGACCACGCCGCGTTGCGCGCGGAGTGGGCCGCGGCCGGCTATGACCTGCCCGACCTCGACGCGGCAGGGTTCGACGTGCCGGTCGACGACGCGGCGTGGGACGAGGCGTTGGCGGAGCTGGCCGACGACGACGCGCTCGTCGGAGCCTTGCAGGGTCCTGCGCACGCGGCCGACCTGATGCTGGTCGAGTCGATCGATCCGAGGTCGCTGACCAGCAAGCACGCGCAGGTGGACTACCTGCAGGCGTGCGACCGGATCGCGGCGAAGGTCTCGGCGCACCGCAGCGATGCGGTGGTCGCGCTCGCGGGTGAGCGGAGCAGCGCGGCGTACCTGACGGAGATCCATGCCGAGCACGAGCTCGCGCTCGCGGAGCGCACGTCGAAGTACGCCGCGGGGAAGCTCATCGAGCGGTCGCGGGCGCTGGCCACGACGTTCCCGGGCTTCGCCGCGGCGCTGCGCGCCGGTGAGGTCAGCGAGCTGCACTGCACGGTGCTGGTGGAGCGGACCCGCGTGGTCGCGGACCCGGCTGTGCTGGCGGAGATCGAGCGCCGGGTGCTGCCCAAGGCGAGGCGGATGACCGCGGGACAGCTCGCCGGTGAGGTCGCGAAGGCGATCGCCCTGCTCGACCGGGACGCCGCGGCGCGGGTGCGCAAGGCGCGGGAGGGCCGGCGGGTGTGGGCGCGTCAGACCGAGGACGGCATGGGCATCCTCGGGATGGTCCACGACTGGCCGACGATCGAGTCGATGATGCGCCAGATCCGTGCCGACGGCCGCGCGTTGCAGCTCGCGCGTCGTGCGGCCGAGGCCGATCCGGCAGGAACCGCGACCGAGACCGTTGACGCCGACGACAGGGCGGCCGAGAGCGTGGAGGAGGACGCCACGGCGGATGCCTGCCGGGCGGACGCGTTCGCGGCGCGGGTGTGCGGGAAGCGGGGCGAGGACGGGTCGCTGACCTGGGACCGGTCGCAGGTCGAGGTCAGGGTGAACGTGGTGATCGACCTGGACACCCTGCGCGGGGAGGCCGACCGGATGGCGCTGCTGGATGGTCAGCCGGTGCCGGCGGAGATCGCCCGCGAGGTCGCCGGGTTCGCGGCC
>JAJXTD010000129.1 GCA_021784035.1 Actinomycetes bacterium | reverse complement strand
CCCGCACCGGCCGCGGCGCCCGCCGCCGCGGCCGAGTCGACGGACGCCGGCTCCGACTCCTACGTCACCCCCCTCGTGCGCAAGCTCGCCGCCGACAACGGCGTCGACCTCGCGACCGTCGTGGGCACCGGCGTCGGCGGCCGCATCCGCAAGTCCGACGTCCTCGCCGCCGCCGCGGCCGCGGCAGCTCCCGCCGTCGCGGCGCCCACCGCCGGTCCGTCCGCACCGCCCGCAACCGCGCCGTCGCCGCTGCGCGGCCGCACCGAGAAGATGACGCGGCTGCGCAGGGTCATCGCCGAGCGGATGGTCGAGTCGCTGCACACCTCGGCGCAGCTCACGACCGTCATCGAGGTCGACGTCACGCGCATCTCGATGCTGCGCCAGAAGGTCAAGCGCAGCTTCGAGGCCACCGAGGGAGTCAAGCTCTCCTTCCTGCCGTTCTTCGCCAAGGCCGCGGTCGAGGCGCTCAAGCAGTTCCCGCAGCTCAACGCCTCGATCGACCTGGCCGCCGGCACCGTCACGTACCACGACGGCGAGCACCTCGGCATCGCCGTCGACACCGAGCGCGGCCTGCTCGTGCCGGTCATCCGCGACGCCGGCGACCTCAACATCGGCGGCATCGCCCGCAAGGTGGCCGACCTCGCCGAGCGCACCCGCACCAACAAGGTGAGCCCGGACGAGCTGTCCGGCGGGACGTTCACCATCACGAACACCGGCAGCCGCGGCGCCCTGTTCGACACCCCGATCATCAACCAGCCGCAGGTCGCGATCCTGGGCACGGGCGCGGTCGTCAAGCGCCCGGTCGTCGTCACCGACGAGACCGGCTCGGACTCGATCGCGGTCCGCTCGATGGTCTACCTCGCGCTGTCCTACGACCACCGGCTCGTCGACGGCGCGGACGCCGCCCGCTTCCTGGTCGCGATGAAGTCGCGGCTCGAGGACGGCTCGTTCGACGCCGAGCTCGGGGTCTGACCAGGCGATCGACGTCGCCGTCTGGCGGTCCCTGGCGACGACCGCCAGACTCGCGGCATGACCATCGTCGTCTCCGGTGCGTCCGGCCTGATCGGCACGGCCCTGCTCGACGCGCTGCGCGCCGACGGCCAGGAGGTCGTCGCGCTCGTCCGCCGGGAGGCACGGGGCCCGCACGAGGTCACCTGGAGCCCGCACCTGGGCGCCCGGGGCGCGACGCCCGAGCTGCGCGCGGCGCTCGAGGGTGCCACGGCCGTGGTCAACCTCTCGGGCGCCGGCGTGGCGGACAAGCGGTGGAACGACGCCTACCGCCGCGAGATCCTCGACTCCCGCGTCGCGGCCACGACCTGCCTCGCCACGGCCATCGCCGAGACGACGGTGCGGCCGCGGGTGTTCGTGTCCGGCTCGGCGAGCGGCATCTACGGCGACACCGGGCCGGTCGCGGTGCAGGAGGACGCGCCCGTCGGGTCGACCGTCCTGGCGCGGGTGGCCAACGCCTGGGAGCAGGCGGCCGAGCCGGCCCGTGAGGCGGGAGTCCGGGTGGCGCACCCGCGCACGAGCGTGGTCGCGCATGCCGAGGCCGGTGCCTTCGGCCGCTGGCTGCCCTTCATCCGCGCCGGCGTCGGTGGCCGCCTCGGGTCGGGCCGGCAGTGGTGGTCGCTGATCTCCATCCGCGACGAGGTCGCGGGAATCCGGCACCTCGTCGACGACGAGTCCCTCGAGGGCCCGTACAACGTCGCCGCCCCCGAGCAGGTGACCAACGGCGACCTCGCGGACGCCCTGGGGCGGGCACTGCACCGGCCGACCCTCGTGCCGGTCCCGGGCTTCGGCCTCAGGATCGCCCTCGGCGACTTCGCCGAGGAGCTGCTCATCGACCAGCGGCTGTCGCCGGCCCGGCTGCTCGCCAGCGGGTTCGAGTTCCGGGACCCGACGGTGGACGACATCGTGCGCGGCATGCTCGCCCCCACCGGCTGAGGCGGCTCAGCCCGCGGGAGGTGCGACCGGCGCGACGTCGTGCACACGCCAGCCGGCGGGGTCGGCGGCGCCCGGAGCCGCGGCGCGGACCAGGGTCACCCGCCACCAGCGCGGTGCCCGCTCCGGCACGCGGCTCGTGCCCTCGGGGGTGACGACGGCGTAGGCGTCGCGGCGGTCGCGGACGAGGAGCACGGACCGCGACGCCCCGGGCGCCTGGGCCCGTACGTCGAGGACCACCAGGCTGCCGCCCTCGATCCGCGCGTGCAGCGCGGACACCCGTGCGGCGAGCGCGGCGTCGGCCGGCCAGGCCGGACCGGAGGGGTCCACCCAGTCGCGCAGCGCCGCGACCGAACCGGTCGCGATCGCCCGCTGCCGTCCGGCGTCGACCGCCGTCAGCACCGCGGTCCAGTCCGGTGCCGCCGCGGGCGCACCGCGGTCGAGCCCGAGTGCCGTGCCGGTCTCGGCCGGGTCGACCGGTCCGGCGGCCCCGGGGGACGTGGCCGGCGCGGCGGTGGGAGCGATCGTCGGCCCGGCGGCGGCCGGCGGCGTGTCTGCGAGCGCCCGAGCACCGACCCGCACCACGCCCAGCGCGATGAGCACCAGCGCGGCCACCAGGAACAGCGCCCGGGGGCGGGTCGTCCGGCGACGGCCTCGACGCCGACGGCGCGGTCCCGCGACGGGTCGCGGCGGGCTGTCCGACCGGCGCGGCCGGGGCTGCCGGGGCGCATCCCGCTCGACCGCCTCGGTGGCGGCGGCGGCCGGGACGGGCGACGCGACCTCCCGTGCGACGGTCCGCAGCGACGGGACGCCGGGACCGGCCGCGTCCAGCGCACCGCCCGGATGCGATCCGGTCGGCCCCTGGCCGGTGACCGGTCCGTCGCGGAGCAGGTCGAGCAGCGGGTCCGAGCGCCCGCAGCGGGCCAGCGCGGCGCGCAGCTCCGCCGGCTCGGGACGCAGCTGCGGGTCGGCATCGCCGGCCCGCAGCGCGGCGAGGACGAGCGGGGACGGTGCCGACGCTCGGCCCAGCAGGTCGCGGACCAGATCGCCGACGGCGGCGACGTCGTCGGTGACGCGTGGCCCCTCGGCATCGCCGGGTGGTCGTCGCCAGGCGAGCCCGGACGCGCCGAGCACGACCGACCCGTCCGGCGCGACGAGCACGTTCTCGGCTCGCACGCCCCCGTGTGCCAGCCCCGCGTCGGCCAGGGCGACGACCGCGTCGACGGCGGCCAGCGCCACGGTGAGCACATGACCGGCCCGGAGCGGGGCGGCGCGGCGGAGCTCGGCCGCCGTGACCGCACCCGTCGGGACGAGGTGCGTCAGCGCGATGCCCTCGGGCTGCGGTGAGAACCGCACGAGCGGTGCCAGCGACGGCGACCGCACCGCCTGCAGGGTCGCGAGCGCCGCGCGGCCGCGCTCGGCGACGGACGGCGCGGCGGACGGGTCGTCGGCTCGCACGCTGGTGCGCTCGACCGACGGGGACATGGACTCGGGGATCGGGGTCGTCATCGGGCCAGCGTCGGCGGCGCACGATCGGATCCGCTCGCGCCGTCCACAGGACAGGTGCCATGCGCGGACGGCGTATCCGGACGCCCCGGGCCGCGGTCTCGCGTAGGTTCCTGTCCCGTGACGACGCGACGCATCCTCGCCACCAGCGGTGGCTTCCTGTCCACCGACCGCTACGAGGCGCGCAAGCCCGGCCGCCTGTTCCTCGAGGCGCTGCGGCTCTCCGGCAGGGACCGGCCACGGGTCCTGTTCGTCATGACGGCCAGCGGCGACGACACCGGCTACCTGGCGATGAGCTACCAGGCGGTGTCGGGCCTGTCGGTCGACGCCGACCACCTCTCGTTGTTCACCATGCCGAACCAGCCGGTCGAGGAGGCCCTCGGCCGCGCCGACGTCGTCTGGGTCGGTGGCGGCTCGGTCGCCAACCTGCTCGCGTGCTGGCGCCTCCACGGCGTCGACGACGCGATGCGCGCGGCGTGGGAGCGCGGTGCGGTGCTGGCCGGCGTGAGCGCGGGCTCGATCTGCTGGCACGTCGGCGGCCCCACCGACTCCTACGGACCGACGCTGCGCCTCGAGCGGCCCGCCCTCGGGCTGCTGCCGTACGGCAACGGGGTCCACTACGACAGCGAGGCGCAGCGCCGTCCGCTGCTGCACTCGCTCGTGGCCGACGGGTCGCTGCCGACGTCGTACGCGACCGACGACCGCGTCGGCGTGCTGTACGAGGGCGTCGACCCGGTCGAGGTCCTCACCGACCTGGACGTGGACCCCACCGCGGGGCCGGCGGCCTACCGTGTGGAGCTCACGGCCGAGGGTGTCGTCGAGACGCGTCTGCCCCCCGGCCGCATCGCCTGACCCGACCGACCCAGGAGACGCCGTGCGCCACCTCTCGATCCCCCTGCTCACCGACAAGCCCGTGCCCGCGATCGGCGTGGGTGCGATGCCGCTGTCGGACAACCGCCCCGACGGGACCGTCATCCCGCGCGACCAGGCGGTCGCCGTGCTGCACGGCGCCTTCGCGCTCGGGATGACGCTCGTCGACACCGCGGACATCTACGCGCCGGACGGCTACGGGTACGGCCACAACGAGCTCGCCGTGGGCGAGGCGGTGCGCACGTGGCGCGACGGCCGTGACTCGATCGTCGTCGTGACCAAGATCGGCATCACGCGCGCCGTCCGGAACGACGTCGACGTCTGGGGGCGCGACGGCTCGCGCGAGCACCTCCTGCGCGCCGCCGAGGCGAGCGTGGAGCGCCTCGGGTTCGTGCCCGACGCGATCCTGCTGCACCGGGTGAACCGCGAGCAGCAGCCGTTCGCGACCACGGTCGAGAACATGCTCGCCGTCCGCGACGCGGGCTTCGCGCCGCGCATCGGCATCGGCAACGTCCATCTCGACGAGTGCCATGTCGCGTGGGAGGTCAGCGGGGGGACGATCGCGGCGGTCGAGAACGAGCGCAGCCCGCGCTACCGCGAGGACGCGGACGTGCTGCACTGGGCCGGCCGCCACGGCGTCGCCTACCTGGCCTGGTCGCCGCTCGGCGGTGGCGACGACGCACGGCGGCTCGGCGACCTCTACCCGGAGTTCCGGGCGGTGGCGCAGGAGCTGTCCGCCACGGCCGGGCACGACGTCACCGCGCAGGAGGTCGCGCTCGCCTGGCTGTCCGCCAGCGGGTCCGGCGTCGTCCCGATCCCGGGGTTCACCCGCGGCCAGACCGCCTACTCCAGCGCCCGCGCCGCCCGCCTCGAGCTCACCGCGGACCAGATCGCCCGGCTCGACCTCTCGCCCGCCGGGCCCGGGTCGGTCTTCCCCGACGACGAGGACTGAGCCCGGGAGTGGGGCGCCGGCGTCACCCGTGCGGAGCAATCTGGCCACGGAGCGTATGGCCGACGTAACAGACAGCCGACACGTGGCGTTCCACGACCGAGCGGCCAGCGCCGCGACCCCGAACCAGGAGACCCCCATGATCCTGTCCACGCTCCTCTCGGCGAAGGCCGCCGCCGCGGTGGTCGGCGCCGGCGCGCTGGTGCTCGGCGGCGGGACCGTCGCCGCCTACGCCGGTGTCCTGCCCGCGGCGCTGCAGACCGTCGCGCACGACGTCGTCGGCGCGCCCGCGCCGGCCGGCCAGGGCGACGACTCCGCCGACGCGCCCGACCCGACGACGTCGGCCGAACCCAGCGAGACGCCCGACCCGAGCGAGTCCCCCGATCCCAGCGAGTCCGCGAAGGCCGTGGCCGCGGCGCCGACGACGAGCGCGTCGCCGAAGGGGCCGGACGCGTCCGGACCGGCGGCGTTCGGCCTGTGCAACGCGCACGCGCACGGCGGCCTGCCCGAGCACTCGACGGCGTACCAGGCGCTGGCCGCCGCGGCCGCGACCGCAGCCTCGACCGCCCCGACCGGTGCCGCCGCACCGACCGGCGCGACCGGTGCCCCGGTGACCGACCCGGTGGACGCCTACTGCGCGACGATCCTGCACCCGGGCGACGCCCCCAGCACGGCGCCCACCGCATCGCTCGCACCGTCGGGGAGCCCGACCGCCGGCACCACCACGAAGCACGGCAAGGCGCACAAGGCCAAGCACCCGTCGCACCCGCACGGCGGTGCGCCCGGTTCACACTGACCGCCCGCACGACGGAGCCCCGGACGCCTCGGCGCCGGGGCTCCGTCGTGCCCGGACCCGGCCCGGCGCGACCCGCGCTGCCGCGGCCGAGGGTCGGGCCTAGGCTGGGACCCATGACGCTGACGCCGACGGGTCCCGCGACGGGCTCCGTCGTACGCCGTCCCGACCTGCGCCGACTCGGCTTCGGACCCGACGCCGTCGCCTACGAGACCGCGTGGGACGAGCAGCGCCGGGTCCTCGACGGCGTGGTGGCCGGGTCCCTGCCGGACACGGTGCTGCTGCTCGAGCACCCGCCGACGTACACCGCGGGCAAGCGGACCCGCCCCGAGGACCGGCCGCAGGACGGCACGCCCGTCGTCGACGTCGACCGGGGCGGGCAGATCACCTGGCACGGCCCCGGCCAGCTCGTCGGCTACCCGATCGTGCGGCTCGCCGAGCCGATCGACGTCGTGGAGCACGTGCGCCGGCTCGAGGCGATGCTCATGGACGTCTGCGCGGAGCTCGGCGTCGGGACGATGCGCGTCGAGGGCCGCAGCGGCGTGTGGGTCCCGGCCGACGCCCCGCTCGTCGGCACCCGCCCGGAGCGCAAGGTCGCCGCGATCGGCGTGCGGGTCTCGCACGGCGTCACCATGCACGGCTTCGCGATCAACTGCGACTGCGACCTGTCCTGGTTCGACCGCATCGTGCCGTGCGGCATCACCGACGCCGGCGTCACGTCGCTGACCGCCGAGCTCGGCCGCACCGTGACGGTGCTCGACGTCCTCCCGATGGTCGAGGCGCGCCTCGCCGACGGGCTCGACCAGTGGGGATCACGATGACCGACCTGACGGACCTGACCGGCCTCGGCGACCCCGTCGTGGCGACGGCTCCGGACGGCCGCCGCATGCTGCGCCTCGAGGCGCGCAACGCCGAGGTGCCGATCGAGCGCAAGCCGTCGTGGATCAAGACCACGATGCGCACCGGCCCGGAGTTCCGCCGGATCAACGACCTGGTCACGGGTGAGGGTCTGCACACCGTCTGCCAGGAGGCGGGCTGCCCCAACATCTACGAGTGCTGGGAGGACCGCGAGGCGACGTTCCTCATCGGCGGCTCGCAGTGCTCGCGCCGGTGCGACTTCTGCCAGATCGACACCGGGAAGCCCGACCCGCTCGACCGCGACGAGCCGCGGCGCGTCGCGGAGTCGGTCGTGACCATGGGCCTGAGGTACGCGACCGTCACCGGCGTGGCCCGCGACGACCTGCCCGACGAGGGCGCGTGGCTCTACGCCGAGACGATCCGCCAGATCCACGCGGCCAGCCCCGGCACCGGCGTCGAGATCCTCATCCCCGACTTCTCCGGCAACCCCGAGCTCCTCGGCCAGGTCTTCGCCGCCGAGCCCGAGGTCCTCGCGCACAACCTCGAGACGGTGCCGCGCATCTTCAAGCGGATCCGGCCGGCCTTCCGCTACGACCGCTCCCTCGACGTGCTCACCCAGGCCCGGGCGGCGGGGATGGTGACGAAGTCGAACCTCATCCTCGGCATGGGCGAGGAGTTCGACGAGGTCGTGCAGGCACTGCGCGACCTGCACGAGGCCGGCTGCGACCTCGTCACGATCACGCAGTACCTGCGCCCGAGCCCGCGGCACCACCCAGTCGAGCGCTGGGTGAAGCCCGAGGAGTTCGTCGAGCTCGCCGCCGAGGCCACCCGGATCGGCTTCGCCGGCGTGATGAGCGGACCGCTCGTCCGCTCGTCCTACCGCGCCGGCCGCCTGCACCGCCAGGCGCTCGAGGCCCGCGCCGCCGGCTCGGGCACCGCGGCGATCGTCACCGGCGGTGCCTCGGCGTGACGTCGTACCCGACGGCGGTCGTCCTCGGGCTGCACGTCTGGCCGGCCGACGCCGACGTGCCCGTGGCCGTCGACCCGCTCGTGCTCGACTGGGGCGGCCCGGTGGGCGACCGGCACCACGGCCTCACCATGCGGTCGGACAGCCGGCAGCGCCGGCACTACGAGCCCGGCACCGAGATCCGCAACCACCGGCAGGTGTCGGTCGTGGCGGAGGCCGAGCTGGCCGAGGTGGCCGCCGCCCTCGACGTCGACCGGCTCGCGCCGGGTCTCGTCGCCGACAACGTCTACCTGTCCGGGTCCGCCGGTCTCACCGCGCTGCCGCCGATGACGCGCCTGGTGTTCCCCCGCGGCGCCGTGCTCGTCCTCGGCGGCGAGAACACCCCGTGCACGATCGCCGGCGCGATGGTCGAGGCCGTCCACGGCACGCCCGCGAGTGCGTTCCCGAGGGCGGCGATCCACAAGCGCGGCGTCACCGGCTGGGTGGAGCACCCCGGCGAGGTCCGCCTCGGCGACGCCGTCGAGATCCGCACCTGACCCCACGCCGGCGCCCCCCTGATCGCCGTGAATGTGCCCTGACGTGCGCTAGGAGCAGCCAGGGCTCCCCAGCACGGACGCGTCGACGGCCCCCATCCGGCCGTCGGCGCTCGACCGGCCTGCGGCGCCGGTTGGTCGGCGCGCCCCCCGGGGACCTACCCTGGGACCTCACCCCAGACCGACCCGGAGCACACACCCGTGAGCAGCAGCGCACCCGCATCGCCCCCCCGGGGCCGCATCGCCCAGATCCGCGC
>JAJXTD010000128.1 GCA_021784035.1 Actinomycetes bacterium | reverse complement strand
GCGACGTGCGCGTGTCGGTGAACGACCTGGTGATCAAGGCCGTCGCGTGCGCGCACGTCGCCGAGCCGGACATGAACGTGGTCTGGACCCCCGACGCCGTCCTGCGGCACTCGTCGGTCGACATCGCCGTCGCCATCGCCACCGACCGGGGCCTCGTCACGCCCGTCCTGCGCTCGGTCGAGTCGCTGTCGCTGTCGCAGATCTCCACGGCCGTCCGGGACTTCGCCGAACGCGCGACGAGCGGACGGCTGAGGCAGGACGAGCTCGAGGGCGGCACCGTCTCGGTCAGCAACCTCGGGATGTTCGGCACCGAGGACTTCGCCGCGATCATCAACCCGCCGCAGTCGGCCATCCTCGCCGTCGGCGCGGTACGCCGTGAGCCGGTGGTCCGGGGCGACGCGCTCGAGGTCGGGTCGACGATGCGGGTGACCCTGTCGGCCGACCACCGTCCGATCGACGGCGTCGTGGCCGCGCGCTGGATGCGCACGTTCCTGGCCCTGCTCGAGGACCCCGCGCAGATGCTCGTGTGAGCACCGGGCTCCGTCGCTCGACCCGGCCACCCCGCCGACCGCGCCGCCGGCCGGACCGCCGACCAACCCGGGGGAAGGGCTTACGCGAGGCTGCCTTCCTGGTTAACGTCGGGTGGGAGAGCCGGACTCCGTACCCGGGGGTGGACCATGCGTCGTCGTCCTGTCATCACGCTCGTCGCGTGCAGCGCCGTGAGCGTGCTCGTCGCCGCGGTCACGCTGTCGCCGGCCGATGCCAAGCCGTCGACGATCCGGGTGTCGGTGGTGAACGTCTCCCAGAGCACGCCGTCCGGCGACGTGCTCTCCCAGAACGAGACGCCCATCGCGGTGAACCCGGCCAACCCCCAGAACCTGATCACCGGGGCGAACGACTGGAACTACAACGACGGCTGCGCCGTCAACGCGAGCTTCGACGGCGGGCGGACGTGGACGCCCACCCTGCCGGACGGCTTCATCCCCGGAGTCACGGCGTACACCAATGATCCGAACGTCGGCGGCACGGGCAGCTACGACGCGGGCGGGGACCCGACGGTCGCGTTCAGCCCGGACGGCTCGACCGCCTACTTCGTGTGCCAGGCGTTCGACTTCACCTCGCCGTACGAGATCGCCCTGCTGCTCAACCGCTCCCACGACGGCGGGCGCACGTGGCAGCAGACCGGGCTCACCCAGATCTCCTCCGGGACCGGCAACGGCGTCGCCAAGGGGTCGAACGGCCAGTTCCCCGACCACGAGAACCTGCACGTGGACCCCGTCACCGGCTGGGTGTACGTCACGTGGGCGCAGTTCAACGGGT
Organism: Actinomycetes bacterium; assembly: GCA_021784035.1. Classification (GTDB taxonomy): domain Bacteria; phylum Actinomycetota; class Actinomycetes; order S36-B12; family CAIYMF01; genus Longivirga. The sequence goes on along the minus strand of JAJXTD010000128.1, from coordinate 7,430 downwards.
CGAGCTCCCACTCGCCCGTCATCGTCGCGATCAGCCGCGACGGCGGTGGCACGTTCACCCAGACGCAGGTCACGACGGGGACCGTCCGCAACAACCAGGACCAGCGGATCGTGACCGACCCCGCCGGGAACGCCTACCTCGTGTTCGACAACGGTATCCAGGGCGGCAAGGGGACGGCGCTCTACGTGAGCCGGCTCGACCGCGGCTCGAGCACGTGGTCGGCGCCGTACGCCTTCGCCACGTTCACCAACCCCGTGTGCACCTTCCCTCCCTACTGCTTCACCATCTCGGGCGCGCCGTTCCGGTCCGGGGGGAGCTACCCCGTTCCCGCGTTCGCCAACGGTCGCCTGTACGTCGCGTACGCCGACACCAAGGGCAGCTATGCGCAGATGTACGTCCAGTCCGCCCCCGGCGACGACCTCACGCGGTGGACGCCGCCGGCCGTCATCTCCGCCGGCGCCGGGGACCAGTTCCAGGGTGAGCTGAGCGCCGCGCCGGACGGCCGTCTCGACGCCGCCTTCTACGACCGGCGCTACAGCGGGAACCAGCTGGTCGACGTCACGTACGCCACGAGCAGCGACGGCGGAGCAACCTGGCGCGCCGTGCGGGTGACGCCCACCGGCTTCGACCCGGCCGCGTGGGGCGTGCCGTCCGGATCGGGCTTCCGGCCGTTCATCGGCGACTACAACGGCATCGCCTCGACCGCCACGAGCGCGCACATCACGTGGACCGGCGTGAGCCAGCCCGCTCCGTTCAACCTCGACATCTACACGGCCACGGTCACGCCGTAGCCGGTGTCGGTGGTGCCGCACAACGCTTGAACGCCGGGTCCATCGGGGCGCGTCGTCCCCGCCGCCCCGGACCGGGAGCGGAGACCTGGGCGACTTCCCTGTGACGGCGGTGCGAGAGCGCACCCGCACCCGACCAAGGCCGCCCGAGTGGTGCGCCTAGACACCACTGCCACGAGCCGTGTCCGAGAGATCCAGGGTCATGAACAGGTTGTGCTCGGACGAGGCGTACTCGCCGAAGGCCTCGCCGACGTGGAAGCCGAACGACTCGTAGAGGTGTCGCGCCGGCCGGAAGGACTCACCGGTGCCGGTCTCGAGGCTGGCCCTGGTGCAGCCACGACGTCGGGCATCATCGAGCAGGGCCTGCAGGACCGCCCGGCCCACTCCGCGTCCACGCGCCCGCTCCGCGGTGTGCATCGTCTTGATCTCGACGTGGTCGTCGCTCAGCTGTCGGAGGCCGCCGACTCCGAGCAGCGCGCCGCTGTTCGACCGCGCGCTGTACAGGGTGATCCCCGCATCCGCGATCCCGTGCGGCTCGACCGAGAAGCTGAACTCCTGGGGCGTCTGCTGCAGTGACCAGTCCCGGTGGGTCCGCACCAGGTGCTGGATGTCGTCGCGGGTGGGATCGTCCCGCTCGACCACCCAGCGCGTCGGCTCACCCGCCATGCGACGTCACGATGCCACGGCGGTGTTTCCGGGATGTTGCGGGTGCCGCCGGACGCGAGGACCTTCTCGCACCCGACCGAGGGCCCCGGGCGTGCCCGACCGAGCGTGGGGCACCGACGGCCCCTACCGCGGAGCCCGACGGCGAGCTGGGCTGCTGGACGGGGCTCCGCCCAGCGCGTCAGTGGAAGAAGTGCCGCGTCCCGGTGAGGTACATCGTGATGCCGGCGGCGACGGCGGCCGCGATGACCTCGTCGTCGCGCACCGAGCCGCCGGGCTGCACGATCGCGCGCACCCCGGCCTCGGTGAGGACCTCGAGACCGTCGGGGAACGGGAAGAACGCGTCGGACGCCGCGACCGCACCGCGCACCCGGCCGTCGCCGGCGCGCGCGACCGCGAGCCGGCAGGAGTCGACCCGGTTGACCTGCCCCATGCCGACGCCGACCGCGGCGCCGTCCTTCGCGAGCAGGATCGCGTTGCTCTTCACCGACCGCACCGCGCGCCAGGCGAACGCGAGGTCGTGCAGCGTGGCGGTGTCCGCCGGCTCGCCGCACGCCAGGGTCCAGGCCGACGGGTCGTCACCGGGGGCGTCGATCTTGTCCGCCGACTGCAGCAGCAGTCCGCCGCTGACCGGCCGGATCTCGATGCCCCCGCGGGCGGGGACGCCGGCAGCGACGAGCACCCGCAGGTTCTTCCGCGCGCCCAGGATCTCCAGCGCCTCAGGGTCGTAGCCGGGGGCCACGACGACCTCGGTGAACACGTCGGCGACCTGCCGGGCCATCTCGGCCGACACCGTGCGGTTCGCCGCGACCACGCCGCCGTACGCCGAGACCGGGTCGGTGTCGAACGCGCGCCGGTGCGCCTCCGCGACGTCGACACCGACCGCGATGCCGCACGGGTTCGCGTGCTTGATGATCGCGACCGCCGGCTCGGCGTGGTCGTACGCCGCGCGGCGGGCGGCATCGGCGTCGACGTAGTTGTTGTAGGACATCTCCTTGCCCTGCAGCTGCTCCGCCTGGGCCAGGCCGGGGCTCGGCGTGTGGTTCGTGACGTAGAGCGCGGCGCGCTGGTGCGGGTTCTCGCCGTAGCGCAGGACCTCCGCGCGCTCCCAGGTCGCGCCGATCCAGGCCGGGAAGCCGGTGCCGCCGTCGGAGGGCGCGACGACGTTGCCGAGCCAGGACGCGACCGCCACGTCGTAGTTCGCGGTGTGCACGAACGCCGCCGCCGCGAGGGCCTGGCGCTGCTCGAGCGTGAAGCCGCCGGCGTCGACGGCCGCGAGAGTCTCGGGGTACTGCGCCGGAGCGGTGACGACGGCGACGCTCGCGTGGTTCTTCGCCGCGGCGCGCACCATCGTCGGACCGCCGATGTCGATCTGCTCGACGCACTCGTCGGGCGTCGCCCCGGACGCCACGGTCTCGACGAACGGGTAGAGGTTGACCACGACGAGCTCGAAGGCGGAGATCCCGAGCTCGTCGAGCTGGGCCCGGTGGTCCTCGAGGCGCAGGTCGGCGAGGATCCCGGCGTGCACGTGCGGGTGCAGGGTCTTCACCCGCCCGTCGAGTGCCTCGGGGAACCCGGTGAGGTCGGCGACCTGCGTCACGGGGATGTCGAGGGTCGCGATGCGCGCGGCGGTCGAGCCGGTCGACACGATCTCGACGCCGGCGGCGTGCAGGCCGCGGGCGAGCTCGTCGAGGCCGGTCTTGTCGTAGACCGACACGAGGGCGCGGCGTACGGGTCGGGTGCTCACGGGATGCTGGCCTTCCTGCCGGTGACGGTGCAGCCGTGGACCGCCAGCGCGGCCACGGTGCCGACGAGCAGCGAGCGCTCGACGGTCTTGATCCGCTCGTGGAGCGAGGTCTCGTCGTCGGTCGGCTCCACCGGGACGGCGCCCTGCGCGAGCACCGGTCCGGTGTCGACGCCGGAGTCGACGAGGTGCACGGTGCAGCCGCTCACCTTGACGCCGTAGGCGAGGGTCTCGCGGACGGCGTGCGCGCCCGGGAACGACGGGAGCAGCGCCGGGTGCGTGTTGATCACGCGCTCGGGGAAGCGGTCGAGGAAGCCGGGGCCGAGGATGCGCATGAAGCCGGCGCAGACGACCCAGTCCGGCCGGTGCGCGGCGACCGCCTCGGCGAGCGCGACGTCCCACGCCGCCCGGTCCGGGTGGTCGGCGAGCGCGACCACGAAGCGCGGGAGGCCGGCGGCGGCGGCACGATCGAGCCCGCCGGCGACCGCGGAGTCGGCGCCCACGGCGACGACCTCGGCGGGGTAGCCGGGGTCGGCGGAGGCGTCGAGCAGGGCCTGCAGGTTCGTCCCGGAGCCGGACACGAGCACCACGAGACGGGTCCGGTCGGACGAGCGGTCGGAGGGCACGCGGTGTCCTTGGCGTCACGGGGCCGGGGAGTCGTCACCGATCCTACGGGCCCGGACCGGTCCGACCCGCCGCCCCCGGCGAGGGCGGGCGCCTCAGTGCTCGGCGCGGACCCAGACCGTGGGCGCGACGCGCACGAGCAGGGACCACAGGACGGCCCCGGCGGCGACGAGCCCGAGTACCGCGAGCCCCGCGGCCCACGGCGGCGGGCCCAGGACGGCGAGGCGGCCGGCGCCGAGCGACCCGCGCGACAGGGCGCACAGCACGACGGTCGCGAGCCCCACGAGCGCGGCCCCGCCGAGCAGCGCGACGACCTCGGCGCGCAGCTCGAGGTGCCCGCGGCGGCGCAGCACGACGGAGGCGAGGATCCCGCAGAGCACCGGCAGGAGCAGGAGCAGCGGCGCCGCGGCCGGGGCGTCCGGGGGCACGGTGCCGAGGATGGGTACGCCGGGGAGCAGCGCGCCGGGCGCGGAGAAGGCGTCGACCGAGACGCCACCACCGACCGCGAAGCCGGGTCCGGCGACGTAGGAGAGCGTCCACACCAGCAGGTTCGGCAGGTACGCGAGGGACACGAGGAACAGCCCGAGCGCGTCGCCCGTGCCCGGGGCGGCCTGGTGGCTGAGCGCGGTCTCGGTGGACCAGCGGGCAACCACGGCCGCGGCCGCGACCACCCCGACGACGACCGCCAGCGCCGCCCCGGCGGTGGCGGCGACGAGACCGGCGCGGCGCACCACCGCGGGCAGGCGGGCCACGAGCGCCGGCGTGAGGCCGGCGCCGTCGAGCACCCCGGCGGTGAGCCCGACACCGGCGACGACGACGGTCCAGCCGAGCGCCGCGAACGGCGACACGGTGCCGTCGCCGAGCGACGCGCCCTGGGCGACGAGGAAGGCGAGCGTGGCGTAGGTGGCCGTGGCGGCGACCACGATGAGCGCGGCGTCACCGGCGTCGGTCGTGGCGGTCGCCCGCGCCGCCCACCGGCCGGCGCGGTGCAGGAGCAGGAGCGGCAGCGCGAGCAGGAGCATCGGCAGCAGCGTGACGCCCGCCGGGCCGGTGTCCACGGCGGCGTGATGCGCCACGAGCCACACGACGCCGGACGCGGCGACCGGCGTGAGGATCCCGTCGTCCCCGCGCGCCGAGACGGCCCAGACGACCGTGACGAGCACGCCGATCACGACCAGCCCGAGGCCGGCGGCCCAGAGCGCGGCCGTCACCGCGGCGACGGGACGCGTGCCGACGACGTCCGCCCGCGTACGCCGGGGACGGCGCCCGTCCCGAGGTCCGGCGGCGGGTCGCTCGAGCGTGGACGTCATCCGTCGATGCTCGCACCCGGCCGCGCCGCGTCAGCCCAGCGACACGGGTGAACCGGCGGCCCGGTCGAGCACGATGTCGTGCCGGCACACCAGGACGCCGTCCGCGTCGGGGACGAAGTCGCGGACCAGCGACCCCTTCACGCCGAAGACCGCGTCGGAGTGGAGGTACGCCGAGGAGCGGTCGAACACGTGCGTGACGACCGGCACGTGCCCGTCCGCGGTGACGATCGCGTGCACGTGCGCCGCCCGCCAGGGATGTCGGCCGGTGTCCTCGAGCAGCCGGCCCACCGGTCCGTCGTCCGGGATCGGGTACGGAACGGGACGGACGGTCCGGATCTCGTAGCGCCCCTCGGCGTCGGTGCGGTAGCGGCCGCGCAGGTTGCCCGGCGGCTGCACGTCCGGCTGCTGGACGGCGTAGAAGCCGGTGCTCGCGTTCTGCCACACGTCGAGGACGGCACCGGCGACCGGTGCGCCGTCGACGTCGAGGACCCGGCCGGTCAGGATCGCCGGCTCGCCGCCGTCGTCGTACTCGACCATGGACGCGCCGTGCTCCCGCCACGGCGACCCCGGGACGTAGAACGGGCCGAGGATCGTGGGCTCGGTGAGGCCGGGCTCCGCGCCGGTGTGGTTGATGAGGTCCACGAGCGACGACAGCCCGAGGGTGTCCGACAGCAGGATCGTCTCCTGGCGGACGTCGTCGCACTTCTGGCCGGTCTCGGTGAGGAAGCGGATGCCGGCCAGCCACTCCTCGTCGGTCAGCCGGACCTCGCGGGCGAAGGAGTGCAGGTGGCGCACGAGGGACTGCATCACCTCCCGCAGCCGCGGGTCGGGCGTGCCCGCGAGCCGGTCCAGCACCTCGGCGGTCAGCTCGTCCTCGGACATGTGGGTCACGGGTGGCTCCTCGCTGGTCTGCTCGCGACGGCTGCGGGGGCCGGCCGTCGGTCCGGGTGCTCGTGCGGCCTACGACGCGGGGAAGACAGCATCCACAAGATGCTCGGCGATGGCCAGGCTCGACGTCGCCGCCGGCGACGGTGCGTTGCGGACCACCATCACCCGGCCGCGGCGCAGCAGGGCGAAGTCGTCGAGCAGCGTCCCCTGCCGGTCGACCGCCTGCGCGCGGACGCCCGCCGGTGCCGGCGTGAGGTCCGCGACCGTGGCCTGCGGGAGGTAGCGGCGCACGTGCGACGCGTAGACCCGCCGCGAGGCGGACCCGGCCATCTCGGCGACCCCGCTGCGCCAGTGCGCGGCCGCGAGCCGCCAGGATCCCGGCCACGCCGCGATCTCCCGGAGGTCGCGCAGGCTGACGTCGCGACGCCGGTAGCCCTCCCGGGACAGCGCGAGCACGGCGTTCGGGCCGACGTGCACCTGGTCGTCGACGCCGCGGGTGAGGTGGACGCCGAGGAAGGGGTAGCGCGGGTCCGGGACGGGGTAGACGAGCCCGCGGACGAGCGCCGCGCGCTCCGGCCGGAGCCGGAAGTACTCGCCCCGGAACGGGATGATCCGCAGGTCGTCCGGCGCGCCGAGCATGGCGGCGACCGCGTCGCTGGACAGGCCGGCGCACGCGATGACCTCGTCGAAGCGGTGCGTGCGCCCGGCCGCGACGAGCCGCACGCCGTCCGTCTCCTGCCGCAGCGCCGTCACCGGGCTGGACAGCAGGACGCTCCCGCCCGCAGCCTCGACCTCGGCGGCCAGGGCGGCGCACACCCTCGGGTAGTCGACGACGGCCGTGTGCGGCGAGTGCAGCGCCGCGACGCCCGCGACGTGCGGCTCGATCTCGCGCATCCCCGCGGCGTCGAGGCGGACGAGGTCCGGTACGCCGTTGCCCCGGGCGCGCCGCTCGATCTCGGCGAGGGCGGGCAGCTCGCTGCGGTCGAGCGCGACGACGAGCTTGCCGAGCTCGCGGAACGGGATGCCGTGCTCCGCGCAGAACTCCCGCAGCAGCGGGACGCCGCGGCCGCACAGCTGCGCCTTGAGCGAACCCGGCTGGTAGTAGAGCCCGGCGTGGACGACCCCGCTGTTGTGACCGGTCTGGTGGGCGGCGAGCCTGTCCTCCTTGTCGAACACGGTGACCTCGGCGCCCGGGAACCGCCGGCTCACCTCGCGCGCGACGGCGAGCCCCACGATGCCCGCGCCGACGACACCAACGCGGAGCGGCGCGCTGCGGTCGGTCACGTCCTCAGGCGGTGCGGAGGTAGCGGACGATGCCGGCGTAGAGCGCGGCCGCGATGCGCTGGCGTCCCGTGGTGCTCATCGCGATCGCGGCGTCGTAGCGGTTACGCATGTTGAGCGTCTCGACGATCG
>JAJXTD010000007.1 GCA_021784035.1 Actinomycetes bacterium | reverse complement strand
CCGGGTGGACCGGGAAGCCGTGCTGGGTCACGAACCGGTCCGGAGCGTCGCGACGGCCGTCGGGCACCCAGAAGATGTCGTCCGGCCAGGAGGGCGACTGGACGCCCTCGTACGCCGGCCCGCCCGAGTCGAGCCGCACCTGACCGCCGTGGAACAGCGCGAGGAACGCCTGCAGCTCGTTCCACTGCCCGTTGTCGATGGCGTCGCCGGTGGTCACGACCAGCTGGAGCGGGGCACCCGAGATCGGGCCACCCGGCAACCGGTTGAGGGTGCGCAGCGTGGCCTCCACCGCGTGCGCGGTGAGGGCCTCCTGGGGCCTCTGCACCGGGATGATCTTGCGGTAGCGGGGGTCGCCGAAGCCGCGGTTGAGGAACTCGAAGCGGGTCGGCGACTGGACGTCGGCCAGCTGCAGGTCGGTCACGTGCGCGAGCACCGCGAGCGCCCGACCCGCGCCCGAACCGGTCACGTCCGGCCCCACCAGCTCGTCGCGCACGAGGTGCGCCTCGCCGGGCACCAGCGCGACGGCCCGGTAGTCCGAGTCAGCGCCGGCGCGCAGCGCCTCCCCGGGGCCGAGCCGACGATCGGTCGTGAACCTCGGTGCCCCGCTCACTCCGCGGCCCCGCCGACGGACCGGCTCACCAGCACCGGGTCGCGACGCAGCGCGAGCCGCACGCGGGTGCCGGCCGGGTAGTCGCCGGCCTCGCCCGTCGACAGCTGCGCGAGCACCATGACACCGCCTCCGAGATCGACCCGTACCCGGCTGACCGCACCCAGGAACGTCGTGGAGATCACCGTGCCGTCCAGCGGACCCGCCTCGGCGGCGGAGTGCCCCGCGAGGCTGAACGCCTCCGGGCGGACCAGCGCCAGTGCCGGGCCGGCGGGAACCGACGGGTCGACGAGCGGCAGGGGTACGCCGAGCACGACCGCGTGACCGTCGCGCACCTCCGCCTCCAGCTTGTTCGACAGCCCGACGAACTCGGCGACGAAGGGCGTCTGCGGTCGCGCGTACACCTCGCCCGGCAGCCCGAGCTGTTCCAGCCGGCCGGCGCGCATGACACCCACGCGGTCGGCGATGGCCAGCGCCTCCTCCTGGTCGTGGGTGACGAACAGCGTCGTCGTGCCGACCTCCAGCTGGACGCGGCGGATCTCGTCCCGCAGCTGGGTGCGCACCTGCGCGTCGAGTGCCGACAGCGGCTCGTCGAGGAGCAGCACCTGGGGACGGATCGCGAGCGCTCGAGCGAGGGCGACGCGCTGCTGCTGGCCGCCCGACATCTGGTGCGCGTACCGGTCCGCCTGGGTCGAGAGCCCGACGAGCTCGAGCATCTCCCCCGCGCGCGTGCGCCGCTCCGCCGACGGGACCCCGCGCAGCCGCAGGCCGAAAGCGACGTTCTGCCGCGCCGTCAGGTGGGGGAACAGCGAGTACGCCTGGAACACCATGCCCATGTTGCGCCGGTTGGCCGACAACCGGGTGAGGTCCTTGCCACCCACGACCACCCGGCCGTCGTCGGCGTCCTCGAGACCCGCGAGCAGGCGCAGCGCCGTGGTCTTCCCGCACCCGGACGGGCCGAGGAGAGCGACCAGCTCGCCCGGTTCCAGGTGCAGGTCGAGCCCGTCCAGGGCGGTGACGCTGCCGTAGGTGCGCCGGAGGTTCTCCAGCCGCACCTCGACTCCCGCCCGTCCATCCGTCTCGACCGTCACGCGGACGTCACCCCTTCTCCACGGCGGAGCGCGCGCCCCGGCCGCCACCGACGAACGACAGCACCAGCAACAAGGCGAACGCCAGCAGGAGCGACGCGAGCGCGACGGCGATGGAGACACCGGCGTTGGCTCGGCCCAGCAGGTTGATGGCGACCTGCAGGTTCTGGTAGTTGAGCAGCTGCGCGATCGTGAACTCACCCATGACCAGCGCCACCGACAGCAGCGACGCGTTGAGGATCGCCGGTCGGATGTTGGGGACGACGACACGCCACATCACCGTCGGCCAGCCGGCCCCGAGGCTCCGCGCCGCCTCCGACATGGTGGGCACGTCGATCGCCTCGAGCCCCGAGTCGATCGCGCGGTAGGCGTACGGCAGCACCAGGACGACATAGGCGAAGGCGAGGGTGAGCGGCGAGTCGCCGAAGAAGTAGGTCACCCAGAGATAGATCGGCGCGAGACCGACGACGAGCACGAGTGCCGGGATCGTCAGCGGCAGCAGGCAGATGTACTCGACCACCCTGCGCATGCGCGGGAGCCGGAGCCGCACCCAGATCATGGTGGGGACCAGCAGCAGCAGCATGACGACCGACGTGATCGCGGCGAGCTCGAGCGACGTGAGGATGGCACCGGTGAGCTCGGGGTACTCGACGATCTGGCGCCAGGCGTCGAGGGTGCGCGGTGCGTTCTCGCCGTTGCCCCGCGTGGTGAACTCCGCCATGGCGTAGAGCGGCGTGAGGAAGAACAGCCCGAGGACCACGAAGACGACCCGGCGCCAGACGTCGAGGCGCCGACGTCGGCGGGCGTTGACGCCGTGGTGCCGCTGGCGGGTCGCTACCTCAGCCATCGGGCGGCCCTGCGCTGCAGCAGCGCGTACGAGGTCATGACGACCGCGACGACAAGGATCATCAGCAGGGCGAGCGCCTTCGCGTAGTTGGCCGAGGCGCTGCCGACCTCGCTGGAGATCGCGTTGCCGATCTGCAGCGGCAGGACGGTGCCGCCCTGGTTGATCAGCGCCGCGACGGTGGCATAGGCGGAGAAGGCGTTCGCGAACAGCAGCAGCAGCGAGCCGAGGAACGCCGGCGCGAGCACGGGAGCCGCGACCATCCGCCAGTAGCCGGCCGTCGTGCTGCCGAGGCTCTCGGCCGCCTCGCGCCACTGCGGCCGCAGCCCGTCCACCGAGGGCAGGAACACCAGCACCATGAGCGGGATCTGGAAGTAGGCGTAAACGAGCACGAGACCGGGCAGGTCGTAGAGCCATACGCCGTTGGCGTAGATGTCGATGCCGTGCTGCTGCAACCACACGGTGATGAACCCCGCGCCGCCGATCGTGGCGATGAACGCGAAGGCGAGCGTGACGCCGCCGAACTGCGCGAGCACGCCGCAGACCGACATCACCACGCGCCGGAACCGGCTGTCCGGCCGGCCCGTGGCGACGGCGTACGCCAGCACCGCGCCGACGGCCGCGCCGATGAGCGCGCTCGCGCCCGAGACGACGACGCTGTGCCAGAAGCCGATCCAGACGACGTCGGTGAACAGCTGACGGATGTTCTCCGTCGAGAAGCCGCCGCCATTCCCGGCGAAGGCTCCGACGACGACGATCACCGTGGGGAGGATCAGGAAGATCGCGGTGTAGGCCAGGAACGGGACGACCCCGATCCAGTGCACCGGCAGCCGACGACCGCCCCTTCCGGGGCGGTCGTCGGTCACTGCGATGTCGATGTCGACCACTACTAGCTGATCGCCTTCGCCCAGTTCGCGGCCAGGTACGCGTTGGCGGCCGTGGCCTGCTCCGTGGACATGAACTGCGGTGTCCCCGACACCTGCGGCAGGGCCGCGGCTGCGGCCGTGTCGATGGTGCCGGCCTTGGTCATCGCCGCCATCTCGACCGGGCGGGCGCCACCCTTGAGCCAGAGGTTCTGGCCCTCGACCGAGTACAGGTACTCCTCCCAGAGCCGCGCCGCGGCCGGGTGCGGGGCCTGCTTGTTGATCGCCTGGGCGTAGTAGCCGCCGAGGATCGCGTTGGACGGGACGAAGATCTTCCAGGTCGGGACGTCCTTGCCGTGCGCGGCGGACAGGTAGTCCCAGTCGAAGACGACAGGCGTCGTGCCGTTCTTCACCGTGGCGGTCGTCGCCTGCACGGGGACGAAGTTGCCGTCCTGCTTGAGCGTGTGGAAGAACTCGACGCCCTTGCTGATGTCGTCGAGCGTGCCACCCTGCGACAGGCCGGCCATCATCACGCCGTTGAGCGCCGCGTTGGCCTTCGTCGGGTCACCGTTGAGCGCGACCTTGCCCTTGAACTCGGGCTTGGTGAGGTCGTTCACGGAGGTGATCGCCGGGACCTTCGCGGAGTCGTAGCCGATCGACATGTAGCCGCCGTAGTCCTGGACCCAGAGACCGGTGGGCTCCTTCTGGCTGTCCGGGATGTCCGACCAGGACGACACCTGGTACGGCGCGAACAGGGTCGTGTTCGCGGTGGCCACGGCCATGCCGATGTCGAGGACGTCCGGCGCCCGGTCGGTGCCGGCCTGCTGCTGGACCGCGTTGACCTCGTCCTGGCTGGATCCATTGGGGTTGGCGGAGTTGACGGTGATGCCCGGGTACTTGGCCTTGAACCCGTCGATGATGGCGCCGTAGTTCGCCCAGTCCGGCGGAAGCGCGATGACGTTGAGGGCTCCCTCGGTCTTGGCCATCGAGTACAGCGCGTCGATTCCACCGACGCTCGCGGCGGTCGTGGCCGTCGCGGCCGATCCCGCGCTGGCACTGGCAGCGGTGCCCGAGGTGGGCGGTGCGCACGCCGCCACGGCGAGCAGCGCCCCCACAGCCAGACCCATCTGCGCGGAGCGCTTGGTCAGTCTCACGTACATGCCTCCTGTCGGATCCACCGGGAGCCGCCGGTCCGGTCAGAGCTCCGGGGGACGGCAAGGCGGTCCACCGAAACGATTAGTCACGGACTTTGGCCCGAGGGATCGGGAGAGTCAAGCGCCGGGCCGGGCAGGTGCCGAAACGCCGCGAGAAGTTCACGCGGGGGATCGCCACCGTTCACGCGCCTCGCCGGGAACGGCTGGTGTCGGGCGACCGCTCAGCCGGGCCGGGCGGCCGCCCCGCACCTGTCGGGCGCCGGTGGCCGACACCAGGTGCTGCGGTCCGGACCGAGGCCCGCTCGACCCACGCGACCGGTTCCACGTGGTCCCCTGTCTCGACCTCGAGCAGCCGCCGCATGAGGGCCCGTCCCATGGCGAGGCGGTCGACGGCGAGGGTGGCGAGGGGTGGGTCGAGCAGTTCCGAGGTCGGCAGGTCGTCGTGACCGACGACCGACACGTCCGGACCTACCGCGAGACCGATCCGCCTGGCCGCGCGGTAGACCGCCTGTGCGACGTAGTCGGAGTTGGCGATCACGGCGGTGGGGCGCTCGGGCCTCGCGAGCCGCGCCTCCACTGCCGACTGGGCCGCGGCGAGGTTGAGCGGCGTGTACCAGATCTCGGACTGCAGCCCCAGTGCGCGAACCAGCCGCCGGAAGTGCCGGAGCCGGTCCGGGTCGGCCATCAGCGGACGCGGTGCGGACAGGAATGCGACCTTGACGTGCCCGAGCTCGGCCAACCGGGACATCGGCAGCTCCAGCGCGGCAGCGTTGTCGGGCATCACGCGTGACACGTCCGGGATCCCGTCGACCGTCGCGTTCAGCGCCACCGCCGGCATCCCGGGTCGCAGTTCCTGCCACAGCCGGATCGACTGCCCGGTCCCGACCGGGGCGATGGCGAGTCCGTCCACCCGCTGGGCGGCCATGGCCTCGACGAGGTGGCGTTCCCGCTCGACGGAGTAGTGCGAGTCGAGGAAGAGGACCGTGGCGCCGGCCGCGCTCGCCACCTCCTCGGCTCCGCTGATGATGTCGAGGAAGAACGGGTTGCCCAGGTTGCGCACCACGAGGCCGAAGGTGTTGCTGTGGCCGCTGCGCAGCGCGCGGGCCTGCGGATGGGCCCGGTAACCGAGCTGCTCCGCGGCCGCCAGGATGCGGGCGCGGGTGTCGGCCGCGACGCCCGGACGGTGGTTGAGCGCGACGCTCGCGGACGCCACGGACACGCCGGCGGCCCGCGCGACGTCCCGGATGCCGGGCGGCCGCTCGGGAGTCGGCAGGCTGGCGTCCACGTCCCCTCCGCTCGTGTCGACCGTCACGCTAGGGGGGCGCCGACGCGCGCGCCAGCGGATCCCCCTGCGGGTCCCGGCAGGCCCGCGCCGCTCGACGACGTCGCCGCCAGGTCCCCGGTCGTCGCGGTGTCGGACCGGGTCAGCCCACGACGGGATGCCCCACCCGGTCGCGGTAGCCGTTCACCACACGGAGCATCCCGACGCCGACCACGCCCACGAGCTCGTCGCCACGGTGGTAGCCCACGACGCACTCGTCCGAGAGGTCGCCCTCGAGCACCCGGATGCCGTCGGCGTCGGCGAGGCCGGGCATGCCGTAGGACTGCAGCCGGATGTCGAACTGGTCGCTCCAGAACGACGGCAGCACGTCCCACCGCGCCGCGACCGCGTCGGCGTAGCCGTCCCCCGCGAGGTACGCCGCGAGCACGGCGCCGGCGCGGCGGCCGGTGTCGGTCGGGATGCTCCAGTGCTCCACGCGCAGGGCCCGGTCGTCGAAGCGCAGGTTGGGGAACCGCGCGAGGTCGCCCACCACGGCCACGCCGTCGACGGGTGCGCCGTCGCGCACCGGGCGCAGCGCCGTGTCGGTGAGAACGCCGTCGTCGAGGTCGAGGCCGTTGCCGTCGAGCCACTCGTCGTTGCACCGCGAGCCGAGCGCCTCGACCACGACGTCGGTCCCGAGCCGCGTCCCGTCGGTGAGGACGACGTCGGTCACGTGGTGGTCGCCGACGAACTCGGCGACGCCGACGCCGAGGTGGAACGTGACGCCGTGCTTCTCGTGCCGGCGCTGCAGCTCCGCGGCGAGCTCCGGCCCGAGCGGGCGGACCATCGGGTACGGGTCGATCGCGACGCAGTGCACCTCGCAGCCGAGCGTCGTCGCCGTGGCCGCGACCTCGCAGCCGATGAAGCCGGCCCCGAGGACGACCACCTTCGCGCCCGGGACCAGCCCGGCGCGCAGGCCGACGGCGTCGTCGAGCGTGCGGATGACGTGCCGCCGCGCGGCCGCCGTCTGCGGGGGACCGGGGATCTGCAGGCGACGGGCGCGTACGCCGGTGGCGGCGACGAGCGCGTCGTAGCCCATGACCTCGCCGTCGTCGAACCGCACGAGCCGTGCGGCGAGGTCCGCGTGCGTGGCCGCGACGCCGTGGCGCCACGTGACGTCCGCGGCGTTGCTGCGCACGCGGAAGGCGAGCTTCTCGTGCGCCAGGTCGCCGTGCAGCGCCTCCTTGGACAGCGGCGGCCGGTTGTACGGCGCCCAGGCCTCGTCGCCGACGACGGTGATGTCGCCGGTGTACCCGTGCGCCCGCAGGCCCTCGGCCGCGCGCAGGCCGGCCAGCCCGGCGCCGACGACGAGGACGCGCTGCCCGCCCACGTGCTAGCCCTGGATCCTGATGGCCTGCACGGGACACACGTCCGCGGCGTCCTCGACCTTGCTGCGCAGCGCCTCGTCCGGCTCCTCGACGAGGACGACCATCGTGCCGTCGTCGCCGATGTGGAAGACCTCGGGCGCGGCGAACGCGCACTGGCCGTGGTCCTGGCAGAGGTCCCAGTCGACGATGACCTTGAAGCTCATGCACCTACTCCTTGGGGCTGACGGTGGACGGGTAGAGGTCCTTGGACGGCGTACGGATGCCGCGGTACTCCCAGTCGCCGCCGAGGGCGGTCGAGACGACCTCCTCGCTCTCGGTGGGCTGCGCGCCCACGTCGGTGCGGATCGGCGTCGGTCCCGTGACGATGTGGTTCGTGAGCCGGCCGAGGCCCTCGACCTCGACCTCGACGACGTCGCCGGGCTGCACCGGGCGGGAGTTCGCCGGGGTGCCGGAGAACAGCAGGTCCCCCGGGGACAGCGTGATCGTGCGCGCGATGTCCGCGACGAGGTAGTGCATGTCCCACTCCATCCCGTCGGTGGAGTCCTCCTGCTTCACCTCCCCGTTGACGAGCGTGCGGATCGTCCTGCCCCGGAAGTCCCAGTCGGTCACCAGCCCGGGGCCGACCGGGGCGAGGGTGTCGGAGCCCTTGACCCGCAGCATCGAGCCGGCGTCGGTGTCGCGGAAGTCGTGCAGGCCGTAGTCGTTGCCGACCGTGTAGCCGGCGATGTAGTCGCCCGCCTCGTCCGGGGACACGTTGCGGCAGGTCCGGCCGATGACGATGACGATCTCGCCCTCGTAGTTCAGCCACTTGCAGCCCTGCGGGCGCACGACTGCGCCCTTGTGGCTGTTCAGCGCGGTGACCGGCTTGTGGAAGTACGTCGGCGCCGCCGGCAGCCGGGTCATGAACTCCTGGGTGCGGCTGTCGTAGTTCAGGTGCACCGCGATGATCTTCGACGGCTCCGACGGCGGCAGGTGCACCGCGTCCTCGACGCCGACCTCACGACCGTCGGCCGCGACGAGGACGTCGCCGTGACGGCGGACCTGCACGGCGACGCCGTCGAGCAGGATGCGGCGGTACTCGGGCACGGGAGTCTCCCAGGGATCGTCGGGGATCGAGACGGTCAGGCGACGCGCGGTGCGTGCCACCCGGCGGTCGGGCGGTCGAACCACAGGTGGGCCTGACCGGTGCCGATCGAGTTCTCGTACTCACCGTACTGACGCGCGGGCGCGGTGACGGCGTGCTCCCCGAGGGCGCCGATCATCATGAGGTAGTGGGCGAACTTCGCCTCGGGACGGAACTTCAGGAACTCCGGCATGGTGTCAAGGACGCGCGCGTGGTCGCCCTGCTTGAACCAGGCGATGCGCTCGAGGTCGGCGGCGTACGCCTCGGGGGTGAAGATGTGCGACGGGTCGCTCGCCTCGTGCTTGCGCAGCTCGCGCAGCGGCCAGAACGTGTGGCTGAACGCGCCCGAGGCGATGAGGACCACCTTGCGGTCGGTCTCCGCGATCGCCTGCCCGAGGGCGCGCCCGGCGCGCAGGAAGTCCTCGCCGTCTCCGGTCTGCGGGACGCTCACCGACATCCACCGCTTGTCGGGCAGACCGCGGCCGAGGAAGTGCCACAGGTTGAGTGTCGCGTAGTACATCGGCAGGTACGGGTCGTCGATCGCCGTGATCCAGGTGTCGTTCTCCTCCGCGTGCGCGGCCATCGCACGGGCGAGCTCGGGGTCGCCGGCCCAGTCGTAGGGGATCCGGCACATGCTGCGCGGCAGCTCCTCGGCGGTGAAGAGCCCGGCCCGCCGGTCCTGCGCCGTCACCACGGTCTCCACGGTCGTGTACCAGTGCGAGTCGAGGATCACGACGGTGTCGTAGTCGGCGGTCTCGAAGAAGTCCGCGCGCAGCTGCCTCAGCCCAGGGACGAGGGTGATCTCCTTGCCCTCGTTGAGGTTCCGCCGCTCGTCCTCCGGCAGCATGATCGTGGGGACGTGCGCGAGGATCCCTGCGCCGACGACCTCGCCCATGTCAGACCCATCCCTTCGGAGCGAACACGGAGTTCTTCACGTCGCAGTAGAAGTCGAACGACCAGGTGCCGCCCTCGCGGCCGATGCCGGACCGGCCGTTGCCGCCGAACGGCGCCGACAGGTCGCGGACGAAGAAGCAGTTCACCCACACGGTTCCGGCGTTCAGCTGCGCGCTCACCCGCTCGGCGCGCTCCCGGTCGCCCGTGACGAGGGTGGCGGCCAGGCCGTACTCGGTGTCGTTCGCCATCGCGACGCCGTCCTCCTCGGTGGCGAACGTCTGCAGCGTGAGCACCGGGCCGAAGACCTCCTGGCAGGTGATCTCCATGGACCGGTCGACGCCTTCGAACACGGTGGGCCGGTAGTAGAAGCCGCCGGTGGCGTTGTTGAGCTCGTGGTGGGGCTCGCCGCCGAGCACGACGGTCGCGCCGTCGGCGACCGCACGCTTGACGAACCCGTCGACGCGGTCGAGGTGCGTCCGGCCGACGAGCGGGCCCATGTCGCTGGCCTCGTCGCGCGAGTCGCCCTGGGTGATGGCAGCGGCGCGGGCGAGGAACCGCTCGCGGAACTCGGCGTAGATCCCCTCCTGCACCAGGATGCGGACCGCCGCGAGGCAGACCTGGCCGGAGTTGTCGAACTGCTCGACCGCGAGGTGGACCGCGAGGTCGAGGTCCGCGTCGTCGAGCACGAGCAGCGGCGACTTCCCCCCGAGCTCGAAGGACACCGGCGTCACGTTGCGCGCCGCAGACTCGCCGATCCGCTGCGCCGTCGGCACCGAGCCGGTGAACGAGATACGGCGCACGTCCGGGTGCGCGACGAGCGGGGCGCCGGCCTCGGTGCCGAGGCCCTGCACGACGTTGAGGACACCGGCCGGCAGTCCGGCCTCGTGCGCGATGTCGGCCAGCAGCGACGCGGTGAGCGGTGCCCACTCCGGCGGCTTGGCGACCACGGTGTTGCCGGCGGCGAGCGCCGGACCGATGCGCCAGGTGGCCAGCATGAGCGGCGCGTTCCACGGCGTGATGACCGCGGTGACGCCGGCCGGGTCCCAGCTGACGTGGTTGCGGTGGCCACGGGTCTCGAAGTCCGGGTGCGCGAGCTCGAGCAGGTGGTCGGCGAAGTAGCGGAAGTTCGTCGCGACGCGCGGCATGACACCGCGCCGGTGCGAGCGCAGCAGCGACCCGTTGTCCCGCGTCTCGACCTGCGCGAGGTCCTCGATCCGCGCCTCGACGCCGTCGGCGACGCGGTGCAGGATCGCGGCCCGCTCGGCGGCGGGGGTCCGCGACCAGGCCGCGAAGGCCTCCTTCGCCGCGGCCACGGCCGCGTCGACCTCGGCCTGGCCGCCGCGGCTCACGTGGGCGATCACGCTGCCGTCCAGCGGGGAGACGTCCTCGAACGTGTCGGCGCTCGCGACGCGCCGCCCGCCGATCCAGTGGCGGGTGTCGACCTCGACGCCCGCGACGACTGCAGTGGTCACCGTGCGGACCCTCCTTGGCGCTGGCGACGGGGTGACGGACGACCGGGCGTCCGATATCGTTCGGAGCCAAACGTATTGCCGGACCCGAAGGGCGTCAAGAGATGTCGCGGACCCCGATCGTCGCCATCCCCGGTCGCTTCTCGTCGTCGGCGTCGGCCCACCGGTACCGGGCAGTCACGACGGCCCGGGCGCTCTCCGAGCTCGTCCTCGCCGCCGGCGGGGAGCCGGTCACGGTGCACCCCGTCGCGCCGGGGGGCCAGGTGACGCCCGCCGAGGCGGGCGCCCGGCTCGGGTTCGCCGACGCGGTGCTGCTCCCCGGCGGTGGCGACCTGTCCCCGGCCCGCTACGGCCAGGACGTCGCGCACGACGACGTGTACGACGTCGACGACGAGCAGGACGCCTTCGACCTCGCCGTCGCGCGGTGGGCGCTCGACTCCGGCACCCCGCTGCTCGCGGTCTGCCGCGGCATGCAGGTGGTCAACGTCGCGCTGGGCGGCGACCTCGAGCAGCACATGGGCGAGCCGCACCGTCACGTCGTGCACCCGGTCGCCGTCGACGCCGGGACCACCCTCGCCGCGGCCGTCGGCCCGACCGTGCAGGCGTCCTGCTACCACCACCAGCGGGTGCTGCACCTCGGCGCCGGCCTCGTGCCGGTGGCGCGCGCGGCCGACGGCTGCGTCGAGGCGCTCGTGAGACCGGACGCCCGCGGCTGGTTCCTGGCCGTGCAGTGGCACCCCGAGGACACGTTCGGGACCGATCCGGCCCAGGTCGCCGTCGTACGCCTGCTGGTCGACGCCGCCTGCTCCTGACCGCGAGTTACACCGGGAAACGCCCGGTTCAGGGCCGTGAACCGGTGGGTCCGAGGTGTAACTCGGGCGTCCTAACCGGGCTCGACCTGGAGGGCGACCTTGCGCAGCGTCCGGGCGAGGGTGGCCTTCTCCGCAGCCGACAGCGTCTCGGTCACGAAGGACTCCTCGGCGTTGAACGTGGGGAAGAGCACGACCATCAACTTGCGGCCCTTCGGCGTGAGCGAGACCAGCACGCGGCGCGCGTCGTCGGGGTGGGTCCGTCGCCTGAGCAGCCCCCGCTTCTCGAGCGTGCCGACCACGCCGGTGAGCGTGCCCTTGGAGATGCCGGCCTCGACGGCGACGTGACGCGTCTCGATGTCGCCCCAGATCCACACCACCCACAGGACGACCCAACCGGTCCAGGTGAGGTCGTGCGGCGCGAGCACCGAGCTCTCGAGGCGCTTCCGGACGGCGTTGGCCGCGCGGTAGATGTTCTGCACCGCCGCCATGGACTCCATGTCCACGGGCATCCCGGACAGCAGTGCCGCCACGGCCTTCTCGGTCTCGGCGAGAGTGTGGTGGTGGTCGCCGCTCGCGTCGGCCGTCGTCCGCACGTACTTGCTCAAGGTGCAGGCACCGTCCTCGCAGGGGCAGTTGTCCGGGACGCAGACGCCCTCGCCGTCCGGCCCGGACCGGTGCTGGGCGGTAGACACAGCACGATCGTAACCGCACCGCTCGTTCGAAGCCGTACGAACGCGGCGCCGCCCGGTATTCCGCCACTGCCTCTTGTGGCCCCGGGGCGGACGGTCCTAGAGTCCCGTCTCGTTCGGACCCGAACGAAACACCGTGGTGGAGGCGAGCATGCGACCGGACGACGTCGACCTGAGCGACCTGGACGTCTTCGAGCGGAACGGTGCGTGGCCGCTGTTCGACGTGTTGCGCGACCAGGAGCCGCTGCACTGGAACCCCGAGCCGAGCCCCAACCACGGGTTCTGGGCGCTCACCCGGCACGCCGACGTCGCGGCAGTGACGCGTGACGAGGAGACGTTCTCCTCCGAGGTCGGCGGCGCCAACCTCGAGGAGCTCGACGAGGAGCAGATCGAGGTCCGCAAGTCGATGCTCGAGACGGACGGCGCCCGGCACTGGGCGCTGCGCCGGCTGCTGCAGCACCAGTTCACCCCGCGCGGGCTCGTCGGGTACGAGGCGTTCCTCCGCGGCCTCACCCGCACGACGATCGACGCCGCCCTGGCCAAGGGCGAGTTCGACTTCGTCAAGGAGGTGAGCGCCGACTTCCCGATCCGGGTGCTCGCCCGGATGCTCGACGTACCCGACGAGCGCACCGGCCAGCTCATCGAGTGGGGCAACCGGATGGTCGGCAACAGCGACCCGGACTACGCCGACGTCCTCGCCGACTCCGCCGAGAGCGAGGAGTTCCGCCTGCTGCCGTTCCGGTCGCCGGCCGCCCTCGAGGTGTTCGAGTATGGCTTCGAGCTGGCCGCGCAGCGCAAGGGCAAGGACGGCGACGACCTGGTGAGCAGGTTGGTCAACCAGGTTCCCGAGGACGGCCTGCCGCTGTCCGAGCGCGACTTCCGCAACTACTTCCTGCTGCTCGTCGTCGCCGGCAACGAGACCACGCGGCACGCGATCTCGCACTCGATGAAGGCGCTCATCGACCACCCCGACCAGCTCGCCCTGCTGCAGGCCGAGCCCGAGCGCATCCCCGGTGCGGTGGAGGAGCTGCTTCGCTGGGCCTCGCCGATCTACCACTTCCGGCGTACCGCCATGCGTGACGTCGAGATGTACGACAAGACGATCAAGGCGGGCGACAAGGTCGTGGTGTGGTTCGCGTCGGGCAACCGCGACGACCGAGTGTTCGACGACCCCTACCGCTTCGACGTCACCCGGACCCGCGTCGACCACGTGACGTTCGGCAAGGGCGGGCCGCACTTCTGCCTGGGCAACCAGCTCGCCCGGATGGAGATCCGCATCATGTTCGAGGAGCTGCTGCCCCGCCTCACCGGCGGGATCGCGCTGACCGGCGACGTCACCCGCGTCCGGAGCAACTTCGTGAACGGCATCAAGAAGTTCCCGGTCACGGTCTCCTGACCCGCCCCCCGCCCGCCCCCGCGGGCGAGGTTTCCACTGAAGGTGGCCCTGGTTGCAAAGAGGTCGCCAAACTCCGCCCTCATGACCACGATCCGTCCACAGCACGATGAGGGTGACGAATGTTGCGCTAGAAGCAACCAGGGCCACCCTCAGTGAATACTCAGCCGAGCGGCGCGGTGGCCACCTGGTCGAGGAAGCGGTCGACGAGGCGGCGACTGCGCGCCTGCGCGTCGGGCGCGGTCCGCGCCGTCTCGGCGACCAGCGCCGCGGCGTCGAGGCCGTGCGCCTCGAGGTAGGTCAGCCCGCCGTTGTCGATCCAGGCCTGCAGCTGATCCGGCGTGATCTCGGGGTGGAACTGCACGCCGAGGCTGCGCCCGACGCGGAAGGCCTGGTCGGAGCGGGCGGTCCGGGCCAGCCGCACCGCCCCCGGAGGCGCGGCCCACCGGTCGTGGTGCCATTCGAACCACGGGCCGGGCTCCACGAGGCCGGGCTCGTCGCTCTCGACCGTGTACCAGCCGATCTCCGCCTCGCCCGCGCGCTCGACCGACCCGCCGAGCGCGGCCGCGAGGGCCTGCCCGCCGAAGCAGATCCCGAGGACGGGTACGCCGGCCTCGTGGGCGCGACGCAGGAACGTGAGCTCCTCGAGGACCCACGCGCCGATCGTGGCCTCGTCGTACACCGACCACGGCGCGCCCATCGGGACGACGGCGTCGTACGCCGTCGGGTCGGGGAACTCGACCGCGACGCCCGGGTCGTGGAACCGGTCGGCGGGCACGACGAGGAACTCCTCGACGTCGTAGCCGCGGGCGGCGAACTGGTCACCGACGGGGCCGACGGGCGAGACGTGGTCCTGCTGGACGAACAGCGCGCGCACCGGGCCTCCACGGGTGAGCCGTACCGTCGTTCGGATCCGAACGTATGGCTCGGGCGACACGCACGTCAACGGCAGACTGCCCGCGGGACACGCGCCGAGAAGTTCGGCGCCGGACCTTCCCTCCGCCGGGGCGAGGGTCTATCGTCCCCGTACCTGAATGTTCGGGCCCGAACGACTAGGGCCGAGGCGAGGGGAGCCACCGGTATGGAGCAGGTCGACGTCAGCGGGCTCGTGGAAGACCTGCGCGCTCGCGGGATCGACGTGATCCGGGTGTCGTACTCGGACATGATCGGCGTGGACCGCGGCCGCGACGTGCTGCTCGACGAGCTCGAGTCGGCGCTGGGTCACGGGCTGGCGTTCTGCCGGGCGATCTACCACACGTCCCCGCGAGGTGACGTGGTGCCGGTGCAGGGCGGCCTCGAGTCCGGCCTGCCCGACATCAAGGCCCGCCCCGACCTGTCGACGCTGACCGACCTGCCGTGGGAGCCGGGCGCGGCGTGGGTGCTCGCCGACGTCGACGCGATGGACGGCGGCCCCGCGGGCGAGGGTCCGCGCCACGTCGCCCGCCACGTGTCCGGCAAGCTCGCCGAGCTGGGTCTGCGCGCGGTGATCGGCCCGGAGCTGGAGTTCTACGTCCTCGAGCCCGACGACACCTGCGACCGCGGCTGGAAGCGCTACGCCGACGAGCCCGGCAACGTCTACGTCGTCGGCCGCAAGGGCGACCCGCGCGGGATCCTGCTCACCATGCTGCGCTACCTGCGCGACGCCAGGCTGCAGGTCACCGCCGCCAACCACGAGTTCAGCGCCGGCCAGTTCGAGATCAACCTCAACCACTCCGAGCTCGTCGACGCCGCCGACCGCGCGTTCCGGATGAAGTCCGCCGTCCAGGAGATCGCCCGACACGAGGGCATGCTCGCCACGTTCATGGCCAAGCCGTTCAACGACGAGGGCGGCAGCGGGTTCCACCTGCACGTGTCCCTCGTCGACGACGACGGCGTCAACGTGTTCGGCACCGAGGACGACCTCTCCGACACCGGCCGCGCCGCCATCGCCGGCGTGCTGGCCCACGCCCCCGCGCTCGCCGCGATCCTCAACCCCACGATCAACTCCTACAAGCGGTTCGGACCCGACACCCTCGCCCCCTGGCTCATCGACTGGGGAATGGACAACCGCTCCGCGATGGTCCGCATCCCGCCCGAGCGCGGCCGGTCCTCCCGCATGGAGGTCCGCCTCGGCGACGCCACCGCGAACCCCTACCTCGCCATGGCCGCCGTCTCCGCCGCGGTCTACCTCGGCGTCCGCGACAAGCTCGAGCCCCCCGCCCCGCTCGAGGGCTACGGCTACGACCCGGCCAGCGCACCCATGCTTCCCCAGTCGCTGCCCGAGGCCCTCGACGCCCTCGAGGCCGACACCGAGCTGCGCGAGGTCCTCGGCGAGTACTTCGTCACCTCGTTCGTCACCTACAAGCGCAACGAGGTCGAGCGCTTCAGCCGGCACATCACCGACTGGGAGTTCCTCGAGTACGCCTACCACCTGTGACCCGCACCCGACTCCACCGCACCGAGGACGCCCGATGACCGAGACACTCGCGGGGGCCCTGGCCGCCCCCCTGGCCGACCCGGACAGCTTCGTCGACGGTCCGCCCTGGGCACTGTTCCGCGAGCTGCGCGACACCGACCCCGTGGCCTGGACGCCGGAACCCGAGCCGCACCACGGGTTCTGGTCGGTGACCCGCCACGCCGACATCGTCGCGGTGAGCCGCGACTGGCACTCGTTCACCTCGAGCCGCGGCGTATCCCTCGAGGAGCTCGAGGACGACCAGCTCGAGCACCGCACCTCGCTCATCGACACCGACCCGCCCCAGCACGGCAAGCTGCGCAAGATCGTCGCGGGCCAGTTCCTGCCGCGCGTGGTCAACGGCTACGAGACGTTCCTGCGCGGCATCGTCGCCCGGACGCTCGACCACGCCCTCGCCGAGAGCTCGTTCGACTTCGTCGAGAGGGTGTCGAGCGAGATCCCGGTCCGCGTCCTCGCGCGCATGCTGTCGGTGCCCGACGCCGATCACGCGAAGCTCACCGGATGGGGCGACCGGCTCGTCGGCGGCACCGACCCCGAGTTCTCCGAGGCGCTCCCAGGGACGCCGGAGTACGACGAGCTGCGGCTCGTCCCGTTCCGCTCGCCCGCGGCGCTCGAGGTGTTCGAGTACGGGCGCGCGCTGCAGGCCGAGCGACGCGCGCGCCCGACCGGCGACCTCATCAGCGCTCTCGTCGAGGCACGGATCGACGACGAGCCGCTCTCGCAGCAGGACCTCGACAACTACTTCCTGCTGCTCGCCCTCGCCGGCCAGGAGACGACGCGGCAGGCGCTGACGCTCGCGATGCTCACGCTCATCGAGAACCCCGAGGTGCTCGCCCGCCTCCAGGCGGAGCCCGAGCTGCTGTCCGGCCCGGCGCTCGACGAGCTGCTCCGCTGGGGAGCGCCCGTCTACCACATGCGGCGCACCGCCACCGTCGACACCACGATCGGGGACACCCCCGTGCGGGCCGGCGACAAGATCGCCCTGTGGTTCCCCTCCGGCAACCGCGACGAGCGGGTCATCGACGACCCGGACGTGCTCGACCTCGACCGACCGACCGTCGACCTGCTCACGTTCGGCAAGGGCGGCCCGCACTTCTGCATGGGCTCGTTCCTCGCCAAGCTCGAGTACCGCGTCACCCTCGAGGAGCTCGTCGCCCGTGTCGACACCGCGCGACTGGACGGCCCGGTCGAGCGGCTGCGCAGCAACTTCGTCAACGGCGTCAAGCGCATGCCCGTGTCCGTGACCACGCGCTAGTCCCACCGCCGATCGGCCCGCACGTCATCGGGTCCGTGCCGGCGGGTCGCCGAGCCTGCACCGGCAGGATCGCGGCGTCCGTCGCGGCGCTCAGGCCGTGGCCGCCGGGAGGTAGGACTCCAGGGCGATGCCGCGCCCGGCCCCCACCGTGACGGGACGAGTGGCATCCTGCGCCGCATGGAGTTCTCCGAGGTCGTCCGCCGTCGCCGCATGATCCGCCACTACACCGACGAGCCCCTCGACCCCGAGGTGGTCGAGCGCGTCCTGGCCAACGCGCTGCGCGCGCCGTCGGCCGGCTTCTCCCAGGGCTGGGCGTTCCTCGCGCTCACCGACGCTGTCGACCGCGCCCGGTTCTGGCCGTTCGTCCCCACGCGCGTGGAGCAGACGCCGACGATGCAGGACGCGCCGCTCGTCGTCGTACCGCTGGCGCACAAGATGACCTACCTCGAGCGCTACGCCGAGCCCGACAAGGGCTGGGCGGACCGCGCGGAGGCGCGCTGGCCCGCGCCGTACTGGTTCATCGACACCGGCATGGCCGCGCTCATGATGCTGCTCACCGCGGTCGACGAGGGGCTGGGCGCCTGCTTCTTCGGCATCCAGCCGGAGCACATCGCGCCGTTCCGCGCGGAGTTCGGCGTTCCGGAGGAGTACGCGCCGATCGGGGCCATCACCGTCGGGCACCGGTCACCCGACGCGCCGCCGCAGCCCGCCGCCGTGGAGGCGAGGCGCCGGGGGACGGCCGACGTCGTGCACCGCGGCCGGTGGGGCGTCCACGCATGAGGACGTCGCGGGTCGTGGCCAGTGTCGTGCGAGGGGCGCGCCCGACGCGCACAGCTGCGCCGTGACCGAGGACCAGTCCGTCGAGGCGGACGCGCCGCCGTGCGTGGCGAGCACCGGTCGGCGGCAGGGGCATCGGCAGACGTCGTCCGAGCGGGCCGCCCGAGCGGGTGGACGACGCTCAGAGGCCGAGGTCGGACAGCCCGGGGTGGTCCGCCGGGCGCGGGCCGGGGGCGTCCCACCGGAAGAGGCGCTGCGACTCCTCGATCGGCAGGTCGTTGATCGAGGCGTACCGGTGCGACATGTAGCCGAGTGCGTCGAAGCGCCAGTTCTCGTTGCCGTACGAGCGGAACCAGCGACCGTCCGCGTCGTGCCACTCGTAGGCGAAGCGGACGGCGATCCGGTCGCCGTCGAACGCCCACAGCTCCTTGATGAGCCGGTAGTCGAGCTCGGTGGACCACTTGCGCCGCAGGAACGCCACGATCTCGTCGCGCCCGACGGGGAACTCCGAGCGGTTGCGCCACCGGCTGTCGGCCGTGTACGCGAGGGACACCCGCTCCGGATCCCGGTGGTTCCAGGCGTCCTCGGCCGCGCGGACCTTCGCGACGGCGTCCTCGCGGGTGAACGGCGGCACCGGCGGCCGCGGTGCAGGTGTGGTCATCGGCGTTCCTCCCGGTCCGGGTGTACGCCGGCCAGCCTGTCACGACGGACGGCCCGCGACCATCGGTCGCGGGCCGTCGATGCGAGCCGACGCCTAGCGGTGCGCGAGCGTCGTACCGCCGTTCCACGACGTGCCGACCTGCCGGTAGTAGCCGCCGATGACCTCGCGCACCGGCAGCGCGGAGGCGGGCTCGTCCCACGGTGAGTCGAACAGCGCGAGCTCGGCGTCGGCGGCCCAGCTCGGGCCGCCCTCGACGTCGACGCCGCTCATGGTGAGGACCTCGTCGAGCGCCCAATCCGACGCGCCGCGCTCGATCGGGCGGACCTGCCGGTGGTGCAGCATCGGCAGCGCGTTCACGAACCCGTTGGTGTCGCTCGGGCCGGTGAGCGTGATGACCGCCTGGGCGAGCCGGTGGTCGTAGGCCGCGAGCGTCGCGCCGAACCGGGCGCCGGGCTCGATGCGCGGGGCACCGCGGCCGAAGGGCATCGGGCGGGTCTGGTGGATCGAGCCGAGCTTCTTCGGGTAGCCCTGGTGCACCCCGCGCGCGATCGCGAAGTCGCTCGTCACCCAGATCAGCACGCAGCGGGAGTACGTCACGCCCTCGTACCGGCAGCGCACGACCGCGAACGCCTCCTTGTACTGCGACCGCGCCGGGTCGAGCAGCTCCGCGCCGCCGGTCGAGCAGGACTGCCAGTCCGCCCAGATGAACGCGACAGCACCCGGGTCCTCCTCGGCGAGGTCCACGTCGTCGGGGAGGATCGCGCGGACCCGCTCGACGTCGGTGCGGTACTCCACCGTGAGCAGGTCGCCGCTGTAGAACCACGGCGGGTCAGGGATGAGCGCGCTGCGCCCGCTCTCGGTGTACGGCGGCGCGAACCCCTGCAGCTCCGGCACGGCTGACTCCAATCGTTTGTGTCCGTACGATTATGGGGCAGCCGTGCCCCGGGGTCCAGAGTCGGAGCGCGACGATCGCGGCCTCGCCACGACTCGCGGCGGCCGAGAGGCACACGGGTGCGCACCGGCGCGGCACGGGACGGAGCCGGTGGTCGTCCCCGTGCGACGCGTCAGGCCGGGCTCGTGGCCAACGTGTAGCGGACGCCCTGGGTGAACGTGACGGACCCGTCGGGGTCGGCGTACGACGCGACTCGGTGCAGGGCCTCCGCGCGGACGGCGGGACGCTCCTCCTCCGGCACGGACAGCCACATCTGGCGCTGCCCGACCGACCAGGTGAACGCGTGCCACCGCTCGGGATCGGCGAAGCGGACCGGGAGCTCGGTCGTCACGGTGCGGACGTCGGCGTACCCCGCGTCGGTCACGAGCCGCTCCATCCCGGCGTCGGACCCGAACGGGCCCGCGGCACCGCTGGTTCGCGCGTCGCGCATCGCGGGCGGCAGGTACGGCTCGAAGACGCTGTCGACCTGCTGCCACCGCGGGTCGATCGGCCCGAACGTCACGACGCCGAGCCGGGCGCCCGGCGCCATGAGCGGGAGCCACGACCGCAGCGCCGCGGCCGGGTCGGGCAGGAAGAACAGCACGAGCGACGACGCGACCGCGTCGAACTCGCCGCTCACCGACGGCGCCGTGGCGTCCCCGACGACAGCCTCGACGTGGTCGAGGCCGCGCTCGGCGGCGAGCGCGCGCGTCTGCTCGACCATGCCCGCGGAGATGTCGACGCCGACCGCTCGCCCCTCGGCGCCGACGACCTCGGCCGCGCGCAGCAGCACGGCGCCCCGACCGCACCCGACGTCGAGCCAGCGCTCCCCGGCGCGGGGCGGCATCTGCGCCAGCAGGCCGTCGGCGATCGGCTGGAAGAAGTCGACCCCGACCGCGTCGTACGACGTGGACAGCGCGTCGAACAGGCCGGCGATCCGGGCGGTCTGGTCCTGGGCATCGGTCATGCGCAGAAGGTGCCACCGTCCCACCGGCCCGTCCAGCACCCCGGCCGGCCCCCCGCTCTCCCGAGCCGGCCGGATCCGCATGAAGGTGCCCCGAAGCGCGATCGAGGCAACCTGACGGGACATCCATGCATCGGACGGGGCGCGCTCGAGGCGCCTGAGGTGCGCCCATCGCGCTCTGGGCACAGTCATGCGGGAAGGTCAGGGACGGATGCGGGCGCGGGCCTCGCGGTGCAGGCGCGCCCAGCGGCGGCGCTCCTCCGCCTGGAGCCGGACGTCCTGCTTGCGCGCGAGCCACGCGAGCTCGCGCTGCAGCTTGCGCCAGCTCGCGACGCGCTCCTCGCCGATGTCCCCGGCCGCCACCGCCGCGAGCACCGCGCACCCGGGCTCGGTCTCGTGCCCGCAGTCGCGGAACCGGCACTCCCGCGTGGCGGCCTCGACGTCGACGAACGTCGCGTCGAGCGCGTCCTCGTCGGCCCAGAGCGCGAGCTCGCGCATGCCCGGGGTGTCGAGCAGCAGACCGGCCCCGGGCACGGGCACGAGGTGGCGCGCGGAGGTGGTGTGCACGCCGCGCAGGTCGGCGCGCACGGCCGTCGTCGCGAGCAGCTCGAGGCCGACGAGCGCGTTGACCAGCGTGGACTTGCCCGCACCCGACGGACCGATCACCGCGGCCGTCACGCCCGTCGGCACGAGCGTGCGCACGGCGTCGAGCCCGTCCCCGTCGTACGACGACACCGCGACGACGTCGACGCCCACGGCGACCGGTCGCACCTCGCCGAGCGCCTCCTCGACGCCGACGCCGAGGTCGGGCGCGAGGTCGGACTTGGTCACCAGGACGACCGGCCGGGCACCGGACTCCCACACGATCGTCAGCTCGCGCTCGAGCCGCCGGAGGTTGAGCGAGTGCAGCGCGACGCACACGAGCACCACGTCGACGTTGGCCGCGACGACCTGCTCCTCGGTCCGCGTGCCGGCGGCCTTGCGCGCGAGCGTCGTACGACGCGGGAGCACCGCCTCGATCACGGCGTCGTCGGGCGAGGTGCCGCCGAGCAGCACCCAGTCGCCCGCGACGGGCAGGCCGCGCGGCTCGGTGCGCAGCCGGCCGCGCACGCCGACGGTCCGCTCGGCGGTGCCGTCGTGGACGCGCCACGCGTCCCGCCCCTGCAGGGTCACCCGGGCGGCCCGCCGGCTCCCGGTCGGGTCGGCGGCGCGGTACAGGTCGATCCAGGTCTGGTCCCAGCCGAGGGCGTCGAGCGACGCGGCGGCGGGGGGTGGAGCAGCGGACACCATGACTCCAGCACGGCAGGGGCGTCGTCGTACGACGCGGGGCGGGGGTGGACCGCCGGAGTCGGGCGTGGCTCCCGGAGCGGACTGCTCAGGCGGGAACGGGTGCGGGGACGCCGGCGCGGATCGTGTCAGCCATCGGGTCCTCCTGCGTGGTGCGGCCGGGCGGGTCGCCCGGGTTCAGCCCGACGGTAGGCGAGCATCCGGCCGCGTGTCACGCGGGTTCCGGCGACCCCCTGCCACGCGGACACCGGGCACCGTGACGCGCGGGTTCCGGGCCACGTGTCACGCGGGTTCCGGGCCCCGTGTCACGCGGGTTCCGGGCCCCGTGTCACGCGAGTTCCGGCGACCCCGTGCCACCCGGCGGCTGGTCCCGTGCGCGGGTTCCCGGCCCCGTGCCACGCGGGCGGCGGGCCCGTGTCGGGCGAGGTCCCGGCGAGGTGCCGGCGGACGCCGCGCCGTCGTGGACGCACCCCGGGAGCCGTCGAGGCGGTAGAACGGACGGGTGAGCGACTCGGCACCCGTCATCGACGTCCGTGGACTCCGGAAGTCGTTCGGCACCACCCGGGCGCTCGACGGTCTGGACCTCTCGGTCGAGCTCGGCGGGGTGCACGGCTTCCTGGGACCGAACGGCGCGGGCAAGACGACGACGCTGCGCGTGCTGCTCGGGCTGCTGCACAAGGACGGCGGCGAGGCCCGGCTGCTCGGCGGCGACCCGTGGACCGACGCCGTCGCCCTGCACCGGCGCCTCGTGTACGTACCCGGCGACGTCGCCCTGTGGCCCTCGCTCACCGGCGGCGAGACCGTCGACGTCCTGGGGCGGCTCCGCGGCGGCCTCGACGCGACGCGACGAGACGAGCTGCTCGAGGCGTTCGCGCTCGACCCGACGGTGAAGGTCGCGGCGTACTCGAAGGGCAACCGGCAGAAGGTCGCCCTCGTCGCGGCGCTCGCGGCCGACGTCGAGCTCTACGTCCTCGACGAGCCGACCGACGGTCTCGACCCGCTCATGTCCGAGGTGTTCCGCGACGCCGTGGGCCGCCTGCGCGACCGCGGCCGCACCGTGCTGCTGTCGAGCCACGTGCTCGCCGAGGTCGACGCCGTCTGCGACCGGGTGACGATCATCCGCTCCGGGCGGACCATCGAGACCGGGTCGCTGCGCGCGATGCGGCACCTCCAGCGGCTCACGATCGTCGCCGAGACGCGCCACGAGCTGCACGGCATCCGCGACGTCCCCGGGCTGCACGACCTCACCTCCGAGGCCGGCATGCTGCGGTGCACGGTGGACCCGGGCCACCTCGACGAGCTCCTTAGCCACCTCTCGGCCGCGGCCGTCCTGTCCCTGGAGGTCCGGCCGCCCACCCTCGAGGAGATGTTCCTGCGCTACTACGGCCAGGCGGGCGCATGAGCCCGGCCGGGCGGGCGGCGCAGTCCCGCGTCGCCGTGCTGGCCCGCCCGGCGCCCGCGTCCGCCTTCGTCGGCACGGGCACGCTCCTGCGGCTCGCGCTCCGGCGCGACCGCGTGCGGATCCCCGTGTGGGTGGTGTTCGCCGGCTACCTGTCGATAGCGGTCGCGCAGTCGTGGGACCGGCTCTACCCCACGGTCGGCTCGCGCCGGGAGCTCGCGACGTCGATCGCCGTCGACCCGACGCTCTCGGCCATCCTCGGTCCGCTGTTCGACCCGCTCGGCACCGGTGGTCTCACCGCGTGGCGGATCGGCTCCGGCACCCTGCTCGCGATGGGCCTCGTGGCGTCGTTCCTCGTCGTCCGGCACTCGCGGGCCGACGAGGTCGAGGGCCGCGCCGAGCTGTTGCTCGGCGGCCCCGTCGGTCGCGCCGCCCCGCTCGCCGCCGCGCTGGCCACCGCCGCCGTCCTGCTGCTGGCCTGGGGGCTCGTCACCGCGGTCCTGCTGCGCGCGGCCGGCCTCGATACCGGCGGCTCGGTCGCCTTCGGGCTCGGCCAGGCCTGCGCCGGGCTCGTCCTGGCCGGCTTCGCCGGCGTCGCGACGCAGCTGGCCCGGACGTCCCGCGGGGCCAACGGCCTCGCCGGGCTGGCGATCGGCCTGGCGTTCCTCGTCACGGCCACCGGGAACGCGCGGGAGGGCGGCAGCCCGCTGCAGTGGCTCGCCCCGTTCGGCTGGGCGCAGCAGACCCGGGCCTACGC
Source organism: Actinomycetes bacterium (assembly GCA_021784035.1). GTDB lineage: Bacteria > Actinomycetota > Actinomycetes > S36-B12 > CAIYMF01 > Longivirga. The sequence goes on along the minus strand of JAJXTD010000007.1, from coordinate 10,722 downwards.
CGAGGAGCGGTGGTGGCTCCTGGCGGTGTCGGTCGCGGCCGCGCTCGTCCTCGCCGCGGCCGCGCTGCACGTCGCGGCCCGGCGCGACCTCGCCGACGGCCTGATCGCGCAGCGTCCCGGTCGCGGCGGTGCCGCGACGTGGGTCACCGGTCCGGTCGCCCTCGCGTGGCGCCTCGACCGGGCCGGTCTGCTGGTCTGGGCTGCCGGGTTCGCCGTGCTCGGCGCCTTCGAGGGCGCGCTGCTCACGACGTCGGTCGACCTCGTCACGGGCAACGCCGCGCTGCTCGAGCTGCTCGAGCGGCTCGCCGGCGGCACCACCGACATCCGGGACGCCTTCCTCGTGGACATGACCGGCCTGTTCAGCCTCGTGGCCGCCGGCTTCGGCATCTCGACGGCGCTGCGGCTGCGCGCCGAGGAGGAGGACGGCCGCGCCGAGACGGTGCTCGCCTCGCCCCGCTCGCGCGTCGCATGGCTGTTCGGCCACGGGAGCAGCGCGCTCCTCGGGTCGGTGCTGCTCCTCGTCGCCGGCGGGCTGACGCTCGGGCTCGTCCACGGCGCGGCCGAGGGAGACGCACTCGCGCAGGGCCTGCGCGCGACGGGGGCGTCGCTGCTCGGCGCCCCTGCCGTGCTGCTGCTCGTCGGCGTGACGCTCGCGCTCATCGGCGTACGCCCGTCCTGGGCAGCACCTGTCTCGTGGGTCCTCCTGGTCTGGTGCGTGCTGACCGGCTTCCTCGGCGCCGTGCTCGGCCTGCCGGAGTGGCTGCGGCAGACCTCGCCGTTCGGGCACGTCCCGCTGTGGCCGGCCGTGGCGATGTCCTGGACGCCTGTCGTCGTCCTCACCGCCGTGGCCGTCGCGCTCGTGGCCGTCGGCGTGCTCGCCCTGCGCCGCCGCGACATGCCCTCCTGAGCGCAGCCGTGCCGGAGAACGGCCGCTGACCTGCGCGGACGCCGACCGCCGCGCCGGGCCGGGGGTCGGCGCTTGCGCTGGTTACCGACGGGTAGCATCATGAGTTACCGACGGGTAACCCGCCACCACGGAGGAGCTGCGGCGATGAGCCACTACAAGTCCAACCTGCGCGACATCGAGTTCAACCTCTTCGAGGTCTTCCGCGCGCAGGACCGCCTGGGCAGCGGCCCGTACGCCGACATGGACGTCGACACCGCGCGGACGATCCTCGAGGAGGTCGAGCGGCTCGCCGTCGGACCCCTCGCCGCCTCGTTCGTCGACGCCGACCGCAACCCGCCGGTCTACGACCCGGTGGCGTGCACCGTGACGATGCCGGCGTCGTTCAAGGCGTCGTTCAAGGCGCTCATGGACTCGGGCTTCTGGAGCCTCGACCTGCCGAGCCACCTCGGCGGCCCCGGCGCCCCGCCGTCGCTGCGCTGGGCCGCGAGCGAGCTCATGCTCGGCGCGAACCCGCCCGCGTTCATGTTCATGTCCGGCCCCGGCTTCGCCGCCATCCTGGACCACCTGGGCAACGAGGAGCAGAAGAAGCTCGCCCGCCTCATGATCGACCGGCAGTGGGGCGCCACGATGGTGCTCACCGAGCCCGACGCCGGGTCCGACGTCGGCGCCGGACGCGCGAAGGCCGTGCAGCAGCCCGACGGCTCGTGGCACATCACCGGAGTGAAGCGCTTCATCACGTCGGGCGAGCACGACATGGCCGACAACATCATCCACCTCGTGCTGGCGCGTCCCGAGGGCGCGCGCGGCGGCACCAAGGGCCTGTCGCTCTTCGTCGTGCCCAAGTTCCACGTCGACGTCGAGACCGGCGAGATCGGCGAGCGCAACGGCGTCTGGACCACCAACATCGAGAAGAAGATGGGCATCAAGGTCTCGACGACCTGCGAGCTCACCTTCGGCGAGAAGCAGCCCGCGGTCGGCTGGCTCGTCGGCGACGTCCACGACGGCATCGCGCAGATGTTCAAGGTGATCGAGTACGCCCGGATGATGGTGGGCACCAAGGCCATCGCGACCCTGTCGACGGGCTACCTCAACGCGCTCGACTACGCGAAGAACCGGGTCCAGGGCGGCGACATGTCGGCGTTCCTCGACAAGGACTCCCCCCGCGTCACGATCACCCACCACCCCGACGTCCGCCGCAGCCTGATGCTGCAGAAGGCCTACGCCGAGGGCATGCGTGCGCTCGTGCACTACACGGCGTACTACCAGGACCAGGTCGAGCTCAACGAGGCCGGCGCTCCCGCCGAGGTCGACCTCGACACCGCCGAGCGGATGAACGACCTGCTCCTCCCGATCGTCAAGGGCGTCGGGTCGGAGCGCTCGTACGAGCAGCTCGCGCAGTCGCTGCAGACGCTGGGCGGCTCTGGCTTCCTGCAGGACTACCCGATCGAGCAGTACATCCGCGACTCGAAGATCGACACCCTCTACGAGGGCACCACCGCGATCCAGGGGCTCGACCTGTTCTTCCGCAAGATGGTCCGCGACCAGTTCCACGCGCTGACCCGGCTCGGCGGCGAGATCCAGGAGTTCGCCAAGGGCGACGCCGGCAACGGCGCGCTCGTCCGCGAGCGCGAGATGCTCGGCACGGCGCTCGAGGACGTGCAGGGCATCGTCGGCACGCTCGGCGGCTACGCCATGAAGGCACAGGCCGACCCGACCGAGCTGTACAAGGTCGGGCAGAACACCACGCGGCTGCTGCTCTGCGTCGGCGACCTCGTCGTCGGCTGGCTGCTGCTGCGCCAGGCCGCGGTAGCCCTCGAGGCGCTGCGCGGCACCCCGAAGGAGTCCGACCGGGCGTTCTACGAGGGCAAGGTCGCGGCGGCGCGGTTCTTCGCCCACCAGCGCTTCCCGCTGCTCGCCGCCGAGCGCGCCATCGCCGAGAGCGCCGACAACGACCTCATGGACCTCGACGAGGCCGCCTTCTGACCGCGGCACGGGCCGTCCACGGCTCGTGACCGGAGCGACCGCGGCGCGCGACCCCGACCGGGCGCGCAGCCGCGGCAGGACGACGGGGGGCGGAGCCGATCGGGCCCGCCCCCGGTCGTCCACCGGGTGGAACCACGTTGGCGGGGCCGACGATCGTTAGTTAGGCTAACGGCATGTCCCCCAGCCCGGCCGTCACGGCCGACCTCGCGCACGACCTGCGGCTCGCGGTCATGAGGCTGGCCCGCCGGGCCCGGCAGCAGCGCGGGGACCACGGCCTGGGCCTCGGCCAGCTCTCCGCGCTCGCCGCGCTCGACCGGCACGGCCCGATGACCGCGGGCGCGCTCGCCGCGCACGAGCAGGTCCGCCCGCCGTCGATCACCCGGACGCTGGCGGCGCTGGCCGAGGGCGGCTACGTCGAGCGCACGGCCGACCCGCACGACGGACGACAGGTCGTCGTCTCGCTCACCGACGCCGCGCGCACCCTGCTGCGCGAGGACCGACGCCGCCGCGACGAGTGGCTCGCGGCACTGCTGCTCGACCTCGACGCCGACGACCGCGCGCGGCTGCGCGCGGCGCTTCCGGTGCTGGAGGTGCTCGCCGACTCGTGACCCCGATGTTCCGCGCGCTCTCGGTGCGCAACTACCGCCTCTACTTCACCGGGCAGGTGCTCTCGAACACCGGAACCTGGATGCAGCGCGTCGCGCAGGACTGGCTCGTGCTGGACCTGTCCGGCACGTCGGGCGTCGCCCTCGGCATCACGACCGGGCTGCAGTTCCTCCCCTACCTGCTGTTCTCGCTCTGGGGCGGCACCCTCGCCGACCGGTTCGACCGGCGCCGGCTGCTCGTGCTGACGCAGGCGCTCATGGGCCTGCTCGCCCTCGGCCTCGGCGTCGTCACGATCACCGGCGCGGCCACCGTGCACCTCGTCTACGTCTTCGCCTTCCTGCTGGGCTGCGCCTCGGCCGTCGACAACCCCGCGCGTCAGGCGTTCGTCAACGAGATCGTCGGGCCGGACTCGCTGCACAACGCGATCGCGCTCAACAGCGCGTCGTTCAACCTCGCCCGCCTCGGCGGACCTGCGCTCGCCGGCGTCATGGTCGCGCTCGTGGGCAGCGGCTGGGTGTTCATCCTCAATGCCGCGTCCTTCGGCATCACCATCATGGCGCTGCTGCTCATGCGCACCCGCGAGCTGTTCCCGCAGGTACGCCGCGAGGGACGCGTGCAGCTCGTGCAGGGGCTGCACTACGTCCGCGCGCGGCGCGACCTCATCCTGGTGCTGGCCCTGGCGTTCGGCGTCGCGACGTTCGGGCTGAACTACCAGATGACCATGGCGCTCATGGCCCGCCAGCAGTTCGCGCTCGGCGCGGAGGCCTTCGGCCTCATGTCGACGGCGCTCGCGGTCGGCGCCCTCGCGGGCTCGCTGCTCGCCGCGCGCCGCACCCGGGTCGGGCTCCGGCTGGTCCTCGTCGCCGCGTTCGTGTTCGGTGCCGTCGAGATCGTCGTGGGGCTCTCCCCGACCTACTGGTCCATGCTGCTGATGCTGCCGTTCGCGGGGATCCTGGCGATGACGTTCACGACGTCCTCGCAGAGCTTCCTGCAGTCGCGCGCCGAGGGGTGGGTGCGCGGCCGCGTCATGGGCATCTACACGCTCGTCTTCTTCGGCGGCACGCCGATCGGTGCGCCGATCATCGGCTGGGCGGCCGACCGGTTCGGCCCGCGCTCCGGGCTCATCGGCGGCGGTCTCGGCACCGTGGTCTGGAGCGCGGTGGCGGTGCTCGTCTACTGGGCCACCCGCGGCGGGTCCGCGCCGGTGACCCGCGCCGGAGTCGCCGGCACGGACGAGCTCCCCGCCGCCGGCGAGCCGAGCGAACTGCGGCGGTAGGTCCCACGCCTCGAGCGCGCCGGGGCGGACGACGCGGGGTCGTCGGATCGCGTCAGGCGTCCAGGCCGGCCAGGACGAGCGCGAGCCGCGCCGCGCCGTCCGGGGTGATCCGCACGGGGACGCCCCAGTCCTGCTGGTGCACGTGGCAGGCCGGGAACTCCGCGGCCCCCGGCGCGTCCGGGTCGTCGCACGAAGCCGCCCGGACCGAGACGTGCAGCACCCCGGCGTCGACGCCGGACTCGGCCGGATCGGTGATCCGCAGCGCACGCACGAGGTCCGTCCCGCTGCCGGCACCCGCGGCGAGGAGCTCCGGCGGCGAGGACGACACGACGAGGTACGTCGACGGGCCGTATCGGTCGTCGAGCTTCTGCCCCGCGGGCGGGGTGAACAGCACCTCGAGGTCGAGCGCCCCGGCCGCGACGTCCGTCGGCGGCCGCTGCGTGCGGTACGCCGTGCCCTCGACGGCGAGCGCCTCGTCCGGCAGCGCGACACGCACGAGCCGGTGCGCGGCGGACTCCACGACGAGCAGCACGTGGCCGCGGTCGGCGTCCGGTACGACGGCGACGTCGCTCGGCTCGGCGAGGCCCGTGGCCAGCGTCGAGACCGTGCGGGTCTGCGGGTCGAAGCGGCGGATCGCGCCGTTGTAGGTGTCGGCGACGGCGACGGAGCCGTCGGGCAGCATGCCGACCCCGAGCGGGTGCTGCAGCAGCGCGGTCTCGGCCGGGCCGTCCATCAGCCCGAAGTCGAACAGGCCCCGGCCGACCTCGGTCGTGACCACGCCGTTGCGGACGCGGCGCAACGCGGACGTCTCCGAGTCGGCGAGCCACAGGGTGTCGCCGTCGGCGGAGACGACGAGCCCCGACGTCTGCGCGAACCAGGCCCGCGGCAGCTCGCCGTCGACGAGCCCCTCGTTCGTGGTCCCGGCGTACGGCGTGACGGTGCCGGCCGCCGGGTCGACGCGGTCGAGCCGGTGCACGCCGGCCATCGCGACGACGATCGCGCCGTCGAACCAGGCGACGTCCCACGGGCTGGAGAGCGCCACCCCGAGCGCGGCGCCGGACGACGGCTCGCCCTGCATCCACTGCGCGCCGGTGCCGGCGACGGTGCGCGTCGTCCACGTCGCGGTGTCCACGCCGCGCACCGCGTGGTTGACCGTGTCGGCCACGACGACGTCGTAGCCGACGGCCGCCGCGACGTCGGGCGGCAGCAGCGCGAGCCCGTTCGGCTCGCTGAACCGTGTCTCCGCGGCGTCGCCGTCGCGGAGGCCGCGCGTGCCGTCGCCGATCCGCCGCAGCAGCGTCCCGCCGTCGGCGTCGAGGTGCGCGAGCGAGTGGTGCGCGGTGTCGCTCACCAGCAGGGTGCCGTCGTCGAGGACGAGCACCTTGCCCGGGAAGGAGAGCACGCCCTCGCGCGGCGCGGGCGCGACGTAGGGGCCGTCACCGCGGTGCAGCGTCCCCTTCGACTCGTGCTCGGCGACGAGGTCGGCGAGCAGCGTGTCGAGCGCGTGCGCGTGTCCCTCGCCGCTGAGCTGCGCGACGACGTAGCCCTCCGGGTCGACGACGGTGAGCGTCGGCCAGGCGCGCACGGCGTACTGCTTCCACGTCGTGAGGTCGGGGTCGTCGAGCACCGGGTGATGCACGCCGTAGCGCTCGACCGCCGCGACCACGGCGCCGTGCTCGGACTCGTGGACGAACTTCGGCGAGTGGACGCCGACGGTCACGAGGACGTCGGCGTACTTCTCCTCGAGCGGGCGCAGCTCGTCGAGCACGTGCAGGCAGTTGACGCAGCAGAAGGTCCAGAAGTCCAGGAGCACGATCCGGCCGCGCAGGCCGGCGAGCGACAGCTCCGTGCCGCCCGTGTTCAGCCACCCGCCACGGCCGACGAGCTCCGGTGCGCGGACCCGCGCTCGACTCGACGTCACGGCCTCATCCAACCGCACCGGCGCCGGGGATCTTCCCGGCCCGGGGCCCGCGGCGTCGGATCGGCCACATGGGGGGAGCGAGGTCGGGGTCAGGACGAAGGCGAGGCGCAGGGACGGGGAGCTGCACGGCGCCTGGCAGGCCGCGACGGACGCGGTCCGGGCACGCTCGGCCCGGGTGTCGTCGCTCTCACCGCGAAGCGGCGGTGAGCGCCTCGACGTCGGTGACGACGATGTGCCGGCGGCCGAGGCAGACCAGGCCACGCTCCTCGAGCCGGCGCAGCGCGCGGTTCGCGGTCGGGCGGGACACGCCGGCCATGGCCGCGAGGTCGTCCTGCCCGAGGGGCAGCGGCTGGCCCGGCCCGAGCCGGAAGGCCTCGTGGCAGTCGAGCAGGCGACGGGCCACCCGGCGGTCGGCGTCGACGAACAGCGCGTCGGCGAGCAGCAGGGAGGTGCGCTCCAGGCGGCGGGTCAGCGCGGCGAGCAGCCAGTCGGTGAGCACGGGGTGGTCACGTCGCAGGTCGTGGAAGCGCGCTCCTGGCACCGTCACGACGCGTACGTCGTCCAGCGCGACGACCGTGGCGGTGTGGTGGTGGTCGTCCCGGATGAGGCCGACCTCGCCGAACTCCTCGGGTGCGGCGAGCAGCCCGACGGTGACCTCGTCGCCCTCCGGTGTCGACACGCGGACCGCGACCCGGCCGACACGGAGCAGGAACAGCGAGTCGCAGGGGTCGCCCTGGTGGAACACCACCTCGCCGCCACGGAAGTCGCGGGGGTGGCCGGCCAGCAGCAGCGCGTCGCGCGCCGCGACCGGGAGCGAGAGCTCCAGCCGTCCGGGCACACGACCAGGAAAGCACGCGGCCCCGGGGTCAGGCAGGTCGAGCGGGGCGCGTCGGCGCCGCTCCCTCGCCGTCCAGCGGACCCCACTCCTTCAGGTCACTCGCCCTCTCTCGCTGTCTCCGTCGCCGCCCGGTGCTGGGTGCGCAGGCTCGCGGCCCGGGGCGGGAGCCCGTCGTACGCCGCGTACTTGTACGCGTCGGCCCGGGTCGGGAAGTTGAACGTGGTGTCGATGAACTCGTCGATCGCGCCGCCGCGGTGCAGCACGGCCTGCGCGATGTGGATGAGCTCGGTCGCCTCCTCGCCGAGGATGTGGGCGCCGAGCAGCCGCCGGTCGGACGTGCGGAACACGAGCTTGAGCACGCCCTCGGTGGAGCCGGAGATCCGCGCCCGCGCGTTGGCCGCGAACAGTGTCCGGCCGGTCCCGACGTCGTCGCTCGCCGCGCGCGCGGCCTCCTCGGTGAGACCGACCATCGACACCTCGGGCAGCGTGTAGATGCCGGTCGGGAGGGTGTCGTCGAGGGCCTCCTTGTACGGGATGCCGAACGCGCGGCACATCCCCACGCGCGCCTGCTCCATCGCGACGGACGCGAGCCCGGGCGGCCCGGTGACGTCGCCGGCGGCGTAGACCCCCGGCACCGTCGTGCGGAAGTCGGCGTCGACCGTGATGCACCCGCGCGCGTTCGCCTCGACCCCGGCCCCCGCCAGGTCGAGGCTCTCGACGTTGCCGGTGCGGCCGAGCGCGTGCAGCACCACGTCGGGACGCAGCACCTCGCCGTTCACCCGCACGACGAGCCCGTCGCCGTCCCGGTCCACCGACTCGACCTGGGACTCGAGCATGATCCGCGCGCCGGTCCGGGTCAGGCTCGCCGCGAGCGTCGCGGAGATCTCGCCGTCGAGCATCGGCAGCAGCCGCGGCCCCCGGTCGACGAGCGTCACGTCGACGCCGAGCGCGGAGAAGATCGACGCGTACTCCGTGCCCACCGGCCCCCCGCCGACGACCACCATGCGCCGCGGGAGCGACTCGAGCGACAGGATCGTCTCGGAGTCGTGCACGTCAGGGTCGTCGAACGGGAGCTCCGGCGGGTGGTGCGGCCGCGACCCCGTCGCGAGCAGGATCACGCCGGCCCGGAGCACCCGCTCGGTGCCGTCCTCGCGGCGTACCACCACGGTCCGGTCGGGGCCGAGGCGCGCCTCGCCGTGGACGAGCTCGACGTGGTGGCGCTCCAGGTTCTCGCCGACGGCCGACGCCATGGTCGTGACGACGTCGGTGACGTGCGCGCGCAGCCGGTTCATCACGAGGTCCGGGGAGAGGCTGATCCCGATCCCGAAGACGTCGCGCCGCGACCAGCCGGTGAGGTAGACCGCGGTGTCGCGCAGCGCCTTCACCGGGACACCGGACACCGCGATCGCGGAGCCCCCCGGATCGGAGCGGCGCTCCACCACGGCGACGCGGTGCCCGTAGTACGCCGCCTGCGTCGCGCCCTTCTCGCCGGCGGGACCCGACCCGATCACGACGAGGTCGAAGGAATCGGCGTCGTGCGTCGACGCCGGCGGCACCTGGGTCATCGAGGGTCACCGTTCACTGGGGGGACGTGGGCGGGACCCTAGCCCCCAGGACGCGCCGGCGGACGACGGATGGGGGAACGCAGAAGCTGGCCGCGCCCGCGTCACCGGCATCCGGTCGCAGGGCCGGTGCCGGACCGGGTCACAGCCGCCGGTCGGCGAGCACCGGGAAGGCTCGGCGCCACTCGGCGGCGGCGCCCGGGTCGACGTCGGCGTAGAGGATCTCCTCGTCCTGGCCCGCCTCGGCGACGACCGCACCGCGCGGGTCGACGACGACGGAGCGGCCGCCCATGAGCACGCCGGCGTGGGTCCCCGCGGTGTTGCACGCGACCACCCAGGCCTGGTTCTCGATCGCCCGCGCCCGGGCGAGGACCGACCAGTGGTCGATCCGGGGCATGGGCCAGCCCGACGCCATGAGGAACGTCTCGGCGCCCGAGTCGACGAGGCGGCGGAAGAGCTCGGGGAAGCGCAGGTCGTAGCAGGTGGCCAGGCCCGTGGCGCCGAGCGGCGTCGGGAGCACGACGAGGGCGTCGCCCGCCGTCATCACCGAGGGCTCGCCGTCCTCCCAGCCGAACAGGTGCTGCTTGCGGTACGTCGCCACGACGTCGCCCGACGGGTCGAGGACGACCGACGTGTTGTAGCGGTGACCGCCGGCGAGCTCGGCGAACGACCCGGCGTGCAGCCAGATCCCGGCCCGCGCCGCGGCCGCGCGCATCCGCGTGACGACGGCGCCGTCCATCGACTCCGCGTTGTCGCGAGCGGCGTCGAGGTCGAACGCGCCGACGTGCCACAGCTCCGGGAGCACGGCGAGGTCGACGTCGACGAGCCCCTCGACGAGCGCCCCCACGCGCTCGACGCGCTCGCGCGGGGTCTCGGTGTCGTTCACGTCGAGCTGGATCAGCGCCACCCGGATCATGCCCACATCCTCCCCGACTCCTTCCGGACGCGTGTCCGCGGGTCGGTGACATCCCGTGACGTAACTGATCATCGGGTCGTCTCCGGCCGCGGGAAGCGACCCGATGATCAGTTACATCGCGCGGAGGAGGTCGCGCCGGACCTTGCCCAGGGCGTTGCGCGGCAGGTCGTCGACCAGCGTCCAGCGGCGCGGTCTCTTGTACGGCGCGAGCCGCGGCTCGACGTGCGCGGCGAGCGCGGCGGCCAGGTCGGCGACGTCGCCGCGGGGTACGACGTAGGCCACGACGGTCTCGCCCCACGTCTCGTCGGGCACGCCCACGACAGCGACGTCGTCGACGTCGGGGTGCTCGCGGACCGCGTCCTCGACCTCGCGCGGGTAGACGTTGTACCCGCCGGTGATGATGAGGTCGCTCGCGCGCCCGACCAGCCGCAGGTAGCCGTCATCGTCCAGCGCGCCGATGTCGCCGGTCTGGAACCAGCCGTCGGCGGTGAAGGCCCCGGCGTTCGCGTCCGGCCGCTCCCAGTAGCCGGCGAAGACGTTCGGGCCGGTCACCTCGACCGCGCCGCCCTCGCCCAGCCGCACCTCCACGCCGGGCAGGGGGACACCGACCGACCCCGCCCGGCGCTCCCCGCGCAACGGGTTCGAGGTCAGCATCACGGTCTCGCTCATGCCGTACCGCTCGATCGGCGGCTGACCAGCCTGCGCCGCGATGG
>JAJXTD010000127.1 GCA_021784035.1 Actinomycetes bacterium | reverse complement strand
TGGAAGGTTTTCCTTGCCCCGGCCAGCCAGGTTCGGGGGAAGGTGGGTCTGCCGCGTGGGCTACGGAACGTGACCAGTCCGAGGTGCGCCCCCTCCGCACAACCGCGAAGGATCACCGGCATTCGCGCTCGCCCCCAGGGCAGGATGACGCCCATGGAGTGCTTCGCCGCCTCGCGCGTGCGCTGAGCGACACCCGTCCACGACGGGACTCGATGACCGCCGGCCCTTGCCGGGCGGTCCCTCTGTCGTCTCACTCCGAAAGGCATGCGCGTGAACATCAGGACCATGACCGAGTCCGACCTGCCCGCACTCGTCGAACTGACCCTCGAGACATTCCGCCCCTTCTACGAGGGCTACGTCCACGACCTGATGGGCGATGAGCTCTTCGAGCACCAGCACGGCACCTGGGAGCAGGACTACCGCGACGAGGTGCCCACGCTGCACTACCCGTCCGCCGGCCGTCACGTCATCGTGTGTGTCGCCGACGAAACCATCGTCGGCTATGTGTCGTGGAAGGTCGGGCCGAAGCCGCGTCATGGGCAGATCTACATCCTTGCCGTGGCACCAGACTGGCGCGGCCACGGAGTCGGGCGTCAGTTGTGCGACCACGCGATAGCAGCGATGAAGGACTCGGGAGTCGATGTCGTCGGCATCGGCACGGGAGACGACGACTTCCACTCGCCTGCTCGTGGGCTCTACGAGAGTCTGGGGTTCACCAAGATCCCCATAGCCGGCTACCTCAAGCGGGTCTGACGGGTGGGGGTGGTCCTGAACGAGCGGGCTAGGGTCCGTGTCTGGTGGCGGCGAACGGTCTCGTCGAACTCAACGTCCAGGTAGTAGGCGAGGGTCTCGGAGCGGCGTCCGCACCGTCAGGAACGGTAGGCGTCGACCTCGACCTCGACGAGCATGCGCGGGTCGACGAAGCGAGAGATCTCGACCATCGTCGCGGCGGGCCGCACGTGGTCGAACAGCTCCTTGTGCGCGCGGGCGACGTCGGCCTCGTGGGCCATGTCGCCGAGGTACATCCGGGTGCGCACGACGTCGTCGAGCGAGAGGCCGGCCCGCTCGAGCGCCCGGCGTACGACGCCGAACGCCTCGATCGTCTGCGCGTAGGCGTCGCCCTCGTGCCGCACCTCGCCGTCGACGGTCGACGTCGATCCCGACACCAGCACCCACGGACCCGCGACGACGGCGCGCGAGTAGCCGACCACGTCCTCCCAGGGGCCGCCGGAGGAGATACGCCGGTCCGCGCTCACGGCATCACGCCCGGGATCTCGTCGCCGCGGCGGAACGGCGACTCGTAGCCCTCGACGCGCGGCGCCACGGCGGCGAGGGCCTCGGGCAGCGTGAACGCACCCGCGTAGAGCGCCTTCCCGACGATCGCGCCCTCGACCCCGATCGGCACGAGCTGCGCGATGGCGTGCAGGTCGGCCAGCGACGACACGCCGCCGGACGCGACGACCGGTCGGTCGGTCGCCGCGCACACGCGGCGGAGCAGGTCGAGGTTCGGACCGGAGAGCGTGCCGTCCTTCGCCACGTCGGTGACGACGTAGCGCGCGCAGCCCTCGCCGTCGAGGCGCGCGAGCACCTCGAACAGCTCACCGCCCTCCTGCGTCCAGCCGCGGGCCGCGAGAGTCGTGCCGCGCACGTCGAGGCCCACGGCGACCGCGTCGCCGTACTCTGCGATGGCGCGGGCGCACCACTCCGGGTCCTCCAGCGCAGCGGTGCCGATGTTCACCCGCGTGCAGCCGGTCGCGAGCGCGGCACGCAGCGACTCGTCGTCGCGGATGCCGCCGGACAGCTCGACCTGGATGTCCATGCGGCCGACGACCTCGGCGAGCAGCTCGCGGTTGGACCCGCGGCCGAACGCGGCGTCGAGGTCGACGAGGTGGATCCACTCGGCGCCCTGCTCCTGCCAGGCCAGGGCCGCCTCGAGCGGGTCGCCGTACGACGTCTCGCTGCCCGCGGCGCCCTGCACCAGGCGGACCGCCTGGCCGCCGGCGACGTCGACCGCAGGAAGGAGCTCGAGCGTGCGCGTCTGGTCGGTCATGCGCCCAACCCTAGTGACGGGGCGGTGGCGGTGAGGCGCCCCCGGTCAGCGGGATCCCTCGGGTCACCGCCGGTCGAACAGCACGACACGCACGACGGGCAGCACGAGGAGCGAGACGAGCAGCACGAGTCCGCGGCCACCCCACGACGGGACCAGCCACCAGGCCAGCACCTGGACGACGACGAAGATGCCCAGCAGCACGAGCGCCTGCCGGCGACGGCGACGGGCGAACGGGTCCTGCGGCGGGTAGGTGCGGCGCCACCACCGGGCGAACCGGTTCTGCGCGCGGGAGGCCGGCGCGGTGACCGAGCCGACGACGGCGGCTCGGGTCTCGGCACGGCGCCGTCGGCCCTCCCGCCGCCGACGCTCCTCCGCGGCCGCCGCCTCGCGCTCGGCACGACGACGTGCGCGCTCCTTGCTCACGCGATCGACGCAACCCAGTTCGCGAGGAGCGCGGCGCCCGCGTCGCCGGACTTCTCCGGGTGGAACTGCGTGGCGCACAGCGGCCCGTTCTCGACCGCTGCGACGAACCGCTCGCCGTGCGTGGCCCACGTGACGTGCGGGTGCGGCAGCGGGTTCGCCTCGTCGGCGACGAGGTCCCAGCGGCGTACGGCGTAGGAGTGGACGAAGTAGAAGCGCTCGTCCTCGACGCCGCGGAACAGCTGCGAGCCGTCGGGGACGTCGACGGTGTTCCACCCCATGTGCGGCAGCACCGGCGCGTGCAGCTCGTCGACCGTGCCCGGCCACTCCCCCAGCCCCGCGGTGTCGACGCCGTGCTCGACACCGCGCTCGAAGAGCACCTGCATCCCCACGCAGATGCCGAGCACCGGGCGGCCGCCGGCGAGCCGGCGGTCGACGATCTCGCCGCCGTGCACCGCGGCGATCCCGGCCATGCAGGCGGCGAAGGCGCCGACGCCGGGCACGACGAGGCCGTCGCACTCCATCGCCTCGTTGCGGTCGGCCGTCACGGTGACATCGGCACCGGCGCGCACGAGCGCGCGCTCGGCCGAGCGCAGGTTCCCGGACCCGTAGTCCAGGACGACGACGCGCGGGCTCACCGCGGCACCCACGCCATCGCGGCGGCGAACGCGAGGGCCGCAGCCGCGAGCAGGACGACGGCGACGAGCCACTGCCTGGCGCGGGCGAAGGAGACCACACCGCCGAGCAGGATGCCGGCGAGCACGAGCAGGGCGATCCACACGGCGCTACAACGTGCCCTTCGTGCTCGGGACGCCGACGACGCGTGGGTCGAGGGCGGCGGCGTCACGCAACGCCCGGGCGAACGCCTTGAACTGCGTCTCCACCACGTGGTGGGCGTTGCGCCCGGACAGGACCCGGACGTGGACGCAGATCTGCGCGGAGGCGACGAGCGACTCGAAGACGTGCTTGGTCAGCGTCGTGTCGTAGCTGCCGATCAGCTCGACGATGTCGGGCTCCTCGTGCACGAGGTAGGGGCGGCCCGACAGGTCGACGGCGACCTGCACGAGCGCCTCGTCCAGCGGCACGAGCGAGTCGCCGAAGCGCCGGATCCCGGCCTTGTCGCCGAGCGCCTCGCGCAGCGCCTGGCCGACCGCGAGGGAGGTGTCCTCGACCGTGTGGTGCGCGTCGACGTGCAGGTCGCCCTTCGTGCGCACGGTGAGGTCGAGCCCGCCGTGCTTGCCGAGCTGCTCGAGCATGTGGTCGAAGAACGGCACGCCGGTGTCGACGTCGGTCCGGCCGGTGCCGTCGATCTCGAGCTCGACGAGGACGTCGCTCTCCTTGGTCGTGCGCTGCACGCGCGCGGACCTGCTCATGCGGTGACCTCCTCCAACGCCGCGCGGAACGCCGCGTTCTCCTCGGGTGTGCCGACGCTCACCCGCAGCCAACGGTCGGGACCCGTCTCCCGGATCAGGACCCCGCGGTCGAGCAGGGCCTGCCACACGGCGTGCCGGTCGTCGAAGCGCCCGAACAGCACGAAGTTCGCGTCGCTGTCGGCGACGTCGTGGCCGCGGCCGCGCAGCCACGCGACGAGCTCGTCTCGCTCCGCACGCAGCAGCGCCACCTGGGCCTGCAGCTCGTCGGCGTGGGCCAGCGCCGTCCGCGCCACGGCCTGCGTCACCGCGGACAGGTGGTACGGCAGCCGGACGAGCTGCACCGCGTCGACGACCGCGGGCGACGCCGCGAGGTAGCCGAGCCGGGCACCGGCGAGGCCGAACGCCTTGCTCATCGTGCGGGTGACGACGAGCCGCGGGTGGCCGTCGAGCAGCTCGAGCGCGCTCGGCGTGGAGGCGTGGCGGAACTCGGCGTAGGCCTCGTCGACCACGACCATGCCCGGGGCGACGTCGAGCACCGCTCGGACCGTGTCGAGCGGCAGCGCCGTGCCCGTCGGGTTGTTCGGGGACGCGAGCAGCACGATCGCCGGCCGGTGCTCGGCGATCGCGGCGCGCGCGACGTCGACGTCGACGCCGAAGTCCTCGCGGCGGGGCGCGGTGACGTAGCGGGTGAACGTGTCGCGGGCGTAGTCCGGGTACATCGAGTACGTCGGGGCGAAGCCGAGCGCCGTGCGGTCCGGACCGCCGAACGTCTGGAACAGCTGAAGCATGACCTCGTTGCTGCCGTTGGCCGCCCACACCTGGTCGGCCGTGAGGGTCACGCCGGACTCGCGGCCGAGGTACGCCGCGAGGTCCGCGCGCAGCGCCCGCGCGTCGCGGTCCGGGTAGCGGTTGAGCGTGCGGGTGGCCGCCGCCGCCGCGGCCGCGACGTCGGCGACGAGGCCCTCAGACGGCGGGTAGGGGTTCTCGTTCACGTTGAGCCGCACCGGGACGTCGATCTGCGGGGCGCCGTAGGGCACCTGCCCCCGCAGGTCGTCACGGACCGGGAGGTCGCCGAGGTTCGTCACCTCAGCCCCCGGTGCGCCGGTGGACGCGGACCTCGACGGCCGCGGCGTGACCGGGCAGGTCCTCCGCGTTCGCGAGCGCGACGACGTGGTGCGCGACGTCGCGCAGCGCCGCCTCGTCGTAGTCGACGACGTGGATGCCGCGCAGGAACGTCTGCACCGACAGGCCGGACGAGTGGCACGCACAGCCACCCGTGGGCAGGACGTGGTTGGAGCCCGCGGCGTAGTCGCCGAGCGAGACCGGGGCGTACGGCCCGACGAAGATCGCGCCCGCGTTGCGGACCCGGAGCGCGACGCCGCGCGCGTCGCGGGTGTGGATCTCCAGGTGCTCGGCGGCGTAGGCGTTGACGACGTCCAGCCCCGCGTCGACGTCGTCGACGAGGACGATCCCGCTCTGCGGGCCGGCGAGCGCCTCGGCGATCCGCTCGCTGTGCTTCGTGGCCGGGACCTGGACGGCGAGCTCGGCCTCGACCGCGTCGGCGAGCTCCGCGCTCGTCGTGACGAGCACCGACGCGGCGATGACGTCGTGCTCGGCCTGGCTGATCAGGTCCGCGGCGACGAACGCGGCGTCGGCGGTGTCGTCGGCGAGGATCGCGATCTCGGTGGGACCCGCCTCGGAGTCGATGCCGATGCGCCCCTTGAGCATGCGCTTGGCGGCGGTGACGTAGATGTTGCCCGGGCCGGTGACCATCACGGTCGGGGCGCACCCGTCCGGACCGGGCGTGCCGTAGGCGAACATCGCGACGGCCTGGGCGCCGCCGGCGGCGTAGACCTCGGTGACGCCGAGCAGCGCGCACGCGGCGAGGATGGTCGGGTGCGGCAGGCCGCCGTGGTCGCGCTGCGGCGGGCTCGCCACGGCGAACGACCCGACGCCCGCCACCTGGGCGGGGACGACGTTCATGACGACCGAGCTGGGGTAGACGGCCCGGCCGCCCGGCACGTAGAGGCCCACCCGGTCGACCGGCAGCCACCGCTCGGTGACCGTCCCGCCGGGGACGACGTGCGTGGCGGTGTCCGTGCGGCGCTGGTCCGCGTGCACCAGCCGGGCCCGGCGGATCGACTCCTCGAGCGCCTCCAGCACGACCGGGTCGAGCGCGCGGAGCGCGTCGTCGAGCGCCTGCTGCGGCACCCGCAACGACGGCGGACGGACGCCGTCGAGCCGCTCGCCCCACTCGAGCACGGCCTCCGCACCGCGGTCCCGGACGTCCTCGACGATCGGCCGCACGGTGGCCAGCACGCTCTCCACGTCGACGGAGGCGCGCGGCAGCACGTCGCGGGGGTCGACGGACGACCCGCGGAGGTCGATGCGGCGGATCACGCGGCCAGTCTAGGGATCGGGCGGGGCCGGGCCGACAGGGGATGCGTAGCGGTCGCGCATGGACCAGGCTGCCCCTGTGACAGCCCGGCAGGTCGGCGCCCGCGCGGTCATCCCGCTGTTCCCGCTCGGCACGGTGCTGGTGCCGGGCCTCGTGCTGCCGCTGCACGTCTTCGAGCCGCGCTACCGCCGGCTCGTGCACGACCTGCTGACCCGCCGGGAGGACGACCGGTCCTTCGGCGTCGTGGCGATCCGCGAGGGCCGGGAGGTGGGCGCGGACGGGGTCACGGCGACCTACGCGGTCGGCACGCTCGCCGTCGTGCGCGAGGTCGTGCCCTACGCCGACGGCCGGTTCGACCTCATGACGAACGGTGACGCACGGTTCCGCGTGATCGGGCCGGCCGGGTCCGACGCGCCCTACCCCATGGCCGAGGTCGAGTGGCTCGCCGAGGACGAGGCCGGCGACGCCCCCGAGGCCGGGCTGCTCGCCGCCGGCGTCCGGCGGCGGTTCGCCGCCTACCGCGCCGCCGTGACCGCCGCCGGGGCGGTCGAGGCCGCGCAGATGCTCGAGCTGCCGGACGACCCGAGGCTGCTGTCCTACGTCGTCGCCGTCGCGATGGTGCTCGACCTGTCGGACCGGCAGCTGCTGCTCGAGGCGGCCACGACGTCCGACCGGCTGCGCCGGGAGGTGGCCCTGCTCGGCCGCGAGACCATGCTGGTCCGGCAGATCCCCTCGCTGCCCGCCGTCGACCTCGCCCGGACGCCGAGCGGCTCGAACTGACCCCCTGGATTCGAGTGGGGTCGGGTGCCGGCGTCGGCCGCGATGGGCGAGGATCGGCCCGTGGCGAAGAAGGGTGCCTCGGGCGGCACGCCGGCGACCGTGGCGCTCACCCGCGCCGGCGTCGCGTTCACGACGCACTCCTACGAGCACGATCCGGCCGCGCCGTCCTACGGGCTCGAGGCCGCCACGGTGCTCGGCCTGCCGCCGGAGCAGGTGTTCAAGACCCTGCTCGCCGACGTCGACGGCGCGCTGGTCGTCGCGATCGTGCCGGTGGCGCGCAAGCTCGACCTCAAGGCGCTCGCCGCCGCGGTCGGCGGCAAGCGCGCGACGATGGCCGACCCCGCGGTGGCGGAGCGCGCCACCGGCTACGTCGTGGGCGGGATCAGCCCGCTCGGCCAGCGCCGGGCGCTGCGCACGGTCCTGGACGAGAGCGCGCTCGACCACGGCACGGTGTACGTGAGCGGCGGGCGGCGCGGCTTCGACCTCGGACTGTCCCCGGCCGACCTCGCGACGCAGACGCGCGCGACGACCGCAGCCGTCGCGCGCGACTGAGCGCCTACGTCACCGGCGCACGGCGGCGCCGGCCGAGCATCGCGCCGGCGCCCGCCGAGGCGAGGAGCACGACGCCCGAGACGAGGAACGGCAGCGCGGGGTTCTCGAAGTCCGACGCCAGCACGAAGGCGGCGACGGTCACCGAGAGCACGCTCGCGGCCAGCCACGGCCAGGTCCGGCGCAGGATGAAGCCGACCACGCCGGCGAGCGCGAGCAGCCCGAGCAGGGCGAGCCCGTACCAGCGCGACGGACGGTCGACCGCGAGCTGCATCGATGCCTCGAGCGCGACGAGCAGTCCCACGACCTCGGCCACGACCGGCAGCGTGAGCAGCCGCGACACCCCGAAGGCCCAGGCCAGGCCGACCACGCAGAGGACCGCCGGCAGGACGACGTCCCACGCCCACAGCGGCGGGTAGTCCCCCCTGCCGTCCCACTCCGGACGGACCGGCGCGACCAGGTCGACGCCGGTGCCGATCGCGAGTCCCGAGGCGCCGAACATCGCGAGCTCCGTCACCGCGCTGGCGGCGACGAGGTGCGCCGGCACGAGCAGGGCGAGGGCCACGAGCGACGCCGCGAAGAACGACCAGGTCTCCCCGTCGTACGCGACGGGGAGCGACGCCGCGGCCAGGACGGCCCCGAGCGCCATGAGCACGCTCGCGGCACGGCGGCGTGGCGCGGCGTGGGCGTCGCGGATCACCGTGCGCCCACCGCCGACGGCGTAGGCCAGGACGAGCCCGGCCCCGCCCGCGACGATCCCGAGGCCGAGCAGCAGGACGACGCGGGTCGCGACGGAGAAGCCCTCCCACGAGTCGGCGAGGAAGGCGACGAGCGCGCCGGCCACGAGAACACCGCCGAGGTAGGCGGCCGCCTCGACGAGGCGCGCGCGGACCGGGGGCCGAACCGCTGCGTGCGATGCGGCCGCGGCCGGTGGGGCGACCGGCTCGGTGTCCTGGCCCCAGGCGTCGACCACGGCATGCGCCTGGTCGTCGGTGAGGACGTGATGGGCGACGAGGTCGGCGAGGACGTCGTCGAGGTGGTGGCGTTCGGCGAGGGTCATGGTGACGCACCTCCCACGTTGTGTCCCAGCCTACGCCGGAGGCACCCCGCACGGCGGTGCGAGCCGTTGCCGCGCAACGGCTATCGGACGCCGCCGAGGGGCGGCGCGAGGACGACAGGGCCGATCATTGCCGAACGAGAGGAGCAGGACGAGCGGGTTCGGGGCGAGC
>JAJXTD010000126.1 GCA_021784035.1 Actinomycetes bacterium | reverse complement strand
AGCTTGGCGAGGTCGACGTTGCCCTTGAACGGGCTGCGGTCGGTCGTGTCGTGCGCCTCGTCGACGATGATGTCGACGAACTGCGCGCCGGCCAGCTCCTGGTGCAGCCGGGTCGTGGTGAAGTACATGTTCCCGGGCGTGTACTGCCCGTCCTTGATGAGGATCTTCGAGATGAGGTGCTCCGCGCCGCGCCCCTGGTGCGTGGGTACGACGTAGGGGAAGCCGTACACCTCCTGGACGGCGCGCTCGAGCGCGAAGAAGGACCGCGACCCGGCGTAGGACTCGTCGCCGAGCATCAGCGCGGACCACTGCCGGTCCGACATCGCCGACGTGCCCGAGTCGGTGAGCAGGTCGATGTAGACGTCGTCGCTGCGCAGGCCGAAGGTGTTCCAGCCCGCCGCGGCCATCGCCGTCGCCCGCTGCTCCGGCGTGGTCATGCGCAGCGGTTCGACCATCTTGATGCGGTACGGCTCGGCGGTACGACGGTGCCCGTCCATGGACCCTCCTCGGTGTGGTGGGCCCGAGTGTGGCACCCGTCGGACAGGGTGCTCACCACTCGTCCGAAGTAGTAGGCAGTCTGGCCACCGACTCCGGAGATACGTCCGCAAGATGACCGGTGGATCAGTCGATCTGCGTCCGATCGTTCGAGGCCGACGGCAGCACCTGGAACTGCAGCACCACCCGGCGAGCGTCCGCCGGTGCCCCCGCCGGCGACTCGGGGTCGTCGGACCGGTAGCGCCTGGCCAGCGCGCGGAGCTCCGCGACCAGGGCGCGCGCCTCGCTCAGCGTGAGGCGCAGCAGCAGGTCGCTGAGCGTGGACGCGTCCGACCAGCAGGGCCCGAGGTCCGGGGCTGCGTGCTCATGGCCCGACCCTAGCCAGCCGCAGGCGGACGTCAGGAGGCATGGACGAGAGCCGGCCGTCCTGCTGCGCGACCCGGGCCGTGGCACGTGCTTCACGTCCTGGCCCGGTCTCGTCCCCACGTCATCGCCGGCAGGGGCGACGCCCGGAGCTGGCGCGGGGGGACACGACTCGCGCTGGACTGCGCGGGTCGTGGGCGCCGTCACGTCGGCGGGACCGCCGCGGCGAGCACTGCGACGAGCTGGTCGACCGTCGGGGAACCGCGGAGACCCTCGGGGGTCGGGTACACCCGGCAGGCAAGACCGGATGGCGCGTCCGCCACGGCGAAGGGATCGACCCCGTCGACCAGGATGGTGGGCGAGCCGACGAAGGCCAGCCGTTCCGCGTCGGCCTGCGTCTCGACCCGTTCGTACCGCAGCTCGACGTCGGTGCGCCCCGTGCGCTCGAGGGCCTCGCGCACCCGCTCGTCGGCCGTGCGCCAGCTGGGACAGCCGTCGAAGTACCGGAGCGTCACGTGCACGTGCGCCATCGTGCCACCGCGGACGGATCGCCCACCACGTGGAGGGGTTATCCGCCGAGCAGCCTCGCCGCACAACCGGGTCGCGTCGATGCCGTCGTCACGTACGGGTCGGTGAGCACGGACGCCGTGGACGCGTACGACCGGTGGAGCAGGCCGCCGGTTCGCGTCTTCTCCCGTGAATCCGCACACGGACGAGGCTGTCTGCCTCATGCTCGGATGCGCCAGGGCCGTCGGCCACCGTGCGTGAGGAGCCAGCCATGAACAACGCGAGCGACCCCGTCACCGTCGTCGTCTCGGTCGACGGTCCCTACCTCGTCACCGGACCGGTGACCGTCGAGTACCAGGTCATCGCGCAGGACGACACGGGCGCGAGCTGGACCTGGAAGCGTGCCGACCCCGTCACGACGGGCTCCCGCTTCAAGCTCTGCCGCTGTGGGCACTCGGGGAACAAGCCGTTCTGCGACAACTCGCACCTACGGGAGGGATTCGACGGGACCGAGACGGCGAGCCGGGCGACGCACGGAGAGCAGGCCGCCGTGACCGACGGGCCGACGATGAGCCTCGCCGACGTGCGGAGTCTCTGCGCCATGGCACGCTTCTGCGACGGGCACGGCGACGCCTGGAGCGCTGTCGAGTCCTCCTCGACCGACGAGGCGCGCGGCACCGCCGCACATGAGGCGTCGCACTGCCCGGCGGGTCGCCTGGTGGCGTACGACAAGAGCGCCGGCGGCGCAGCGGTCGAACCCGACCTCGAGCCGAGCATCGGCATCATCGAGGATCCCGCGGTCGGAGTGAGCGGCGGGCTCTGGCTCCGCGGCGGTATCCAGGTCACGAGCGAGGACGGGACGCCGTACCCGGTCCGCAACCGAGCCGTGCTCTGCCGCTGCGGCGCGTCGAGGAACAAGCCGTTCTGCGACGGAGCGCACCGGCGTACGCGCTTCGCCGACGACCGGCTCCCGGCGTACGACGCGACCGCCGACGGCACGGACACCGTGCCGACGCCCTCGGTCTAGAACCGCCCGCCCGCCCGGCTGGTCCTGCAGCGGCGAAGCTCGTTATCGCCGCTGCTGGATCGAGTGGGATCGGATGGATCGGGTGGGCCTATACGGGTGCTCCTGTACGGGTGGGCCGCCTGGGGATCGAACCCAGAACCCGCGGATTAAAAGTCCGCTGCTCTGCCAGTTGAGCTAACGGCCCGGCTGACGAGGCACACGGCGACTTGGCTGCAGAGAGGACCTGAGTGCCTGTCGCTGTGTGTCATGTATGGCTAGTTCAGCGTAGTCGGCGCACGCCGTGGCGTGGTTGTGACTTCCCATGGCCACGGACAGGTTGAGGGCTCGATGTCGGCGTGCGGGCCTGAGGTTGAGCCGCTCCACCGCGCGCATCGGGCGTCGCGTAGGCCGGTGTCAGGTGATCGAGCGGGCCGTCGTGTGAAGGTGCGTCATCGCCCGCTTCGCCTTCACGAGCAGGGCACGTGTCACGCCTTGGTGGGAGTAGGCGGCGAGCGTCTTCATCGCGAGCAGAGTCGCCAGGTGATTCGCGGCGGTCGGATCGACGGTCTTGAGAAGGGCGACCGCCTCGTTGTGGTCATCGCCTATGGCGTGCTTGCCCAGGCGAGCGCAGCAGATCACGTCAGCGAATGCGATACCCGCATGGATGGCCAGAGTGACGCAGGCGTCTGCGAGCTCGCCTTCCTGCTCGACCCACGCGTCCACGATCTCGAACGCTTCCGTGAACTGCTCGCCTTTGGTCATCCGCCCGGCGCGTTCGCCCGCGTCGCAGCGTCGAGTCCTGACGGCCACCCCGACCCCCTAGTTCGTCGCGTTGTTGTACTTGTCCCGGTGGGTCCTCGCTCGGAGCCATCCCGGGTCCCCGTAGAACGTGATGCCGTGCTCGGCGACGTCAGCCACGACCGGCTCCCCATGAGCCACCCAGGCACTCACCTCGGACTCGCTGAGGACCAGGGGGCGGGTGTCGTTGCCGGTCCACCGCGTGGCCGCGGCCACGAGATGAGTCACAAGACTCTCCCACTCGTCCTCGTCAACTCCCTCGGGCCGGACCAGGAACACGTCGATGTCACTTCCTGCCGTGTGCCCGCGTGTGGCTGCCGACCCGAACAGAGCAGCGAAGAGCGGGGGATCAGGCCACTCGGACACCGCGATCGCCAGCCGCCGCAGGAACGAGGCACGCAGACCAGCCAGCGCCAGCACAGCGTCAGCCGCCACGTGCTCACGGTTGAGTGTGTACAGCCACGCCCGACCCGCTGATCGGCGGGTCACGATGCCCTGGTCCGCGAGCCGGTCCAGCACCAGACGCACTCCACGCGAAGACCGGTCACCGAGCAGGCGCAGCACGTCGCCGCTGGTGAACTCCGTGTCAGCACCGGCAAGGACGGCCAGGACCTCACCATCGAGGGTGGGTGTGACCACTGCGAACGGTCGGCTCAGGTCCACGACCAGCCTCCTACTTTCGTATCTTTGTCACTACTATACTAATGACAAAGATACGAAACTAGACCCAGCGCAGCTCCTAGGCTGAGCGGGTGCGCGTGTTCCTGGCCGGTGCGTCCGGGGTGATCGGGGTTCGCCTGGTCCCGCCGCTGGTGGCGACAGGTCATCTCGTGGCGGGCATGACGCGGTCTCCCGGGAAGGTGGACCTGCTGCGCGACCTCGGCGCCGAGCCGGTGGTGTGCGACGTCTTCGACCTGCAGCACCTCGCCCGTGTCGTCACCGAGTTCGGGCCGGACGTGGTGCTGCACGAGCTGACCGACCTGCCCGACGACGCCGCCGAGATCCGCACCCTCGGCGCGGCGAACTCGCGGATGCGGCGCGAGGGCACGCGGAACCTGCTCACCGCAGCCGGCGCGGCCCGCACGGTCGCTCAGAGCGTGGCGTGGACGCTCGGCGGGGACGGTGGTGAGGCGGTCTGGGACCACGAGGAGGCCGTGCTCGGGGCCGGCGGGGTCGTCGTGCGGTACGGGCAGTTCTACGGTCCGGGGACGTACCACCCGTCATCCCTGCCGGACGGGCCAAGGATCCACGTCGACGAGGCTGCACGGCGCACGGTGCCGCTGCTCACGGCGCCCAGCGGCGTCGTGGTGCTGGTGGACGAGTGAACCGTCAGACGCCGGATGCCGCGATGCCCGCGTTCGCGGGCCGCAGTCCGAGGACTCCCCTCGTGCGCGGGTAGGTTCGTGGCATCCGCCGGCCTGAGAGGAGCCCCGTGATGGAGATCCTCCCCGGACGTCCGCTGCCGGTCGGCGTCACGCTCACCTCCGACGGGGCGAACGTCTCCCTCGTGTCGGCCTCGGCGGAGTCGGTGACGCTGTGCCTGCTCGGTGCGGACGGCGCGGAGGAGCGGCTGCCGCTGCCCGAGCGTGACTTCGGCGTGTGGCACGGGTTCGTGCCCGGGATGGGTCCCGGCCAGCGCTACGGCTTCCGCGTCGACGGCCCGTACGACCCGGCGAAAGGCCACCGGTTCGACCCGGCCAAGCTGCTGGTGGACCCGACGGCGCGGGCCCTGCACGGCGCGCTCGACTACGGGCCGGAGATCTACGGGCACGCTCCCAGCGGCGGCGGGCCCAGCGGACTGGACTCGGCGGGGCACGTGCCGGTGTCGGTCGTCGTCGACGAGTCGTTCGACTGGGGCGACGACGTGTCACCGGGCAGGCGCCGCGCGGACTCGGTGCTCTACGAGGTGCACGTCAAGGGGTTCACCCAGCAGCACCCGGACGTGCCGCCCGAGCTGCGCGGCACCTACGCCGGGCTGGCGCATCCGGCGGCCGTGCAGCACCTCGTCGGCCTCGGCGTCACGGCCGTGGAGCTGCTCCCCGTCCACCACTCGGTCACCGAGCCGTCGGTGCACGAGCGCGGCCTGGTGAACTACTGGGGCTACAACACCCTGGGGTTCTTCGCCCCGCACGAGGGCTACTCGGCCGCGGCCCGTGCGGGCCAGCTCGGCGGACAGGTCGCAGAGTTCAAGTCGATGGTCAAGGCGCTGCACGCCGCGGGCCTCGAGGTCGTCCTCGATGTCGTCTACAACCACACGGCCGAAGGCGGGCCCGACGGGCCGACGCTGTCGTTCCGGGGCATCGACAACCGGAACTACTACCGACTCGTGCCGGGCGATCTCGCGGCGTACTACGACACCACCGGGTGCGGCAACTCCCTGAACACCGGCTCGGTGCTCGTGCTGCGGCTGATCATGGACTCGCTGCGCTACTGGGTGGAACAGATGCACGTCGACGGGTTCCGGTTCGACCTGGCCGCGACACTGGGCCGCGAACGCGGCGCGTTCGACCTGACGTCGTCGTTCTTCGACATCATCACGCAGGACCCGGTCCTCTCGACGGTCACGCTGATCGCCGAGCCGTGGGACGTCGGGCAGCGCGACTCCTACGACGCGGGCCGGTTCCCGGCGATGTGGAGCGAGTGGAACGGCGGGTTCCGCGACGACGTGCGCGACTTCTGGCGGGGCACTGCCGGCCTGCTGCCCCGCTACGCCACCCGGATCACCGGGTCGGCGGACCTCTACGCCGGCGCGCTGCGGCGTCCCACCGCCTCGGTCAACTTCGTCACGTCCCACGACGGCTTCACGCTGCACGACCTGGTCAGCTACGACGCCAAGCACAACGAGGCCAACGGGGAGCGGAACCGCGACGGCACGGACGACAACCTCTCGTGGAACCACGGCGTCGAGGGCCCCACCACCGACCCGGATGTGCTCGCGTCGCGCGCCCAGGCGCAGCGCACGCTGCTCGCGGCACTGCTCACGTCGTTCGGCGTACCGATGCTGCTCGGCGGCGACGAGGTCGGCCGCACGCAGCGGGGCAACAACAACGCCTACTGCAAGGACGACGAGATCTCCTGGTTCGACTGGGCGAACGTCGACCACGAGCTGCTCGACTTCACCAAGCGGCTGCTGCGCATACGGCGGGAGCACCCGGTGCTACGCCGGCGGCGCTTCCTCACCGGCGCGGAGGCGCACGAGGTCGGGTGGTACCAGCCGTCCGGCACGGCGATGACCGACGCGAGCTGGCACGACGGCGCGGCACGGGCCGTGGCGGTCCACCTCGACGGCCAGGACGACCCGGACCTGGCCGCCGACGGGACTCCGCTCCTCGACGACGACCTGCTCGTCTGCGTCAACGCCTGGTGGGAGCCGCTGGAGTTCACCATCCCGGAGCTGGACGTCGGCGCGACATGGACGATGCTGGTCGACACCGCCGACCCGGCCGCCGGCGAGACGGCCGACCCACCGCGGCCGGGCGCGCCGCTGACGAGCGGGTCGCGCGTCGGCGTCGCCGGCCGGTCGATCGTCGTCCTGCGTGGCCGTCGCTGATCCGTGCGGCTCGTCCGTACCGCGACCCCTGACCCGGCCGTCCTCCACGCGCTCGAGCATCGCTCGCGAGGTCCGCGCGGGGGAACGGCCGTCCGTGGGGCTCAGTCGTGCCCTCCGCCGTGCCGATGGACGGAGTGGACCGACGCGCTCGGGTCGGTCGCCGGACGAGGAGGCAGCCATGACCGCCGGGACCGTGGTGCACGAGGTGGACCGCGCTGCGCACGTCGTCGCGCACACGACGGTCCTCGCGTCGATGCTCACGCTGCACGCCGCGTCCGCCGTCGTCACGCGGCTCGGTGTCCGTCGCCGCTCGTACTTCGAGGAGATCTGCGCGGCGTACGCCGACCTGGCGCAGAACGAGCGGCCGGAGTACCTGAACTCCCGGCTCTGACGTCGCGTCGGACTCAGGGCACCCAGCGCAGGCTGCGGCCGTCCGTGCGCCGCAGCGCTACGACGGCCAGCGTGACGGCGCCGGCGTCCTCGGGCGCGACGTCCAGCACGAGCGGGTCGTCGCCCTCGCACACCAGGACGTCGCCGGTCGCCAGCACGACGTGCTCGTGCCGCAGCGACCCGGACTCGACCACGATCACCCACAGCTCGCGCTCGTCGCGGACGAGCGACGTCGGGCCCTCGACGGAGAGCGCGCGCAGCTCCGCCGAGACGGCGTCGGGGCGCACGCGCACGTCCACGTGGTGGCTGCCGATCCCCGCGCCGTCGAACGGGTACGACTGCCCCTCCGGGCGGCGGGTCAGCCGCACGTCCCACTCCCACGGCCGTCGACCGGGTGTGTCCGGGCTCGCGGCGACCACCGCGTCGGCGTCGGAGTCGGACGGGTCGAGGCCGGCGGCGGGGCCGCGCAGGAGGAGCCGCATCAGCGTGTGGTTCCGCGTGCCTGGCCGGCGTAGCGGACGGGACGCGTCACGTGCGCGCGGGCCGGACTCGTCACGTCGCGACCGGTTCGAGGCCGGTGGCGGCAGCGCCCTGCTCCGCGGCCAGCAGCCGCTGCATCACCTTGCGCGCCTTGGCCACGCCGGCGTCCTGCGCGATGAGTACGTCGAACTCGCCCGCCGGACGCGACTGCAGCCCGATCTCCTGCCACGCCAGGGCATCGGCGTCCTCCTGCAGCACCGTGCGCAGGCCCTCGACGAGCTCGTCGGTGGCCCACTGCTGGTCGACGCCGAAGTTGCGGGAGAACGCGTAGTAGTAGTGCGACGTGTGCGCGTCGATCGGCGTGAT
This sequence comes from Actinomycetes bacterium, assembly GCA_021784035.1. Lineage (GTDB taxonomy): Bacteria > Actinomycetota > Actinomycetes > S36-B12 > CAIYMF01 > Longivirga. Next base: position 929 of record JAJXTD010000126.1, on the reverse strand, counting down.
GCCGTTCATCACCTTGATGAGGTAGCCCTCCTCGCGCGGCCGTCCCTGGCCGGTGATCCCCGAGTGCAGCGCGTGGAAGCTCGGCGCGTGGAACTCCGTGCAGTGGAAGCGGTCCCAGAGTCCCTCGAGCTGCATGGTGGTCGCGTAGAGCGGGGGAGCGGCGACACCCGGCATCAGGCGGTCGGCCGTGACGACGTCGCCGTCGACGACGACGGTGATGCCGTGCCGGTAGATGTAGTCGTCGCCGACGGTCGACGTGTGGATGAACGACTCGTGCGTGAGGTCGAGCAGGTTGTCGTGGATGAGCTCGGCGCGGCACTCGAACCGGAACGAGTGCGTGACGGTCGCCCACGCGGGGTCGGTCATCCAGTGCGTGTCGGGCACCTTCGCGACGTCGGCCCGGTCCGGGTCGCCGGTCCAGATCCAGATCCAGCCGTCCTTCTCGACCACGGGGAACGGGCGCACGAACGTGCGCCTCGGGATGAGGTCCTGCGCCGGGACGCGGACGCAGACTCCCTCGCAGTCGAACGTGAAGCCGTGGTAGCCGCACTCGATCGCGTCGTCGACGAGGCGGCCGGCCGAGAGCGGGTACCCGCGGTGCGGGCAGCGGTCCTCGAGCGCCACGGCCCGGCCGTCCCGCGTGCGATAGAGCGCGACGGGGATCTCGCAGATGATGCGCCGGGTGGGCTCGCGGGTGACCTCGGTCGACCAGGCGGCGACGTACCAGGCGTTGCGGACGTACACGGGGCCCCCCGGGCTCGAGCGGTACAGGCCCGGCACCGTAGGAGCCGCCCACCGCACTGTCAAGGCACGGTCCCGTCTCGCGAGTTACACCCCGGACCGACCTGTTCCGGTGCCCGAACAGGTCGGTAGGACGTGTAACTCGGCCGGGGCCGGGGCCGGGGCCGGGGCCGGCGGCCGGGGTCCTC
>JAJXTD010000125.1 GCA_021784035.1 Actinomycetes bacterium | reverse complement strand
CTGCGCACGGTCGACTCCGCGCACTGCCCGCCGACGAAACCGTCGATGGTCCCGTCGGCCGTCACGAGCGCCTCGTCGCCGGGCTTGGCCGACGTCGGGCGCTCGGCGAGGACCACGCGGGCGTGCACGAACGGGACCCGGTGGTCGCGGAGCGACTGGGCCCGGTCGTGCAGCGCCTGCGTGCCCATCGGACTACTCCACCGCCAGGTCGGTCCGCACGTTGCGGCCCTGGATGGCCCGCCACACGTTCGCGGGGGTGAGCGGCATGTCGGCGTGGCGTACGCCGAACGGCGAGATCGCGTCGATCACGGCGTTGACCACGGCCGCGGGCGAGCCGACCGTGGCCGACTCCCCGACGCCCTTGGCGCCGATCGGGTGGTGCGGCGACGGCGTGACCGTCTCACCGAGCTCCCAGTCGGGGCACTCCATCGACGTCGGCAGCAGGTAGTCCATGAACGACCCGCCGAGGTTGTTGCCGTCCTCGTCGAAGGCGATGACCTCCATGAGCGCCATGCCCACGCCGTCGGCGAGGCCGCCGTGCACCTGGCCCTCGACGATCATCGGGTTGATGCGCGGGCCGCAGTCGTCCACCGCGATGAACCGGCGCACCTTGACCTGGCCGGTGCCGGGGTCCACGTCGACGACGCAGATGTAGCAGCCGTACGGGTACGTGAGGTTCGGCGGGTTGTAGACCACCTGCGCGTCGAGGTGGCCCTCGACGCCCTCGGGCAGCTCGAGCGCCGAGTGGGCGTCCATCGCGATCTCCTGGATCGTCCGGCCGCGCTCGGGGTCGCCCTTGACGTACCAGCGGCCGAGCTCCCACTCGAGGTCGTCGGGCGCGCACTCGAGCGCCGCGGCCGCGATGAGCCGGGCCTTGTCGCGCACCTTGCGCGCGACGAGGGCCGCGGCCGCACCGGACACCGGCGTGGAGCGCGAGCCGTAGGTGCCGAGACCGAACGGCGTGTTGTCGGTGTCGCCGTGGATGACCTCGATGTCCTCCGGCGGGATGCCGAGCTCGTGCGCCACGATCTGCGCGAACGTCGTCTCGTGGCCCTGGCCCTGCGACTGCACGGACAGCCGTACCTGTGCCTTGCCGGTGGGGTGCACCCGCAGGTCGCATCCGTCGGCCATGCCGAGGCCGAGGATGTCCATGTGCTTGCGCGGACCCGCGCCCACGCCCTCGGTGAAGAACGAGATGCCGATGCCCATGTACTCGCCCTTGGCCCGCTTCTCGGCCTGCTCCTTGCGCAGGTCGTCGTAGCCGGCGATGCCCATGGCGACGCGCATGGTCTTCTCGTAGTCGCCCGAGTCGTACTCCCAGCCGGTGGGCGTGGTGTACGGGAACTGCTCGGGGCGCAGCAGGTTCTTCAGCCGGAGCTCGGCCGGGTCCATCGCGAGCTCGGCCGCGAGGCAGTCGACGATCCGCTCGATGGCGTAGACCGCCTCGGTGATGCGGAACGAGCACGCGTACGCGACGCCGCCCGGCGCCTTGTTCGTGTAGACCGCCTTCACGGCGCAGTAGGCCGCCGGGTAGTCGTAGGACCCGGTGAAGATGTGGAAGAAGCCGGCCGGGTACTTCGTCGGCTGGGCGACGCCGTTGAACGCGCCGTGGTCGGCGAGCACGTCGACCTTGACGGCGAGGATCTTGCCCTCCTTCGTCGACGCGATCGAGACGTTCATGTGGTAGTCGCGGGCGAAGCCGGTGGACATGAGGTTCTCGCTGCGGTCCTCCATCCACTTCACCGGCCTGCCGGTGACGATCGAGCCGACGATCGAGCAGACGTAGCCCGGGTAGATCGGCACCTTGTTGCCGAAGCCGCCGCCGATGTCGGGGCTGATCACCTGGATGTTCTGCTCGGGCAGGCCGGCGACGAGCGCGTAGACCGTGCGGTGCGCGTGCGGCGCCTGCGTCGTGGTCCAGAGCTTGAGCTTGCCGGTCACCGGGTCCATGTGCGCGACCGAGCCGCACGTCTCCATCGGCGCCGGGTGCACGCGCGGGTAGAGGATGTCCTCGGTCACGACGACGTCGGCGGCGGCGAACGCGGCGTCGGTCGCGGCCTCGTCGCCCGCCTCCCACTTCTCGTAGACGACGTTGTCGGTCTTGCCCTCCTTGTCGTCGCGGATGATCGGCGCGTCGGGGTCGAGGGCCTTCTTCGCGTCCACGACCGCGGGGAGCGGGTCGTACTCGACGTCGATGAGCTCGAGCGCGTCGCGCGCGATGTAGCGGTTGTCGGCGACGACGAAGGCGACCTCCTGACCCTGGAAGCGCACCTTGTCGGTGGCCAGCACGGCCTGGGTGTCGTAGGAGAGCGTCGGCATCCACGCGAGGCCCAGCCCCGCGAGCGTCTCGCCGGTGATGACGGCGTGCACCCCGGGGAGCGCGAGCGCTGCGGACGTGTCGATGGACACGATGCGCGCGTGCGCGTACGGGCTGCGCAGGATCGCGCTGTGCAGCATGCCGGGCAGGTTCACGTCGTCGACGTAGTTGCCCTGGCCGCGGAGGAAGCGGACGTCCTCCTTGCGGTGCATGCGGCCGAAGCCGATGGGGTTGCCAGCGGCGCTGAGCGGCGCGTCCTCGACGGCGGTCATGCGGTCACCTCACTCTGTGCTGCTGCGGGGTTGTCCGCGGCCCACTGGATCGCGGCGACGATGTTCTTGTAGCCGGTGCAGCGACAGATGTTCCCGGAGATCCCCTCGCGGATCTCCTCCTCCGTCGGGTGCGGGTTGCGGTCGAGCAGCGCCCGCGCGCACATCATCATCCCGGGCGTGCAGTAGCCGCACTGGAGGCCGTGGCACTCCATGAAGCCCTGCTGCACCGGGTCGAGCTCGCCGCCCTTGGCGAGACCCTCGACGGTCGTGATCGACTTCCCGTCGGCCATGACGGCGAGCATCGTGCAGCTCTTCACCGGCTCGTCGTCGACCCACAGGGTGCAGGCGCCGCAGTTCGACGTGTCGCACCCCCAGTGCGTGCCGCGCATGAGGAGCTCGTCGCGGATGAAGTGCACGAGCAGCATGCGCGGCTCGACGTCGCGCGTGTGCTCGACGCCGTTGACCGTGATCGTCACCTGCATGGTTCAGGCTCCCTGGCTGGCTCGGGCGGCGCGACGGAGCGCACGCAGCGTGAGTTCGTTCGCGAGGTGCTTCTTGTAGTCGGCCGGCCCGCGCTGGTCGGCGTTGGGGCTGCACGACTCCGCGGTGGCGGCGGCTGCCGCCGCGAGGTTCTCCTCCGTCGGTTCCTTGCCGACGAGCGCCGCCTCGCCCTCGGGCGAGCAGTAGTGCTCGGCGCCGACGGCCGCGAGCCCGATGCCGCAGTCGGTGACCACGCCGCCGCTCACGACGACGTAGACGCCGGACGTGGCCACGCCCCAGTCGCCCGCCCGCCGCTCGACCTTCTCGTACGCCGAGCCCGCGCCGGGACGGATCGGGTAGCGCACCTCGGTGAGGATCTCGCCGGGGCCGACCACGGTCTCGTACGGGCCCTGGTGGAACTCCCGCAGCGGGACGGTCCGGGTCCCGCCCGGTCCGACCACGACCGCGCTGCCCTTGAGCGCCGAGCCGACGGCCGAGAGGTCGGCGCTCGGGTCGGCCTGGCACATCGAGCCGCCGATCGTGCCGCGGTTGCGCACGATCGGGTCGGCGATGAGCCGCTCGGCCTCGCGGAAGATCGGGTAGTGCTCGGCCAGGATCGCGGACTCGAGGATCTCGCGGTGCCGGGTCATGGCGCCGACGACGATCTCGGTCCCCTCGATCCGGATGCCGGTGAGCTCGGGGATGTCGTTGAGGTCGATCAGGGCGTCGGGGCGGGCGAGGCGCAGCTTCATCATCGGCAGCAGGCTGTGCCCGCCGGCGATGACGCGCGCCTCCTCCCCGTGCTCCTGGAGCTTGGCCAGGGCGTCGGCGACCGAGGTCGCCTTCGCATAGTCGACGGGAGCAGGTGTCTGCATGCCATCACCTCTCGAGAGCGCTGAGACCTCGTGGGACGAACGGATGGGGGACGGGCGGAGGACGTGCGAGGGGAACCTAACCCCGACGGGTCACGTGCGGCGGGCGATCCAGACGATCACTCCGATGACGATGACGAGCCCGATGACGACCGGGATGGCCCGCTTGAGCACGGGCGCACCGGCAGTGCCGAGCAGGTCGATGGCCTCCTCGCGGTGCGGCAGCGGAGCAGCCGGCGCCGGCACGGTCGTGACGGCCTCGCCGCCGCCGGCCGCCTCGACGGCGGCCGGCGCGGGAGCACCGGCGCCCATCATGGCCGCGAGGTTCGCCGAGAACTGGTCGATGATGCGGGCCGCGACGTCCTGCATGACGCCGCGCCCGAACTGGGCGGCCTTGCCGGTGATCGTGATCTCGGTGGTGACGTCGACCCGGGTGCGGTCCGGCGCCTCCTGGACGAGGACCGCCGTCACGACGCCCTTCGCCGTGCCGGTGCCCTTGGTCTCCTTGCCGGCGCCCTCGATCACGACCGTGCGCGTCTCCACGTCCTTGCTCACGAACCGTGCCTGGCCGGCGAAGACCATGCTCACCGGGCCGAGCTTCACCTTCACGCTGCCGGTGAAGTCGTCGCCGTCGTGCGAGGTGAGGGTCGCCCCCGGCATGCACGGCGCGAGCCCCTCGACGTCCTGCAGCGTCTTCCACGCCGTGTCGATGTCGGAGGGGACGACGAACGAGTTCTGCAGATCCATGCTGGGGACTCCTGGAGGCCGGCTGTGACGCGCGTCACGGAGACTCGACCGTAGACCGCCACCCGGGTCCCCGCCAGTGGAAGTGCCGCACTCAGACGCAACTCGGACATACCGGGACGGGTATGTCCGGCAGTCGGTCGTCGGAGGCCCCTCCCGTCCCGCCGGGCGGAACGGCTCAGCCGCCGATGGCCGACATCGGCCGGGTCGGCTGGATGAAGTTCAGGTCGTTGATGCCGTGGCCGGGCAGCTTGTCGTGGACCACCAGGCGCAGCCGTCGCTCGACCTCGGCGCGCCGCGCATCGTCGTCGAGCGCCTCGTCGCGCAGCGCCACGCGCAGGTCGAGCTCGTCGCGCGCGAACAGGCAGTTGCGCAGCTGTCCGTCGGCGGTGAGCCGCAGCCGGTCGCACGCGGCGCAGAACGGCCGCGTCACGCTCGCGATGATGCCGACCGTGCCCGGGCCGCCGTCGACGTAGAACTCCTCGGCCGGCGCGGACCCGCGCGAGGGCACCGGCGTCAGGGTGTAGTGCTCGGACAGCGCCGCGAACACGTCGTCCGCGGTGATCATCGTCGAGCGCAGCCAGATCCCGCTCGGGTCGAGCGGCATCTGCTCGATGAAGCGCAGCCGCCAGCCCTCGTCCAGGGCCCGGCGCAGCAGCGCGGGGGCCTCGTCGTCGTTGACCCCGCGCATGAGCACGGCGTTGACCTTGACCGGGGCGAGACCGGCGGCCTGGGCCGCCCGGATGCCGGCGAGCACGTCGTCGTGACGGTCCCGGAACGTCAGTGCCTTGAACCGGTCGCGGTCGAGGGTGTCGAGGCTGACGTTGACGCGGCGCAGGCCCGCGTCGCGCAGCGGCTGGGCCAGCCTCGTCAGCTTGAGCCCGTTCGTCGTGACGCTGATCTCGGGCGCCTTCGGCAGCGCGCTGATCCGGCGTACGACGTCGACGACGTCGGCGCGCAGCAGCGGCTCGCCGCCGGTGAGGCGGACGCCGTCGATGCCGAGGCCCGTCGCGACGTCGAGCACGAGCATGAGCTCGTCGGTCGTGAGCAGCTCCGGGCCGGGCAGCCAGTCGGCGAAGTCGTTCGGCATGCAGTAGGCGCAGCGCAGGTTGCAGCGGTCGGTCAGCGAGACGCGCAGGTCGCGGTGGACCCGGCCGAAGGTGTCGACGAGAGGCTCGCTCATGCGCAGTTCACCCACTCGTCGCTGCCGTCGCTGAAGACCTGATGCTTCCACACCGGGAGGCGGTGCTTGACCTCGTCGACGAGGTCGGCGCAGGCGGCGAACGCCTCGCCGCGGTGCGCCGCGCTGACCGCGGCGACGAGCGCCGCGTCACCGATCCGCAGCGGACCGACGCGGTGCGACACCGCGATCGCGATGACGTCGTGCCGCGCGGCCACCTCACGTGCGACGTCCGCGATCACCGCGCCCGCGGTCGGGTGTCCCTCGTACTCGAGCCGCTCGACCGCGCGGCCCCCGTCGTGGTCGCGCACGTCGCCGGAGAACGTGACGACCGCGCCGGCGGCGTCGTCCGCCGCGAGGGCGCGCACGTCCTCCACGGCGATCGGCGCATCCACGACATCGGCGCGACGGACCTGGGGCATGGAGGCATTATGAGTCCCCTCACGGCGGCGCGCCCCTGCGCGTGCCGGCCCATACCCGAACGGGATCGAGGAGGCGGGCGTGCGCGAGGTGCTTCCGGCCCTCATGGCCGCGTTCGACCGGGGCGAGGCCGTGGCCATGGCCACGGTCGTCCGCACGTGGCGCTCGGCCCCCCGGCCCGCGGGCGCCTCGATGCTCGTGACGGCGGGCGGCGAGGCCGTCGGCTCGGTGAGCGGGGGGTGCGTCGAGGGCGCGCTCTACGAGCTCGGCGGCGAGGTGCTGCACGACGGCGCGCCGCAGTTCGAGACCTACGGGATCAGCGACAACGACGCGTTCGCGGTCGGCCTCACCTGCGGGGGCATCCTCGAGATCTTCGTCGAGCGGGTCTCGCCCGAGACGTGGCCCGAGCTGCCCGGTATCGCCGCGAGCGTCGACGCCGAGGAGCACGTCGCCGTCGCGACGATCGTGCGCGGGCCGCACCACGTCGGGCGCCACCTCGTGGTCCGCGAGTCCGGTGTCGAGGGCAGCCTCGGCACCACCCGCCTCGACGACACCGTCGGGGCCGACGTCCTCGGCCTGCTCGAGTCCGGCACCACCGGCTTCCTGCACTACGGCCCGGAGGGCGAGCGGCTCGGCGACGACCTCGAGGTCTTCGTCACCTCGTTCGCGCCCGCGCCGCGCATGTACATCTTCGGCGCGATCGACTTCTCCGCCGCGCTGAGCCGGGCCGGCAAGCTGCTGGGCTTCCACGTCACGGTGGTCGACGCGCGCGAGGTCTTCGCCACCCGCAAGCGGTTCCCGGACGCCGACGAGGTCGTCGTGGACTGGCCGCACCGCTGGCTCGCGTCCCAGCCGGTCGACTCGCGCACCGTGATCTGCGTGCTCACCCACGACCCGAAGTTCGACGTGCCGGCGCTGCGGACGGCGGTGGGGACCCGGGCGGCGTACATCGGCGCGATGGGGTCGCGGCGCACGCACGAGGACCGCGTCGTACGGCTCAAGGAGGCCGGGCTCACCGACGAGGAGATCGCCCGGATCCACTCGCCGATCGGCCTCGACCTCGGCGCGCGCACGCCGGAGGAGACGGCAGTCTCGATCGCCGCGGAGATCGTCCAGCAGCGGTGGGGCGGCTCCGGCGTGGCGCTGCGCTCGTCGGACGGCCCGATCCACGCCGGCGCCCCGCGGTGACGACGGCCGCCCCCGGCCGGCGGTGACCGCGACCGCGGGCCTCGTGCTGGCCGCCGGCGAGGGCCGCCGCTTCGGCGGGCCGAAGGCGGCGTACGTCGTCGCCGGCGAGCGACTGGTCGACCGGGCGGTGCGGGTCCTGCGGGCGGCCGGCTGCGACCCGGTGGTCGTCGTCCTCGGCGCGTGGGTCGGTGAGGTGCCCGACGCGGACGTGGTGGTCAACGACGGCTGGGCGACGGGCATGGGGTCCTCGCTACGCAGGGGACTTGAGCACCTCGCGGCCCGGTCCGACGCCGACCGGACCGTCGTCACGCTCGTCGACCTCCCCGGCCTCACCCCCGACGCCGTCCGCCGCCTCGCGGCGATCGACCTCGCGACGGAGGCGGCGGACCCGCGCGAGGTGCTCGCGGCGGCGACGTACGCCGGGGTCCGGGGCCATCCGGTGCTGCTCGGCCGGGCGCACTGGGCGGGCGTGGCCGCCACCGCGGTCGGCGACCGGGGCGCGCGCGACTACCTCGCCGAGCACCCGGTGCGGCTGGTCGAGGTCGGCGACGTCGCGACGGGGGAGGACCTCGACCTCCCGCCGGCCTGACTCGGTCCGACTCCGCAGATGCGGATCCGATGCTGGTCGTCATCCGCATCTGCGACGTAGAGTGTCGCGCATGACGCTCCTGCGGATCAGCGAGGCCGCCGCGCTCCTCCAGGTCAGCGACGACTCGGTCCGCCGCTGGGCCGACGCCGGGCGGCTCGCCACCACCACCGACGAGGCCGGCCGCGCCGTGGTCGACGGCGCCGACCTGGCCCGGTTCATGGCCGAGCGGGCGACCGAGGGACCGGCCCTCGAGAGCCCGGTGGTGAGCGCCTCCGCGCGCAACCGGCTCGTCGGCATCGTCACCCGGGTCGTCCGGGACACCGTGATGGCGCAGGTGGAGCTGCAGGTCGGGCCGCACCGGATGGTGTCGCTCATGAGCCGCGAGGCGGCCGACGAGCTCGGCCTCGAGCCGGGCGTCCTCGCCGTCGCGACGGTGAAGTCGACGAACGTCGGCATCGAGATCCCCGAGCACCGCTGACCGCGTTCCCACCGCCCCCTCCCGACCGAGAGGCCACCGTGCGCCGCCGACTCCCCCTCGTCCTGGCCCTCGCCGGCCTCGCCCTGACCGCCTGCGGGTCCACCGTTTCCGGCACCGGCGCCACCTCGCCCGCCGGTACGCCGGACCCTGCGGCCGGGACGATCACGGTCTTCGCCGCGGCGTCGCTCACCGAGGCGTTCACCACGCTCGGCCGGCAGTACGAGGCGGCGCATCCCGGGTCGACGGTCACGTTCGACTTCGGGGCCAGCAGCACGCTCGCCCTGCAGATCGTCCAGGGCGCGCCCGCCGACGTCTTCGCCGCGGCGAGCCAGCAGACGATGGACACCGTGACCGCGGCCG
>JAJXTD010000124.1 GCA_021784035.1 Actinomycetes bacterium | reverse complement strand
GCTGAGGCCGAGGAGGAGGTAGGCGACGTTCTCGAACGCGATGAACAGCCCGCTGGGGTTGTACATCGACCACAGAGACAGCCCGTCGAGCTGCCCGTTGAGGAGGGCGGGTTGGACCACCATGAGCGGGTGGCCGTCACTGCCGTGGCCAGCGCGGCCCAGAACCCCAGTCGCGCCACGCCCGCTCCGACCACGGGAGGCCCGGTACCCAGTCCCCGGTCAGTCATCGCGGGCCGCTGTCGCGTCGCCGGTCCCCGTCGCTTCGGCCTCGAGCCGACGCCGCAGGCCCTGCCAGATCCTCTTCTCCTGTCGGCGCCCGACCAGCTCGATGAGCGGGCGGAGCATCCTGGCGCCGTGCTTGGGCCGCACCTCCCACGACCAGTGCATCCACGTGCCCCTCGGGTCCGGGCTGAACGTCAGGGTGCCGACGGTCTCGGCGGAGACCATCGTGGTGCGGGAGCCCAACGTCCTGGGTCGCTCGTAGACCGTGTACTCGATGGTCATCTCGAGCTCGCGGCCCATCGTCGTCGTGGTCGCCCTGAACCGGGTCCCGGCACCGATCGGTCCGCCGGTGAGCTTCTCGACGTTCGTCATGCGCGGATTGAACGCGGGCTCGTGGCGCTCGTCGGCGACGTAGTCGAACACCTCGTCGAGAGGGCGCCGGATGAGGATCTCGCCCTCGATGCTCACGCTGCACCTCCGGGAGCGACGCTACGACCGACCTCGAGTCCGAGTGGCGCGAACAACTCGGCGACACCGACTATCGACGGATGCGCTCGCTGCTGGAACGTCTCAACTACGTCGTGAACAACTCTGCATCACGGGTCCTCCGTCAGCACGCCCGCGGGTCGTCTAGGCTGGCCGTCCAGCGTGAGCCAGGCAGGATTCGGGAAACACGACCTTCCCCAATGCCAGTGGCTGGTTCAGTGCCTGGCCCCCGCCCTCGTAGCTCAGGGGATAGAGCAACGGTTTCCTAAACCGTGTGTCGCAGGTTCGAATCCTGCCGGGGGCACTTCAATTTTACAGTGATACCAAGGGTTTTCGGCGATCGACCGGATTTCGTGCCACATTTCGTGCCACTTTGGGATCCTGGCGGCTTCCACGCCTGTGATTTGCCTCCAGTCCTGCCGGGCGCTGGAAGCACCCTCGTCGGCCTCCGAACCCACTCGCGCCTGGCGCGCCTTTCCGCTCGCCGCGGGGTTCGCGACGGTCGCGATGACGGACTCCGTCATCGGGCCGCTCCTCGACCTCGGCGTCCGCTGACCGCACCCTCGCCTCGCGGCGGTCGTGCATGCTCGCCGATCGAGTTGCCGTCGCCGAGCTCGGAGCTCGGGACGGGCTCGGCCGGCTGCCGTGGCGAGCCATGGCCAGGTCGGGGTCAAGGGTGCACCTAGCACTGGGAACCGCGGAAACTCATTACGGGGCAGTTCATCCGGGCTGCGCCCGGATGCTGTCGCGCCGTGGTGCAGGTCATTCTCGGGTCAGTCATGCATCTGATGATCTTGCAATCGGGTCCCGTGACGGACCGGATCAGACAACGGCCCAAGATCACGGAGGATCGAGGCGGGAGAACTCACGTGACGATGAGTGCCGCGATGCTTGAATACCCGAGCTGGAGATTCGCAGGACCTCGACTTGCCGTGCCGGGAACAGTCACCGTGACGTCGATGCCTCCGTCCACCGAGTCGACCTCAGAGAGAGTCGTGACCTGGCCGTTCTGCGTGAACGTGACCGGCTGATCCTGGAGCGGCGCGCTGGACCCGCCCTTGCCCTGGTCGTCGCAGCCCTCGGTGAAGTATTTCCCTGTGACGTGCACCTTCGCGCCCGCGGCCACGGCGATCGGAGAGGCCGAGATCTCCGGAGCAGCGCAGGAACCCGAACTGCCCGAGGCGCCGCAGCCTGCCAGGAGGTTTGCCGCAGCGGCGGTGACCGCTGCCAGGGCAGCGCGACCGATCAGACTAGTAGTGCGCCGCGAGGCTGTTGTAGTCACCTTTGCCCCAGGTGTGATCGGCGTACGAGCACGGAGTCGAGTTGACGCTCATGGTGAGGTTGCCATGGGTTGCCTCGTCGACGTGGCCGAGCCCGAAGACGTGACCGAACTCGTGCATCAGGACACCTTCGATCTCGTACACGTTCGAGCAACCGGACGGGATGATCGAGTACCACTTGCTGGACTTGTTCAGCCGAACGTCCGCGTCGTAGATGACATCATCCGCGATGGGCAGGATCGTGTGCCATTCGCACGCCCGACCCAGAATGCCCGACGGTAGGTGACAGATTAGGTTCCGTTGGGCGGGCATTTCGTCTCGACCGACGACGGGCTCCAGTGCGACCCGCGGAAGCTGCCGCGATACGCCTGAGGGCGTGCCGCTCCGGGGCGCGAATACGATTCTCTGCTAGGTCGATCGGGGCCAGGTCTTGACCTGGTCTCGTCACAACTGCGCTGACCTGGGCCGCGTCAAGGTCCGAGGCACCCGAGCGGGACGACGTAGACCTCGTCCTTGCGCCGGTAGCAGTACTGGCCTCCCGTGACGACGAGGAGGGCTTGAGGCGGCTTGGCGACGCGGTCTTCGGCGAGTTTGAGGAGGGAACCGGCTGCGGCGTCGATGCTGTGACCGCCTCCGAGCTTGACCTCGATTCCGATCCAGTTGCCGCGGCGGTCTTCGGCGATGAGGTCGACCTCGAAGCGGCCGCCGGCCTCGCGGTAGTGGTAGACCTCGGCGTCGTTGTTCTGGGCGTAGACGCGGATGTCTCGGGTGGCGAGGGATTCGAAGAGGAAGCCGAAGGTCTCCAGGTCCTCGAGCAAGCGCTGGGGGGTGCAGCGCATCAGGGCTGCGGCCAGTGACGGATCGACGAGGTGACGCTTGGGGGTCTCGACGAGCTGTGAGCGGGAGCGGAGCTTCGGGCTCCAGGCGTCGACATCGTCGACGACCATGAGGCGTCGCGCGGCGTCCAGGTAGGGCTCCGCGGCCCACCGGGAGAGGCCGCGTTCGTCGGGCGAGTCTCCCGACCGTGATGCGGGGCGCGGAGTCGGGTCGGCGTCGCCGTTAGCTCGCTCCACGATGGTTGCCACCTTGGCGGGGTGAGCGGTGAGCTGGGCGTAGGCGTGGAGGAATCGGCGGATCCGTCGGGGGTCGCGTCGGGTCCCTGAGACGGTGAGGACGTCGACTTCGATGAGGGTGTCCAGGTAGGACTGCAGGTAGGTGGTGGCCTCGTCGGGTCCACGTCCGATGAGCAGCGGCCAGCCGCCGGTGACGACGTGGTCGGCATAGCGGGGGACGGAGATCTCGCTCACCGCGCTCGGCACCTCCTCGCCGGCGAGCAACCGCGTGAGGGAGATCTCGCGGGTGGAGTGCCCGAGCTCGGCAAGGGTGAGCGGGCGCATGCGCAGGCGCGCGAACCGGCCGGCCCCAGAGTGGCGTGGAACGTCGTCGGCCGGGGTGGCGGAGCCGGTCAGGATGAACTGCCCTGGGTCCCTGCGGTCATCGACACCGCGGCGTACCGCGTCCCAGACGGCCGGGACACGCTGCCACTCGTCGATGAGGCGGGGCGTCGGGCCGTCGAGGAGCAGCCCGGGGTTGACCGCGAGCAGCTGATCGCCGTCGGGGAGCTGGTCGAGGAGGATCTCGCTGGCGGCGCGCTGGCGGGCGGTCTGGGTCTTCCCGCAGCCTTTGACACCGTCGATCAGCACCGCGCCGAGGGCGTCGAGCGCCAGATCGAGCTGGGCGTCGGCAATCCGCGACAGGTACTCGGCCACCGGGTGCCACACCTCCTCCGAGGAATCGAACTGACCCGTCCACGGGATAGAGCCTACTCAATCTGAGATCGACAGGCTACTGTTTCTGACACAACTAGCCTACTAAACCTGCAAGTGACAGGTGGAGCGCCCAGCTGCATGCGGGCCCGTGGTCGTGGGGCATCTCGCGACAGGTGGCTATCAGCCTGTGATGCGGCGGGCGTTGAGGGCGATGACTTTGCCCTGCGCAAAGCCGGACAACGCAGCGGGCGATCTACGACGACAATGGCCTCTTGCAGGCAGTGCCGGACCTGGTGGACGAAGAGCATGATCTGCGATCCCGGATGGAGTCCGGTTCGATCACAGCCGAGGACGAGAGCCGCCGGCTGCGGGAGGTTGAGGAGTCGCTGGACCAATGCTGGGACCTGCTGCGGCAGCGCCGCGCCCGCCGTGAGGCTGGTCTTGACCCCGGCACTGCGTCGGTCCGTGACTCCCAGCAGGTCGAGGGATACCTGCAGTAGCCGGGCGCGTCCCGCCCTGATTCGGCTAACGGGCTGGTCGTCGCGCCAGCTATCCGCCGCGTCTCGCGTCGTGACTGCTGGTCATCATGTCGGGGCCCGGTGGCGGCCTGATTCGGGACACACTTCTGCGGCGCGGGACGCCGGTGGCGTTGACGGACTACGCATGCATCCTCACTGCACTATTGGCACCGGGCTCACGCTGCTCGCGCGGTGGCCCCACTGGCAGCTGCCGGAGGCGTACCTCTGGCAGCCCCGCCGCGGTGGTGGCGCGCCAGGCAGCACCTCGCGACCCGGGGGCCGGCAGACACGGGACTCCGCGACGGCTGATTCCCCGCCACGTTGCATCCCGCGCCGCCGCGGGCAACGAGGTGCCGGTCATGCACGCCTGTGGCCACGATGTCCACGTCAGCTGCCTCGCCGGCGCGGCCAGCTTGCTGGCCGGTCGTCGAGTCATCCCTGACGCAGCCACGCTTCTGCTGAACATGCGCACCTACAGCGACGCCACCCGCAGCCACATCCAGGACGCCATCCGCCGCATCGTGGTCGCTGAATGCCGCGCTTCGGGGTGCCCGCTCGACCCCGACTTCGAGCAGTACGAGAGCTTCCCGTTGACGACCAACGACGAGGAGACCACGGCACGGGTTGCGGCAGCGTTCAACCGACGATTCGGCAACCGTGCGGGCCACTGCCACGCCAGTCGGCAAGCGAGGACTTCAGCGACATCTCCTCCGCCCTCGGCACCCCCTACACCTACTGGGGCATCGGAGGCGTCGACCCGGACACCTTCTGAGCCGCCGAGCGAGCCGGTCGGGTGGACCAGGACATCCCGGTCAACCACTCCGCCGCATTCGCGCCCGTCATCCAGCCAACGCTAGAAACCGGCACCGACGCCTTGGTCACCGCCGCGCTCGCCTGGCTGTGAACCGAGGGCGAGGCATGCACGGCCGTCGCGTTGGTGGCACCCGGCTGATCCTCCGCCCGTCACCCCCTACCACCGTGGTCACGGTGACCAGCGGTGCCGTGGTCGTCTACGACGCGGAGAAGGACATTCCGCCAGAGGAACGCAATCGTGTCGTCGGCGCGGGAACTCGGTGGCACGATGGCGCGATGAACAAGGTTTCGACGTTCTACAGCGGCCCCGGGAAGCTTGTCGAGGCCATCAGCTCCGCCTTGGACGCGGCCGGTCTGGACCGTGCGGCTCTGCGCCCGGCCGACCTCGCTCCGGTCGACGAGTTCCACATCCGTGGCCGTGCGGCCTCTCTGGAGATCGTCGAGGCGCTCGGGGTCACTCCCGACTCTCATGTGCTCGACCTCGGCAGCGGACTGGGCGGGCCCGCACGGTCGCTCGCCGAGCTGACCGGATGCACGGTCACCGGCGTCGACCTCACGCCAGAGTTCTGCGAGGTGGCGACGGCACTCTCGGAGTGGACGGGCCTGTCCGACCGCACCCGCTTCCACGTGGGGGACGCCACGGCCACCGGACTGCCCGATGAGGCGGTGGACGCGGCGCTGACCGTGCATGTGGCGATGAACATCTCCGACAAGCCCGCGCTCTACGCCGAAGCCTTCCGAGTGCTCCGGCCCGGCGGCAGGTTCGTCGTCTACGACGTGCTGCAAGGTGAAGGCGGCGACGTCCACTACCCGGTTCCGTGGGCCAACGACCCGTCGACGAGCTTCCTCGCCACCACAGAGGAGATGCGTGAGCTGCTGCCAGCGGCAGGCTTCGAGGTCATCTCGGAGGTCGACTCGTCGGACCAGAGCCTCGACTGGTTCCGGCAGGTGCGCGCTCGGATCGAACGAGAGGGACCACCACCGGTCACCTTCGCGGCCTTCCTCGGCGCCTCGTTCGGGCAGATGGCTGCCAATCAGGTGACCAACCTCGCCGAGCGACGTATCCGCACCGTCATGTTCACCTGCTCGCGACCGTTCTGATCGCGCCTCCTCCGCCACTGATCTGAACTCAGTGTCGGTCGGCGGCGGATCGATGGACGTCCTCGGTGAGGCGGACGAGGGACGACGGTCCACGACAGCCCCCCGTCGCCGTGTGCTGGCTCCCCGCCGCCGCCCCGCCGTGCATCTCGACGCCGACTTCCGCCGTCGACGACGAGGGGCGGGCCGTCGCGTGCCCGGCCTGGGTCCCGAGCACCGACGAGGACCTGGCCCTCGACGCGCACGCGGTCGAGCTGGTCCGGCTGCGCGCGGCCGTGGACCGATCGCGACCCTGAGCCGACGACGCGCCCGGCCCCCGCCGGAGGAAACGGTCTCCGCTGGGTGCGCGCCGTAGTGGCGTAGGGATCGCCGCGGCACAACATGGGGAGGCTCCCCGATGACGCTCGCCCACGGCGGTGGCTGACTTCACCTGTCGGACCGGGCCACGGTCCGGCGGCACGAGGTTCAGTCACCGACGAGGAGCAACCATGAGGACCACGCGCGTGATCACCGCCGTCGCACTGGCGGCGAGCGGACTGCTGGCGGGTGCGCCGGGCGCAGCGGCCGGCTCGACCGGGCTCAGCTCGGCGCGAGCGGCGACCGCGTCGTTCCACGACGTGTCCGCCGCGGTCGCCGCAGGCTGGGACATCGACCTGCACGACGTCAACGGCATCGACTGCATCGCGAGCCCACAGGGCGGGATGGGCATCCACTACGTCAACGGCCCCCTCGTCGGGGACGGCGCCGTCGACGCCACGACGCCCGAGGCCGTCATCTACCAGCCGATGCCCGACGGTTCGCTGAAGCTGGTCGCGGTCGAGTACGTCGTGCTCCGGGCCGACTGGGACGCCGCGCACTCCGCGCCGCCCAGCCTGTTCGGCCAGCAGTTCGGGCTGGTCCTGGCGGGGAACCGCTACGGCCTGCCGGACTTCTACGAGCTCCACGCCTGGATCTGGCGCAACAACCCGGCGGGCATGTTCGAGGACTGGAACCCGAACGTGACCTGCCCCTGAGCCGCACGGAGTCCGGGCCGGGGGACCCCCGGTCCGGACTCGCCCGCTAGACCTGCACGGTGCTCGCCCGACGTCGGCGCGCCGGCAGGCCACCGGCGTCGGGCCGGGCGGTGACGGGCTCGGCGAGGAGACCGACCGCCGTCAGCGCCCGCTCGGTCGCGGCCAGCGCGCGCACCACGTCGCCCTGGGAGTTGAACACCTCGGCGAGCTGGCGCCACACGGCGGCCGCCTGTCGCGGCGCCTGCGCCCGCTCGAGGCAGCTCGCGCTCTCGTCGAGCGCGACCAGGCCGGCGTCGCGATCGCCCGTCGCGAGCAGGGCGGAACCGAGGGTGGTGAGCGCTCGGGCCCGCTCGACCGGGTGTTCGATGCTGAGCACCCGGAGCGCCGACCGGGCGTGCCGGAGCGCGACGTCGGGCCGACCGAGGACCAGCTCGCAGCGCGCCAGCTCGGTCTCGGCGCTCGCGACCCCGAGGCTCCCGTCGTACTGGCGCAGCAGGGGCAGCGTCCCGCGCAGCAGGGTCCGGGCCTCGGCGGCCCGCGGGGGGCTCTGCGCCAGCAGGATCCGCGCCTTCGCCACCTGGACCCGGGCTCGCGAGCGCAGGTCGTCGCCGAGCGCCAGCAGCCGCGTCGCCTGGTCGGCCAGGACGAGTCCGTCCGCGGGCCGTCCCCGCTCAGCGGCCGTGATCGCCGCGTTCCAGTAGGCGCCCGCCTGCTGCTCCGGCGAGCCGCTGCCGGAGGTCTCGTCCAGCAGGTCGTCGAGCAGGGCCGCGGCGCGGGTGAGGTCGCCGCGCTCGGCATAGGCGCCCGCCAGGGTGGAGACCAGCGCGGCGTGCCGGGCGAGCCGCACGGAGGCCAGGCCGGACAGCCGGGACACGGCGAGCTCGCCGACGTCAACCGCGCGGGCGACGTCGCCGGCGTCGCGGTAGCAGCGCACGAGGGAGACGGTCACGGCGAGCCACGCGTCGTTGCCCGCTGCGACCTCCACGGCGGTGCGCAGCGTCTCGAGCACGCGGATCGCGTCGTCGAGGCGGCCGACCCGCTCCAGGCCGGCGGCGTACGCCTCGCCGGCCCGAAACGTCAGCGGGCTGGTGGACAGTCGCTCGGCCGTGAGGCCGGCACTCCACGGCTCGAGCAGCGTGACCGCCTCCCCGGGACGCCCGAGACCCAGTGCCGCCTCGGCCAGCACGAGCGGGCCCTCGAGGTCGTGGTCGATGTCGCCGGTCAGCTCGCCGACGCTCATGCCGAGCCGCCGGGCCAGGACGGCGAGGGCGTCCGGCGTGGGCACGCGACGGCCCGCCTCGAGCAGGCTGATGTAGCTCGGGTGCAGCTCGTCGCCGGCCAGTGCTACCTGGGACATCCCTGCCGCGGAGCGCAGCCGGCGCAGGCGTACGCCGAACGCCGTGGCGCGTCCCCTCGCGTCACCCGATCCCGCCCGTGCTCGCTCCACCTGCGCCCCTCGGTCAACGACCGGTCAAGTCAAGCACGTCCGCACATCGTCGGACGCGTCGCCGTCCCGGCGCCGTCGGCACCGACCGGCTCCGGCACCGACCGGCTCCGGCGTCGACCGGCTCCGGCACCGACCGGCTCCGGCGTCGCCCTCAGGGCAGACTCGGGGAGTGGGCTCGGACCGGGTCACCAGGGGACTGACCAGCGTGCAGGCCGTGGAGCGGCTCGCGCGCGACGGACCCAACCAGCTGCCCGCCGCCCGGCCGGCTCATCGCCGTCATCGCCGTGGCCGTGGGCGTCGCGTTCTTCGGGATCGCCGTCCTGCCCGGGCTGCCGC
>JAJXTD010000123.1 GCA_021784035.1 Actinomycetes bacterium | reverse complement strand
CCGACTGGCAGAAGCTCGCGCGCAAGATGAGCGCGGTGTCCGAGGCGCCGCTGTTCAT
Organism: Actinomycetes bacterium; assembly: GCA_021784035.1. Taxonomy (GTDB): domain Bacteria; phylum Actinomycetota; class Actinomycetes; order S36-B12; family CAIYMF01; genus Longivirga. Next base: position 8,941 of record JAJXTD010000123.1, on the reverse strand, counting down.
CGACGACAGCCCCAACATGACGATGATGGAGATCCGCGCGAAGTGCCGGCGGCTCAAGCAGCGGCACGATCTCCGCCTCGTCGTCATCGACTACCTCCAGCTGATGAGCTCGGGCAAGAAGGTCGAGAGCCGGCAGCAGGAGGTGTCGGAGTTCTCCCGCTCGCTCAAGCTCCTCGCCAAGGAGCTCGAGGTCCCGGTCGTCGCGATCAGCCAGCTCAACCGCGGTCCCGAGCAGCGCACCGACAAGCGCCCGCTCATCAGCGACCTGCGCGAGTCGGGCTGCCTCACCGCGGAGACGCGCATCCTGCGCGCCGACACCGGTGCGGAGACCACGCTCGGCGAGCTGCACGCCTCCGGCGCGCGCGACGTGCCGGTGTGGGCCCTCGACGACTCGCTGCGCTACGTCCGGTCGACGATGACGCACGTCTTCCCCACCGGGCGGCGCGAGGTCTACCGGCTCCGCCTCGCCAGCGGCAAGCAGGTGCGGGCCACGGCCAACCACCCGTTCCTCACCTACGACGGCTGGCGTGCCCTCGGCGACCTCGCGCCCGGCGCGCGGCTCGCGGTCCCGCGCCACGTGAGCGCGCCGAGCGACGAGCGCACCTGGCACGACGCCGAGGTGGTGCTGCTCGCGCACCTGCTCGGCGACGGCTCGTTCGTCCGCCGGCAGCCGCTGCGCTACGCCAGCACCGACGAGGCGAACCTCGCCGCCGTCACCGCGGCCGCGCGCCACTTCGGCATCGAGGCGGTCCGCGGCGACTACCCGGCGGCGCGGGTCACCACGCTCCGGCTGCGCGCGCCGTTCCGGCTCGCCCACGGCCGGCGCAACCCGGTGGCGGAGTGGCTCGACGGGCTGGGCCTGTTCGGCCTCCGCTCGCACGAGACGTTCGTCCCTGCCGACCTCGGGTCACTTCCGAAGCGGCAGATCCGGCTGTTCCTGCGCCACCTGTGGTCCACCGACGGGTCCGTCACGGTGGCGAAGAACGGTCGCGGGGGACGCGTCTACTACGCCTCCACCAGCCGTCGGCTCGTCGACGACGTCGCCCTCCTGCTGCTGCGCTTCGGCATCTCGTGCCGGATCCGCGAGGTCCAGCAGGCGGGGTGCCGGCCGTCGTACACCCTCGACATCAGCGGTGGCGACGACCAGCGCCGCTTCCTCGGCGAGATCGGCGTGCACGGCGCTCGCGGCGAGACGGCCGCGCGGCTGCTCGAGATCGTGCGCGACCGGCCGACCGACCCGAACGTCGACACCGTGCCGCGCGAGGTGTGGGAGACCGTCACGGGCGTCCTCGTCGAGCAGGACCTGACCCAGCGTGAGTTCGCCGCCACGACGGGCACGTCGTACTGCGGCTCGACGATGGGGAAGCACGCCCCCAGCCGCGAACGGCTCGGCCGCGTCGCGGCGGTCCTCGACCGCGCCGACCTGGAGCTGCTCGCGACCAACGACGTGCTGTGGGACGAGGTCGTGGCCATCGAGCCCGACGGCGTCGAGGACGTCTACGACGCGACCGTGCTGGCCCGGCACAACTTCGTCGCCAACGGCATCGCCGTGCACAACTCGATCGAGCAGGACGCCGACATGGTCATCCTGCTGCACCGGGAGGACGCCTACGAGCGCGAGTCGCCGCGTGCCGGCGAGGCCGACTTCATCCTGGCCAAGCACCGCAACGGCCCCACGGCCAACATCACCGTCGCGTTCCAGGGGCACTACTCGCGCTTCGTCGACATGGCCCAGAGCTAGGGTCAGGCGCCACCCGGAGCGGGCGGTCCATGCGGGGATGCGGCTGCGTCGGCTCGCGTAGACGTCGACCCGCCCGAGCGCTGCCAGGCAGCACCGCGGCCGAGCGTCAGGACGGGACGACGGCTCACACCTCGCCGGGTGGGGTGCGGGCCGCCGCCGTGCCCGGGCCGCGTCGGGGCGGGCACGGTCCTACGACGCGGCGGACGCCACCGGGACGCTGCCCGTCGCGGCCTTCGTGACGATCTTGGCCATCTGGGCGAGCGCGTCGAGCGTGCTCTTGGCCGCCACCTCCTGGAGGCCGGGCAGCGACAGCGTCTGGAGCAGCTCCTTGCCGCTGGTCCACAGGCAGTAGCCGCCCTGGACGCCGGAGACGGTCACCGGCATGCACCACGTCTTGCCGGTCACCGGGCTGGCGTACTCCGCCGGCGTCCCGGTCACGAGCTTCCCGTTCGCGCCGTTGCTCAGGCCGGCGCTCACCGTGGCGAGCAGCTCGGTCGCGGCGTCGCGGCTGGTCAGCGCGCGCACCGCCGTCGGCTGCTCGGGCAGCGGGACGTCGGAGGCCATGTAGACCGTCACGGAGTTGCGACTGCCGTAGGGCTGGACCCAGGCCCAGGTGGCTCCCGCGCCGGTGATCGACGAGGCGATCGCCGTCGTGTTCATGCCCGCCACGGTGAACTTCTTCTGGCCGGCCAGCGCCTTCGGCGCGGAGCGCACCAGGACGTCCGGCTGCTGCGCCGCCACCGCCTGTGCGCGGGTCGCGAGGTACTTGGGTACGCCGTACGCCGCGAGGCCGCCGAGCACGAGCAGCAGGACGACGACGACGGCCACGGGCTTCCTCCAGCTGCGCGGTGCGACGTAGACGCCGGTGTGCACCGGACCGGAGTCGTGGCCGAAGCCGGCCGGTGCCGCGCCGAAGGACGACGCGCCGAAGCCGACGGACGGCGCGCCGAAGCCGGGTCCGGCCGTCGCCGGCGAGGGGACGGAGGGGACGAACCCGGTGGGCGCCGCGGCAGGGGTGAACGGGGTCGCGGCGGGCAGCTCGGCCGGCTTCGGGGGAAGGACCACGGGGCGCCGCGCCCCGGGACGGGAGCGGTCGACGGCGTCGCCGTCGTCACCCGGCGTTGAGGCGGGGGGCGGTGCGAGGGCGGCCGCGCGCGCACCGGGACGCGAGCGGTCGACGACGTCGGGGCCAGCGTCGGCCGCGGGCGACGGGGCGGTCGCGGGCGCGGGAGCCGGCACGGGCGGAGCAGAGGCCACGATCGGTCCGGAACGGTCCGCGGGCGCGGCGTGCCGGGGACCGGACCGGGCGGATGTCGCGGTGTCGGTGGCGGACACAGGTCCGCCCGGGCCGGACGCGACGGCGCCGGCGAGGGCGAGCTCACGCGGCGCGGGTCGGGTCTGGGTCGTCCACTGCGCGCCGTCCCACCAGCGCACGGCGGAAGGATCGGTCGGGTCGGCGTACCAACCGGCCTCTGGACTCACGTCGCCCCCTCTCGCCTCGCGAAGCTCCGTCCCATGTCTGTCTCGGCCAGGTAGTGCCCCAACTGAAGGGCGCACCCGGATCGGGCGTTCGACCGGTTCGTGGCTCGGTCCGGTGGGTGGGGGCGGCCGCCCCGCTCGGTCTCCCTCGATGGCCGCGTCGCGCTCGGCGACCGAGGCGCTCTGCACCGCCGTCGTCGAGGTCGCGACGTCGACGTACGCCGCGTGCACGGGCAGCCCGATCACGACGAGCGCGACCACGGCCGCGACGGCGAGCAGCGCCATGCGCGTGCGCAGTCGCGGGCCACCGGTCCCTCGCACGGGGCTCACGCCCGTGACCGCGTCGACGCGTGGGGCGCTCGCGCGGGGGGACGGGACGAGCGGGCGAACCACATGAGGGCGCCCCTGGTTGCGCAAGAAGCAACCAGGGCCACCCTCAGTGAGAACTCGGGGCGGGCGCCCGCAGCCGCGCGGATAGGGTCTGGCCATGCCCGAGAGCACGCCGCGGCTGCGCGAGACGCTGGACCGGTTGCCCGCCTACGTCGCCGGCCGTCCCCCGACCGCGGCTCCCGGTCTCACGCCGTACAAGCTGTCGAGCAACGAGAACCCCTACCCGCCGCTGCCGGGCGTGCTCGAGGCGATCGGCACGGCCGCGGCGGCGGTGAACCGCTACCCGGACCCGGCGTCGTCCCTGCTGGTCGACGCGCTCGCCGAGCGCCACGACCTCCCGCGCGACCACCTCGCCCTCGGCACCGGCTCGGTCGGCCTGCTGCAGCAGGCGGTGCAGATCAGCGCCGGGCCGGGCGACGAGGTGCTCTACGCGTGGCGGTCCTTCGAGGCCTACCCGATCATGACGATCATCTCCGGCGCGACGCCGGTGCAGGTGCCGCTGCGCGCCGACGAGACCCACGACCTCGACGCGATGGCGGACGCGATCACCGAGCGCACCCGGCTGGTCTTCGTGTGCACGCCGAACAACCCCACGGGCACGGTCGTGCGCCAGGACGACCTCGACCGCTTCCTCGGCCGCGTGCCGGACGACGTCCTCGTCATCGTGGACGAGGCCTACGTCGAGTTCGTGCGGGACCCGGCCGCGGTGCGCGGCATCGAGACCTACCGGCACCGGCCCAACGTCGCGGTGCTGCGTACCTTCTCCAAGGCCTACGGCCTCGCCGGCCTGCGCGTCGGCTTCGCCGTCGCACACCCGCGGGTGGCGCAGGCCCTGCGCCAGACCCAGGTCCCGTTCGGCGTCTCGTCGGTGGCGCAGGCCGCGGCGATCGCGTCGCTCGGGGCCGAGACCGCGCTGCTCGAGCGGGTCGACATCCTCGTCGGCGAGCGCACCCGGGTCGAGGCGGCGCTGGCCGGCCAGGGCTGGCGGCTGCCGCCGAGCCAGGCGAACTTCGTCTGGCTGCGCCTCGGCGACCGCATCGCGGAGTTCGTGGCCGCGTGCGCGGCGGTCAACCTCGCGGTGCGCCCGTACGGCGACGACGGCGTACGCATCACGATCGGGGAGACCGAGGCCAACGACCGCGTCCTCGAGGTCTGCGCGCGCTTCGCCCCGAGCGGCACCTCGTAGTTCGCGGTGAGGGTGGCGCTTGTTGCCTTAGAAGCAACCAGGGCCACCTTCAGTGACAACGACGCGGGTCAGTGCTCGGCCTGGGACGTATCGGTGAGGAGCTGCTCCTCGACGAGGAGGTCGGAGCGGCGCCGGGCGAGGCGCTCCGCGCTCACCACGAGCATGACGCCGACCACGACGATCGCACCGCCGACGAGCAGGCCGAGGGTCAGCGGCTCCCCGAGGATCCACCAGCCGAGCAGCACCGCGACCACCGGGTTCACGTAGGCGTACGTCGCGACGAGCGAGAGCGGCGCGTGCCCGACGACCCACACGAACGCGGTGTAGGCGACGAGCGAGCCGACGACGACGAGGTAGGCCCAGCCCCACCAGGAGCGCGCGGTGGCCTGCGTCATGTCCTGCAGGTGCTCGCCGCGCAGCAGCCCGACGACGGTGAGGATGACGCCGCCGGTGAGCATCTCGTAGAGCGAGAGGACGAGCGGGTCGCGCGGCACGGTGATGCGCGGCTGGAGGAACGAGCCGTACGCCCAGCACGCCGTGCTCACGAGCATCGCGAGGGACCAGATCGTGCGCTGGGCGGAGTCGGCACCGCTGCCGTGCGCGCCGGGCGCGACCAGCACGACGAGCCCGACCATGCCGATCGCGACGCCGAGCCACGTGACCAGCGGGGGCCGGTCGCCCGTGACCGCCCGCAGGATCACGACCCACAGCGGCATGATCGCGACGATGAGCGCGGCGACGCCGCTGGGCACGTAGCGCTCGGCGAGGGTGAGGACCCCCATGCCGACGCCGAGCAGCAGGGCACCGACGACCATCGCGCCGCGCAGCTCGCGCCACCGGACGACGAGCGCGCGCGGACCGCGGCGCACCGCGAGGAACACGGCCAGGACGGACACGGCCGCGAGGAACCGGGTGCCGAGCGCGATGAGCGGCGGCATCGACTCGATGGCGACGGCGATGGCGAGGTACGTCGAGCCCCAGACGACGTAGACGATCCACATCGCCGACCAGACGGCCACCGACGAGGCGGGCGCCTCCGCGGGGGCGACGTCGGCGGTGGTCACCGGGACATCCTGGGGGGTGCGGTGTCCGGACGTCACGTCGCCCCGGCGCGCACGACCCGGCGCCGCGTCCAGGACGACGGCGACGTCCGGTTCCGGCGCACGTCCACGGCCGCGCGGCGATCCCCGGGACCGGGCGGCGGAGACCGCGGGTGCGGCGCGCGGCGGCTCCGCGTTCCGGGGTAGGTCCACGCCGTGTGCCGACGCGCGGCGAGTTCGTGTTCCGGCGCAGGGCCGGATGTCGGCGGGCGCCGCCGCTGACGTGAGCCTGACCTCGCTTCTGCATGCCCCTGCCGCGCGCGTCGGACGCGAGGTCAGGCAAGCCTTCGCTATGCGACAGGGATCACCGCGACTCGCCCGACGCCGTAGGTAAAGGTGGAGCAAAGTGTCCACTGCACGACTGCGTGCTCCGGCGTCCCGAGGGGGTCCTCCCGATGAATGCGCTCGATCTGGCGCGGTGGCAGTTCGGCATCACCACCGTCTACCACTTCCTGTTCGTCCCCCTGACGATCGGGACGTCGTTCCTCGTCGCGATCATGCAGACCGCGTGGTTCCGCACCGGCGACGAGAAGTGGCTCCGGGCCACCAAGTTCTTCGGGAAGCTGCTCCTCATCAACTTCGCGATGGGCGTCGTCACCGGCATCGTGCAGGAGTTCCAGTTCGGCATGGCGTGGAGCGACTACTCCCGCTTCGTCGGCGACATCTTCGGTGCGCCGCTGGCCATCGAGGGCCTCGCGTCGTTCTTCCTCGAGTCGACGTTCCTCGGCCTGTGGATCTTCGGCTGGGACCGCCTGCCGCGCGGCCTGCACCTCGCCACGATCTGGCTCGCGGCGTTCGGCACGATGCTCTCGGCGTACTTCATCCTCGCCGCGAACTCGTTCATGCAGCACCCGACCGGCTACGTCATCAACCCCGAGACCGGTCGCGCGAACCTCGTCGACATCGGCGCCGTGCTCTTCCAGAACACCACGGTCGCGACGTTCTTCCACGTCATCGCCTCGGCGTTCCTCGTCTCCGGCACCATGCTCGTCGGCGTCAGCCTCTGGCTCATGACGAAGGGCCAGTCCGCCGATGCGATGCGCGGCACGATGCGGATCGGCATCGTCGCGACGATCATCGCGGGCCTCGCCGTGATGTACACCGGCGACGTCCAGGCCAAGATCATGGTGCAGCAGCAGCCGATGAAGATGGCCGCGGCCGAGGCGGTCTACACGACCGGCGAGAACGTGCCGTTCAGCCTCTTCACCGTCGGCAACCTCGACGGCAGCGAGGTCTTCTGGGCGCTCGACGTCCCCGGCCTGACCTCCTTCCTCGCGACCGGCAACTGGACCGGGCCGGAGAGCACCGTGCAGGGCGTCAACGACCTACAGGCCGCGTCCGAGGCGAAGTTCGGCCCGGGCAACTACGCGCCCTACGTCCCGCTGGTCTACTGGATGTTCCGGTTCATGATCGGGCTGGGCGCCCTGGCGATCCTGTTCGCGCTCTTCGTCGCCTTCGCCACCCGCAAGGGACGGCTGCCCTCGGCGCGCTGGGTCAAGCTCGCCGCGGCCACCGCCACGCTCTTCCCGCTCTTCGGCATCTCGGCCGGCTGGATCTTCACCGAGATGGGCCGCCAGCCCTGGATCGTGTTCGGCCTCATGAAGACGGCGAGCGGCGTCTCACCGACGCTGACGCCGCTGCAGGCGTGGATCTCGATCATCACGTTCACGCTGCTCTACGGCGGTCTCGCGGTCATCGAGGTCGGTCTCATCATCCGCGCCGTGAAGATCGGCCCGCCGGAGACCGTCGAGCTGATGGACGCCGACGACGCCAACAGCGGCCGCCCACTCACCTTCTCGTACTGACGGACTAGGAGACCTGACATGTCGTGGGAGACACTCCAGATCATCTGGTTCGTGCTGATCTGCGTGCTGTGGATCGGCTACTTCGTCCTCGAGGGCTTCGACTTCGGCGTCGGCACGCTGCTGCGTGTCGTCGCGAAGGGCGAGGCCGAACGGCGCACCGTCGTCTCGACGCTGGGCCCCGTGTGGGACGGCAACGAGGTGTGGCTGCTCGTCGCCGGTGGCGCGACGTTCGCGGCGTTCCCGCTCTGGTACGCGACGCTGTTCAGCGGCTTCTACATCGCGCTGCTGATCATCCTCGTCGCGCTCATCGTCCGCGGGGTGGCCTTCGAGTACCGCAGCAAGCGCTCGTCGACGGTCTGGCGCAACCGGTGGGACTGGGCGATCACGATCGGCTCCTTCGTCCCGGCGCTGCTCTGGGGCGTGGCGTTCGCCAACATCGTCAAGGGCACGCCGCTGGAGATCCAGAACGGCAACAGCGAGTTCACCGGCAACCTGTTCACCCTGCTCAACCCGTACGGGCTGCTCGGTGGCCTCGTGACGCTGACGCTGTTCGTCACGCACGGCGCGGTCTTCCTGGCGCTCAAGACCGAGGGCGAGATCCGCACCCGGTCCAACCGGATCGCCGGCCAGGTCGGCCTCGCGGCCGCCGTGCTCGCCGTCGTCTTCGGCGTGTGGACCGGGCTGTCCTACAGCAACAACACGCTGGCCTGGCTGCCGCTCACGATCGCCGTCGTGGCGTGGGTGGGGATGCTCGCGGCGAACCGGCTCGGCCGTGAGGGCTGGGCGTTCGTCGCCTCCGCCGTCACCATGCTCGGCGTCGTGGTGTTCCTCTTCGCCTGCCTCTACCCGAACGTCATGCCGAGCAACGTGGACCCGGCGGCGACCCTCACGATCTACAACGCCTCGAGCACCGAGTACACGCTCAAGGTCATGACGTGGGTCGCGGTGCTCATGACGCCGGTCGTGCTCGCCTACCAGGCGTGGAGCTACTGGGTCTTCCGCAAGCGGCTCTCGCCGAGCCAGATCCCCGACCCCGGCCACGGGTCGCTGGACCTGCCGCACGAGGTCACCGTCTAGCCTGTCGAGGTGTCCCGACCGCTCGATCCCCGGCTCCTGCGCTACGCCCACGGCGTCCGCACGCTGCTGATCGGGTCGGTGGCGGTCGCCTCCGGCACCGCGATCCTCGTCGTCGCCCAGGCGTTCTGCCTGGGCGACGTCGTGTCCCGGGTGTTCCTCGGCG
>JAJXTD010000122.1 GCA_021784035.1 Actinomycetes bacterium | reverse complement strand
GGAGCCGCCTATCGGAATCGAACCGATGACCTACGCATTACGAGTGCGTCGCTCTGACCGACTGAGCTAAGGCGGCGTACTGGCGCCCGGGGGCGACGGCACGAGCAGGAAGAATACCCCAGTCGCGGGGGTCACCCGCGCCGGGCCGAACCGCGACGACGCGCACCGGGCCGGCTGGTCAGCGGCAGACGGTGCCGGCCGGCGGCGTCACGCTGCTGGTGAGGAAGCGGTCCACCGCCGAGTCGATGCAGGCGTTGCCCTTGCCGTAGCCGGTGTGCCCGTCCCCGACGCGCGTCAGGAGCACGCCCTGGGACAGCTGCCTGGCCAGCGCCTGGGCCCAGGGGTACGGCGTCGCCGGGTCGTACGTCGTGCCGACCACCAGGATCGGCGGGGAGCCCGGGGCGTGGATCTCGTGCGGGGTGTCCGTCGCCGGGACGTCCCAGTAGTGGTACGGGAGGATGCCCCAGGCCGTGAACGCGCCGAAGACGGGCGCCTCCTTCGACCACTGCGCCGCGAGGGCGGCGGACTGCGCCGCGTCGGGCCGGTCGGGCCGGTCGAGGGCACTGATGGCGTAGAGCGCGGACGTCGAGTTGTCGGTGTAGTGCCCGGAGTCGTTGCGCGAGAGGCGCTCGTCGAGCATCGACAGCAGCGTCGAGCCGTCGCCGTCGAACGCGGCCTGCAGCCCGAAGCGCAGCGACTCCCAGTCGCCGTACGACGGGAAGTAGAGGTACGACGCGACCGCGTTCTGCGCGAGCGCCTGCGTCAGCGGCCGCTTCGGGTCCGACGTCGCGAGCGGACGCGAGTCGAGCCCGGCGAAGAACTGCGCGATGCGGTCGACGCCGGCCTGCACGCCCTTGGGCAGCGGGCAGTCGGGCTGCTTGTCGCAGTCCTCGACGAACCGGTGCAGCGCGAGCTCGAACCCCTTCGCCTGGCCGTGGATGAGCTCCACGTTGGACAGCGACGGGTCGATCGCGCCGTCGAGCACCATGCGGCCGACCTTCGTCGGGAACTCGTCGGCGTACGAGGCGCCGAGCATCGTGCCGTAGGAGAAGCCGAACCAGTTGAGCTTCTGGTCGCCGAGGGCCGCGCGCAGGATGTCGATGTCGCGCACGGCGTCGCGGGTGCCGATGTGCGCGTAGATCTTCGGCGAGTGCGTCCGGCAGCCCATCGCGAACCCCTGCGCCAGCTGCTCGCTCTGCTTCACCTCGGCCGGTGTGTCGGGCGTGCCGTCGGCGGCGATGAACGTGTCGAGCTGCCTGTCGGTCAGGCACCTGACCGGGTCGGACGCGCCGACACCACGAGGATCGAAGCCGACGATGTCGTACTTGGCCCGTACCGGGTCGTCGATCACGGCGCGCGCGGCACGGGCGAAGTCGACGCCGGAGGCGCCCGGCCCGCCCGGGTTGAGCACGAGCGAACCGAGCCGACCGGCCTGGTTCGCGGTGCGCAGGCGCAGGACCGCGAGCTTGATGGTGGCGCCCGTGGGGTCGGCGTAGTCGAGCGGGACGGTGAGCTTGGCGCACTGGAACGAGCCGCCGCAGCCGGTCCAGACCAGCTTCTGCGCGTAGAAGGACTCGAGACGGGCGTCCGGGGTGGCGGTCGCCGAGGAGGACGGCGACGACGTGCTCCCCGTGGGCGCCGGGGTGCTCTCGCTGATGGTGCCGACCGTACCGCCCGAGCAGGCCGCGAGGGCGAGGCTCGCGACCGTGGCCGCCAGGCCCGTCAGCAGGCGGCGGGGCGCGGCGGGGCGGCTCACAGGGATCTCCAGGTGCAGGGCAGGCTCGGTCGGTCGCCCCGCGGGCGCGGGGGGACGGCAGGGCCAGCCTGCCAGGTCACGTCTGTGGGACGTCCGGGGCGGTCCGCGAGTTCCGCCGGCGGTGGAGCGGGCGGTGATCAGGGCGTCGCACTCCCCGGACGGACGAGGCCGGTCTCGTAGGCGTAGACGACGGCCTGGGTGCGATCGCGCAGCCCGAGCTTGGCGAGCACGTTGCTCACGTGCGTCTTCACCGTCGCCTCGCCGAGGAAGACCTCGGCGGCGATCTCCGCGTTGGACAGCCCGCGCCCCAGGCGGGAGAGCACGTCGAGCTCGCGTGCCGTGAGCGCGCCGAGGGCCGGGTCGTCGCCGGGCCGGGGGCGGCGGACGAACTCCTCCAGCAGCCGCCGGGTCACTGCCGGGGAGATGAGGGCGTCCCCCGCCGCGGCCGCGGCGATGGCGGCCACCATCTGCTCCGGCGGTGCGTCCTTGAGCAGGAAGCCGGACGCGCCGGCGCGCAGCGCGTCGTAGACGTACTCGTCGAGGTCGAATGTCGTGAGGATCACGACCCGCGTCGGGCCCGCGGCCGTGATCGCCCGCGTGGCCTGGATGCCGTCCATCCGCGGCATCCGGATGTCGAGCAGGGCGACCTCGGGCCGCAGCCGGGCGACGAGCTCCACGGCGGCGACGCCGTCCGCGGCCTCGCCCACGACCTCGATGCTCGGCTCGGCCTCGAGCAGCCGCAGGAACCCGGCCCGGACCATGGCCTGGTCGTCGGCCACCACGACGGTCGTGCTCACGTCGCGGCCAGGGGCAGCGACGCGCGCAGGCGGAAACCGCCGCCGCCGTCGGGCGACGCCTCGAGGCTGCCGCCGAACAGCGCGACCCGTTCGCGCATCCCCGCGAGGCCGTGACCACCGCGAGCTGCCGGCGCCGGCGGTTCGACCTGGGGTGCCCCGTTGACGACCTCGATGTCCAGCGAGCCCCGGCCGTAGCGGACGGTCGCGGTGACCGGTGCACCCACCGCGTGCTTCGTCACGTTCGTCAGCGCCTCCTGCACGATGCGGTAGGCGGCGATGTCGAGCCCCGGGGGCACCGGCACCGGATCACCGTGGACCACGAGGTCCACCGGCTGCCCGGCGGCCCGGGTCTGCTCGACCAGGTCGGGCAGCTGCGCCAACCCCGGCTGTGGCTCCAGCGGCGCCTCGCTGCCGTGCCGGCGCAGGACACCCAGCATCCGGCGCAGCTCGGTCAGGGCCTCTCGGCCGGTCGACTCGATGCTCGCGAGGGCCTGCGCGGTGGCGTCGTCCCCGTCGTGCACGCGCCGCTCGACCGACGCCCGGAGCACGATCAGCGACACGTCGTGCGAGATCACGTCGTGCAGCTCGCGGGCGATCCGCGCGCGCTCCTCCGCGGCCGCCCGCTCGGCCGCCTCGAGCTGCTCGCGCTCGGCGCGCACGGCCCGCTGCTCCTGCTCGTCCGCGCGGTGCCGCAGACCGGCGAACACCAGCCCGAAGGTGAACGCGACGAGCAGGGCCACATCGGGTCCCGCGACCTCGCCGACCGGCTTCCCCGCGAGGACGGTGGGGAGGTCGGACACGATGCCCAGCGCCACGACGACGACGGCCGCGCGAGCGGCCCGGCCGTCGGTGTACGCGCCGGCCGTGTAGACGACGATGAGCAGCTGCACGAAGGGCACCAGCGGCGGCTGCTGGTCCACCGGGAACAGGGCCCAGAACCACACCGACTGCACGACCGCGAACGTGACGAGTGCGACGAGCGGCCACCGCCGCCGGACGACCAGCACCAGCGAGGTCGCCACGACGAACGGCAGGTGCGCCCACACCGAGTGCGGATAGACCCCCTGCAGCGCGCCGCCGAACAGGTCGGCCAGGCTCGCCGCGAGGAGGACGCCGGCGAGCGCGGCGTCCCATGCCCATCGCCGCGGTCCGAGGACGGGTGCCTCCACGCCCGGAAGGCTAGAGCAGCCGCCGTACGCGCCGGAATCCCTCTCGAGGCGGAGACGAGGCGGCCGGAGCTCCGTCGCGGGGCGGAGGGAGAGCCGACTCCCGGCCGATGACGCCCGCAGCGGGCGCTGCCTAGCGTCCTCGTCAGCGGTCGATCGCCGACCGTCCGCCACATCCGAGGAGCACACCGATGCGCCGTCATCGCACCATCGCCGTCGTCGTCGCGGCCACGGCGGTCGCCGTCACGTCCGCCGTCCCCACGGTCGCCCGCGCCGCCGAACCGCTGCACCGGCAGACCATGCAGCTCGACTGCGCCGGCCTGGGCACCGTCGAGATCGTCGCCCCGGCCAGTCCGCACGACAGCTGGGGCGTCGCCCAGCTCATCGGCGGCGGGCACCTCGTGCCCGTGTCCTTCGAGCACCGGGTCTACGACGACACCGCAGGCGTCACGCTCTTCGACGGGACCGTCACGCACTCCCCCGCGCACAGCCGCCAAGCCACCATCACCTGCTCGAGCTCCCAGCAGGCGGAGCTCGGGGAGGTCGTGCCGCCGGACTTCGTCTGGCCCGACGGCGTCGCGCCGAGCGACACCGTCACGATCTCGTTCATCGCCACCGCCGTGCCGGAGCCGTGACCGCCCTCGGCTCGCCCGCGCTCCACAGTCATCCCACGGACCTGACCCCCACTTTCGAGACGGAGATGCACCATGCCCACCACCGCCCGCGCGGCCGTCGCCGCACCCACCACGTCCCCGCGCCGCACGGCCGGGCTCGCCGCCGCCGGGCTCGCGGTCGCGGCCATCGTCATCGTCGTCGGCAACTGGGACGTGCAGCCCGGTGAGAACGGCGGCACGGGTCCGGCGCTCGCCACCGCGGCGTTCTGCCTCGTCGTGGCCGGCATCCTCGTCGGGATCGTCGTCCCGCGGACCCGTCGCCCCGGGCGCACGGCGCTGGTCCTCGGCATCCTCGCGGTTCTGAGCCTGGTCGCGTTCTGGTCCGGGGTGACGCCCGTGATCGCGGCCGCGGCCGTCGCGGTGCCGATCGACCCCACGACCCCCGACCGCCGCGTCACGATCGGTCGTGCCCTCGGCGTCGCGGCGACGGTGCTCGTCCTGGCGTGGTCGCTGGCGACCTCGCACCTGCTCTAGCCCTGGCCGCGCGGACCCCTGGTCAGCCGGGCGAATCCCCGGGCGCCGCCCCGCGGGACTCGTAGCTGCGACGCGAGCCGCACGTGGACGCCACGGGGCACACGCTGGTCTTCCCGTTCGCCGCCAGCCGGACGACCAGCGTCTCGCTCGGGACGTTCCGGCCCACGACGCGTCCGGGGCCCTCCGGGGTCTCGACGGTGTCGCCGTCCGCGGGCCAGTTGTTGATGGCTTCTTGGTACAGCGGGTGCTCGTACTTGAGGCAGCACATCAGCCGTCCGCACGCGCCCGAGATCTTCATCGGGTTCGCCGGCAGGTCCTGGTCCCGGGCCATCCGGACCGTGACGGCGTCGAAGTCCACGAGGAACGTGGAGCAGCAGGTGTCGCGCCCGCACGAGCCGATGCCGCCCTTCACCCGCGCGTCGTCGCGTGGCGTGAGCTGGGTGAGCTGCACCTTGCAGTCGAGCGTGGTCGCCAGGTCGCGGACGAGCTGGCGGAAGTCGACGCGGCCGCCCGCGGTGAAGTAGACCGTCGCGGTGGGGCGGCCGGACTCGTGACCGACGTCGGCCCAGTCGACCGCGCTCACCTTCATCGGCAGCCGCTGCTCCCGGATCAGGCGCTGCGCCGCCACCTGGATCTCGGCGCGCCGGCGCCTGTTCTCCTCGTCGCGCCGCACATCGTCGTCGCTCGCGATGCCGGCGCACACCGGCAGGCCGCCGATCTCGTCGTCGACCCGCTCCGGTCCCCAGACGACCTCGCACACCTCGGGGGACGTCGACGTGGGGAACAGCACGCGGTCGCCGACCCGCGGCCGGTGCTCGCCCGGGTCCAGGTAGTAGAGCCGCCCCGACCTCGTGAAGGTCACGGCCATCATCATCGGCACGGGTCAGCCCGCCCTCGCGAGGAACGCGTCGACGACGGCGTCCGGGTCCTCGTCGGGCAGCCAGTGGCTGCGCCCCTGCAGCGCGCGGAACTCGTAGGGACCGGTGCAGTACGCCGCGCACGCGAGGGCTGCCGTCTCACCGATCGCGACGTCGTCGGTCCCCCACACGAACGTCGTCGGGACGCCGACGTTCGGCGTCGACGCCTCCGGGCCCAGGCCCATCGCGGCGTACCAACGCAGCGACGCCTCCAGCGCGTCGTCCTCGGTGAGGAGCTCGACGTAGGCCTCGACGTCGCGGCGGTGGACGTGCTCGCCGTACACGTCGCGCAGGCCGGCGGCGTCCTCGCGCAGCAGCACCTTCGCCGCGGTGGCGGGCGCCGTGCGGAAGAACGACATGTACTCGGACTTCTCGCGCTGCTTCTCGTCGGTGCGGAAGGCGTCCGCGAGGGCCCGCGGGTGCGGCACCGAGAGCGCCGTCAGCGAGCGCACGAGGCCCGGCTGCCGGGCCGCGAGGTTCCAGCCGACGGCGGCACCCCAGTCGTGGCCCACGACGTGCGCGCTCTCCCAGCCGAGGGCGGCGAGGGCGTTCGCCGCGTCGGCGACGAGCCGGTCGCTGGCGTACGCCGCCACCTCGTCCGGACGGGCGCCCGGCGAGTAGCCGCGCTGGTCGACCGCCGCGACGCGGAAGCCCGACGACGCCAGCGGCGGGATGACCCGCGACCACGACAGCGACGTCTGCGGCCAGCCGTGCAGCAGCAGGACGGGCATGCCGTCGTCGGCACCGGCCACGACCGCGTCGAGGACGAGGTCGCCGTAGTCCGGGTCCTCGACGATGAGCTGGGCGGTCTCGGTGGGCACGTGCCGAGCGTAGGCGCTGCCCCGCGGCCGTGGGGGCCGTCGACCTCCCGGACCACCGGGCGTGGGCCTACCGTGGACCCGTGAGCCCCGGGAACGACGTCGCCAGGCTGGCGGAGCGCGTGGCGGCACTGGTCGAGCAGGGGCTCGACGTCGCCGAGGCCTACACCGCCGCGAAGGGCGCCGGCACCAAGGCCACCCGCGAGTACGGCCGGGCGATGGAGAAGCACGCCAAGGCCGTGCGCCGGCACCGGGAGCGGGTGCGCGGGTGGCGCCGCGAGTCGGTGACGATGACCGCCGTGTCCGGCGCGACCGCCGTCCTCGGGGTGATCGACGTCGCGGCGCAGAACGCCGCCGTCCCCGGCGAGCCGTGGTTCTGGCTCATCGGGTCCGCGGTGGCCGCCGTCGTCGCCGTCCGCGCCCGGTACTCCGCCGCGCACTCCGTCCCGCCCGAGCCGCCGTCCCTGCAGTCGACGTACGCCGTCGCCGACGTGCGGCGCGACGCCATCGGGTGGGCCGAGGCCCAGGGGCTGGCCGCCGTACGCCGCCAGCTCGTCGCGATGGTGCCCGCGGTCGCGGCGCTGCACCCGGACGCCGGGCACGAGCTGCGGACGGCGGACGGCGAGGCCGCGCCCGCCCTCGCCGCCCAGGTGACCCGCCTCGCCGTCCTCGACCAGGTGCGCCGCGAGCTGCCCGGCTCGCAGGCCGCGAGCGCCGCGACCGACGCCGCCGAGCAGGTCCGGGCGCGGCTGGCCGAGGGGGTGGCCGTCTACGACCGGCTGCTCGCGGCGGCGTCGACGATGCTCGCCTCGCCCGACCTCGGCCGCTCGAGCATCGACGTCCTCGGCCCGGCCGCCGACGCGCTCACGGCCTACGCCGCGGGCCTGCGCACGGCCGCCGGCTGAGCCGCGGCAGGAGCCGGATCAGGCGAGCGACGGATCCTTGAGCGCCACGGTGAGGGACTCGAGGGCCAGCAGCGGCTGCACGTTGGCCTCGAGCAGGTTGCGGGTGCGCTCCAGCGCGTCGACACGGCGCAGCGTCTCCTCCGGGGTCGACTCCGCGGCCACCCGCTCGAGCTGCGGGCGCATCTCGTCGTTGACGAGGTCGGACGCCGCGGCAAGCTGGAGCACGAGGACGTCGCGGTAGAACGCGATGAGGTCGACGATCGCGCGGTCGAGCTGGTCGCGCACGGCGCGTCGACGACGGCGCTTCTGCCGGTCCTCGAGCGCCTTCAGCGCGCCCTTGGCGCGGCGCTCGACCGTGCCGATGCCGCGGCCCTCCCCGCCCTCGCCGTACGCCGCGCGCAGGGCGGACAGCTCGCGCACCTCGAGCGGGTCGCAGATGGCCGCGGCGTCGTCGTTCACCGTCGCGACGAGGTCGGCCGCGAGCGCGAGGCACGAGCCGAGGTCGTGCACCTGCGTGGGGATGCGCAGGACGTCCTGGCGGCGCAGCCGTGCGGACTCGTCGGTCGCGAGCGCCCGGGCCCGGCCGATGTGGCCCTGCGCGGCGCGCGACGCGAACGCCGCCATCGCGGGGTCGACGCCGACGACGCGGACGAGCGCCTCGGCGACCTCCGCGGTGGACGGCGTCGCGAGCATGAGGTGACGGCACCGGGACCGGATGGTCGGCAGCACGTCCTCGGTGCTCGGCGCGCACAGCACCCACACCGTGCCCGGGGTCGGCTCCTCGATGCTCTTGAGCAGCGTGTTGGCGCTCTCCGCGTTGAGCCGGTCGGCGTCCTCGAGGACGAACACGTGCCACGGTGCGCGCGACGGCGTCATCGCCGAGCGGTGCACGAGCTCGCGGGTCTCGGCGACGGAGTAGGTCACCGACTCCGGCACGACGTGCTCGACGTCGGCGTGCGCCGAGTGCTTGACCGCGACGCACTCCGCGCAGGTGCCGCAGCCGCCGTTCGGGCAGACGAGCGCGGCCGCGAACGCGAGTGCCGCCGTCGACCGGCCCGAGCCTGGTGGACCGGTGATCAGCCACGCGTGCGTCATCGCGGCGGAGGGCAGGCCCGCGCGGGCGGCCGGGGCGTCGGCCGCAGCGTCGCGCAGCTGGGCGATGGCGTGGTCCTGCCCGACGAGGTCGGAGAAGACGTCGGTCATGCCACGCCCCGCGCGGCGATCAGCTCGTCGACCCGCGCCCGGACGGTCGCCGCGATCGCGTCGCGGTCGCCGTGGGCCGCGACGACGAGGTAGCGGTCGGGGTCGCCGGCGGCCAGCGCGCGGAACGCCTGGACGACGCTCGCGTGGAACTCCTCGGGCTCGGCCTCGAGGCGGTCCGGCGCGGAGTCGATCCGGGCGAGCCCGGCGCCGGCGTCGACGTCGAGCAGCACGGTGAGGTCGGGCAGGAGGTGGCGCGTGGCCCACAGGTTGATCTCGCCGACGACGTCGGGGCCGAGCCCCCGCCCGACGCCCTGGTAGGCGATCGAGGAGTCGATGTAGCGGTCGGTGATCACGACGGCGCCGCGGTCGAGCGCGGGCTGGATCAGCCGGGCGACGTGGTCGGCGCGGCTCGCGGCGTAGAGCAGGGCCT
>JAJXTD010000121.1 GCA_021784035.1 Actinomycetes bacterium | reverse complement strand
ATCATCTCGGGCGAGATCGTGCGCGACCCCCCGGAGGACGACGGCCGCTGACCGGGGCGCCGCAACGCCGACGAGCCCGGGTCCCGGGGACCGCGGGCTCGTCGGGAGGGGAAGTGCGCGACCGGGAGAGGAAGGGGCCCCCCGGCCGAGGTCGTCAGGCCGTCTTCTTGGCCGGGGTCCGGCCGTCGCGGAGCAGCTCGATCCGCTCCTGGAGGAGGACCTCGAGGTCCTCGATGGTGCGCCGTTCGAGGAGCATGTCCCAGTGCGTGCGGACGTGCTTCGTCGGCTTCTCCTCGGGCTTCTCGCCGTCGCGCCGGATCGCCTCGGCGCCGCAGCGGCACTCCCAGGCGTACGGAACGTCGGCCTCGACCGAGAAGGGCATCGAGACCGTGTGCCCGTTCGGGCAGTCGTAGGTCACGACCTGGCGGGGTGCGAGCTCGACGTGGGCGTCGGTCTCGTAGCTGGTCGCGCCGAGTCGGGTGCCGCGGAGGGCGCCGTCGCTCATGTGTGCCTGCCTTTGTCGCTGGCCGGTCGGGGGGGACCGGTCTCGTACGGGTGTAACGGACGAGACGCACGGGGTGTTCCCGTCGCTCCGGGACGGCCCACCTGTCCGATATGCGGAGACCGGCCCACCGGCATCGGGGGACCCCGACGACAGCGGGGGAGCGGGGAGCGGGGGCTGCCGACGGGCGCGGCTACAGGACGGCGGGGGCCTCGTTGCCCGCCTCGCGGATCCCGCGGGCGACGTCGACCCGGCGCAGCAGCACGCCACCGACCACGAAGAACAGCACGAGGGCGACGATCGCGTACCGGTAGGAGCCGGTGAACTGCTGCACGAGGCCGAACACGAGAGTGCCGAGCCACGACGTCCCGCGCTCGGCCGCCTGGTAGAGGCTGAAGTACTCGGCCTCGCGGCCCAGGGGGATCAGCTGGGAGAACAGCGAGCGGGACAGGGCCTGGGTGCCCGCCACCACGAGCCCGATGGACGCCGCCAGGACGAGGAACAGCGTGACGACGTGCGCCGGGATCACGAACCCGACCGCGACGATCGCGACCCACACGACGATCGCGCCCAGGATCACGTGGTACGCGCCGCGCCGGGCGGCGATGCGGCCCATCGTGACGGCGCCGATGATGCCGGTGATCTGGACGATGATGACGGCGAGGATCACCGTCGTCGTCTCCATCCCGAGCTCCTTCGCGCCGTAGACGGCCGCGACGGCGATGACCGTCTGCACGCCGTCGTTGAAGAACAGGAACGCGACGAGGAAGCGCAGGGTCTGCGGGTAGTCGCGCACGTGGCGCAGCGTGTCGCGCAGCTGGCCGAAGCTCCCGCCGACCGTGACCGCGCCGCGGGTCTCGACGACCGGCCGGTCGCGCAGCCCGCGGTACGGGACGTAGGTGAAGCCCAGCCACCACACGCCGGCGACGAGGAACACGGCGCGGACGGCGTCGCCCTTCGAGAGCCCGAACGTGTCGTGCAGCTGTACGACGACGAGGCTCAGGACCAGCAGCACGAGGCCGCCGACGTAGCCGAAGGCCCAGCCGCGGGTCGACACGTAGTCGCGCTCGTCGGGCTCGGCGATCTCGACGAGGATCGCGGCGTAGACCGTCAGGCTGGCGATGAGCGCGATGTTGCCGATGACCAGGAGCACGGCGCCCAGGCCCCAGTTGGACCCGGTCACGAGGAACAGGCCCGCGGCGGCCACGGCGCCGACCGCGGCGTAGAACGCGAGCCAGGACCGCTTCGAGCCCGAGCGGTCGGCGAGCGCCCCGACGACGGGCATCGCCAGGAACGACAGGACCGTCGCGATCGTGACGATGTAGAACACGGCCGACTCCGGCGACACGGGGACGCCCAGCACCACGAGGTCGTTGCGGCACGGGTTCGCGTCGGTGACGTCCGGGCAGCCGGCGGCGTTCTCGGCCACGCTCGTGAGGTACGGCATGACGAGGACGACGGACACCGTGGTGACGAAGGCCGACTGCGCCCACTCGTACCAGTACCAGGCGCGCTGTTCCCGCTTGCGGGTCGGGAGGTCGTCGTACACGCGGGGCCGGCGCTCGAGGGTGCTCATGGCGGGATCATGCCGGGGGAGCGGACGCGGCGGGGGCGACTCGCCGGTTCCCGCGTGCCGGTGGGGGAACCTTCGCGGCTCCGTGCTCGTCCTGACCCCGAGATGAGCACTGCGACCGCCGCCCGCGTCGTGGCCCGACGACACGTGTCGCCGCGGCTCGTCGCCGGGCTGACGCTGGTCGTGGCCTTCATGGACATCGCGTCGGTGCTCACACCGGGGCTCGTCCGCCATCTGGAGTTCCTGGCCGACGTGCTGCCCGTCGTGGGCGTGGCCGCACCGGGCCTGAGCGTCGCCCTCGGCGTGCTGCTGCTCGGCCTGGCCCAGGGGCTCTCCCGCGGCAAGCGTCGCGCGTGGCGCATCGCCGTCGGCCTGCTGGGTGTGCAGTTCGTCCTGCAGGTGGTCCAGCGGCACCCCGCCGTGGCGGTGGCGTCGCTGGCGCTGCTCGTCCTCCTCCTCGTCGGACGCGACGAGTTCGTCGGGCGCTCGGCCCCGGCCACGAGGAGGCAGGCGGTCGCCACCGGCGCGGCCCTGCTCGCGACGAGCCTGGTGCTCGGCTGGCTGGCCGTCACCGTCCTCGACGACGCGACGCGCACGGGGCTCTCCCCGGTCGAGCGGGCGGGAGCCGCGGCCGAGGGGCTCGTGGGGATCCCGTCCGCGGTCACCGAGGCCGACGGCCGGGCGTCGGACGCCGTCTACTACCTGCTGCTGTCCCTCGGTGTCCTCACGCTGGGGACGACGGGCTACCTGCTGCTGCGCACCGCGTCCTCGTCGCCACGCCGGTCCGTGGCGGACGAGGCAGCACTGCGCGAGCTCGTGGCGCGCCACGGGGACGGGGACTCGCTGGCCTACTTCGCCACCCGCGACGACCGGTCGGTCGCCTGGTCGGCGAACCGGATGGCGGGCGTGTCGTACCGCAGCGTCTCCGGCGTCGCGCTGGCGGCCGGGGACCCCCTCGGACCGCGCAGCGAGTGGCCGGGGGCCATCGCGGCCTTCGTCGACGTCGCGCGCAGCCACTCCTGGATCCCCGCGGTGGTCGCGGCCAGCCAGGCGGGCGCCGAGGCGTGGGTGCGGTGGGGAGGCTTCACGGCCCTCGAGTTCGGCGACGAGGCGGTGCTCGAGCGGGGCCGGTTCACCCTGCAGGGCAGGGACATGCGCAACGTGCGCCAGGCGGTCGCACGGGCGGTCCGGTCCGGCTACACGGTGACGGTGGCGCGGCTCGGGGACCTCGACCCGCAGCGCGCGTCCCTCCTGTGGGCCTGCGCCGACCGGTGGCGGGCCGGCGACGTCGAGCGGGGCTTCTCGATGGGCCTCGGCCGGATCGACCCCGCGCGGGACGCGGACTCCGTCGTCGTGACGGCGGAGCTCGACGGGGAGCCGCAGGCGCTGCTCGTGCTCGTGCCGTGGGGGAGACGGGGGCTCTCGCTCGACCTCATGCGGCGCTCGCCCAGCTGCGAGTCGGGAGTCAACGAGCTGATGATCTCGACGCTCATGGCGGGCCTGGGCGGCGGCGACGTGGATCGCGTCTCGCTCAACTTCGCGGTCTTCCGCGACGCGATCGAGCGCGCCGAGCGACTCGGCGCCGGCCCGGCGACGCGGGCCTGGGGCCGGCTGCTCAAGGCGCTGTCCCGGTGGAGCCAGGCCGACTCGCTGTACCGCTTCAACGCGAAGTTCCGCCCGGCGTGGCAGCCGCGCTACCTGGTCTACGCGACGGCCACCGGCCTGCCGCGCGTGGCTCTGGCCTACCTCGACGCGGAGTCGTTCGTCCGGCTGCCGCACCTGCGCCGACCACGGATCGCGGGCGGGTCGCGGTCCGCGCGCAACGCGGACGAGGCGGTCGACGCCGGACCGGGCCAGCGATGAGCCTCGAGCTGACCAGCGGCGCCTTCGCCACGCTGGTCATCGGGCTCGCCGTCGTCCTGCCGGTGGCGACAGTCGTCGCCTGGGGTCGGGTCCGCGGCGGGGCCGTCCTACGCACCGGGCAGCGCTGGCTGCTCGTCGTGGCGGCGCAGGCCGCGGGCATCCTCGCCGTGCTCGTGGTGATCAACAACCAGTTCGGGCTGTACTCGGGATGGGACGACCTCCTCGGCCGGACGGTGCAGGACTCCTCGGCCGTGGTGCTCACGCCGCAGGTGCGGACGGGGGACCCGTCGTCGGGATCGTCGGGCCGGCCGTCGAGCGGCGGGAGGGCACCGACGGCCGCGCCGGTCCCGTGGGTGAACGGCCTCCCGGCCGGGTTCAGCGCGTACGACGGGAACCGGACCTTCCTCGCGATGGTCGCCGTCCCCGGGTCGCCGTCGCCGATGCGGCTCTACGTCTCGCTGCCGCCGCAGTACGACCAGGCCGCCTACGCCCACAAGCAGTTCCCGGTGGTCGAGCTGCTGCACGGCTACCCGGGGACGCCGACGACCTGGTTCCACGCCATGGACGTCCGGGCCCGGCTCCAGGCGGCCATGGGCGCCGGTGCGACGCCGTTCGTCCTCGCCGTCCCGCAGATCTCGGTGCCGGGCGCCCCGGACCTCGAGTGCACGAACCTGCCGCAGCAGCCCCAGGTCGCGACGTTCCTGACGACGGAGGTGCACGCCATCCTCGCGAGCCACTTCCGGGTGCGCACCGACCGCGCCGGGTGGGGCCTCATGGGCTACTCCGAGGGCGGCTACTGCGCCGCGGCGCTCACCCTGCGCCATCCGGAGCTGTACGCCGCGGGGGTCGACATCGCCGGCTACGGGCAACCGCTGTCCGCGTTCTTCGACCGGTACCCGGCCCAGCGCGCGGCCGGCCGGCTGTCCGTGCTGCTCCGCGGCGCGCCACCGGTGGCCATCTACGCGAGCGCGAGCGCGCAGGACCCGCAGAGCAGCGGCGCCCTCACCGCCCTGACCCACGACGTACGTCCGCCGACGACCGTGACCACGCGGCTGTACGCGCAGGGCGGCCACAACACGTCGGACTGGTCGGCGCAGCTGCCCTCGGACTTCCAGTGGCTGAGCGGCCACCTCGGGGGAGTCGTGGGCTGAGCGGTCCGGGGCGGGGCACGATGGGGGCATGGACCTCCGCGTGCTCACCGACCGCCTCTCCGTGTGCCGCCTCCCGGCCGACTCCGCGTGGCCCGTGCCGCCCGCGGGCCCGTCGTTCTTCTCGGTCACCCGCACCGACACCGAGATGTCGGTCGTGTGCACGGAGGACGCGGCACCGGCCGGCGACCACGTGCGGGTCGAACCCGACTGGCGGGCGCTCGAGGTCGCCGGTCCGCTGGACTTCTCGATGGTCGGCGTGATGGCGGCGCTCACCGCGCCGCTGGCCGACGTCGACGTGAGCGTCTTCGTGGTGTCGACGTACGACACCGACTACGTGCTCGTGCACGCGGCGGCGCTGGAGAAGGCGGTCGAGGCCCTGCGCGCCGCCGGGCACGCTGTCCACGCCGGCTGACGCCGCTGCGCCGATCGGGTACCGGATCTTTGACGTCCGTGGGCCGCGCCCCGGACGAATCCCGGCCGAGGTCTCCCTAGCGTCGGTGCGACCCCCTCCGCCGTGGAGGGCGCACACACAGAGGTGATCGGGATGTCTGTTGCGCGTGATGTCGTGTTCGGTCTGGTCATCGTGGCGCTGGTGGCCGGGGCCATCGCCGGCGCCGTCGTCGCCGCCCACCAGCCGGACGGGTCGTGGCACCCGGGCTGGGTCCGGCGCTCGGTCACGCTCGGTGTCGGTGCGCTGGGCACGCTCGCGCTCTGGATGTCCACCCTGGTCGTCACCGCCCCGGAGATGTGACCGCGCCGTGCGGTGTCCGGGCGGTCCCTCCCGATTACGCCGATAAGGGACATTATGTCATGTAGCCGTCGCGCGGAGCGGGGTCAGACCGCCCGGATGCGCGACCGGCGGTTCTCGATCGCGATCTCGGCCCTCCCCTGGTGCACGAGCACCGGGGGCACGTAGACCGCGAACCGGCCGCGCATCCCGACCTGCTGGCCGTACCAGCCGCCGACCCGGTTGGACGCGGAACGCGACCAGGCCTCGACGGTTCCCTCGACGGGCGGGCGCTGCTCGTCGCACGCGCCCAGCGGCACCCAGTCCGCGCGCTCCACGAGGTAGGCGTGCAGGTCGTCGATGGCGCTCGCGAGGTAGGTCCGCTGGAGCCTGTCGACCTGGGCGACCAGGAGCGGCGGGTCGACCGCGTCGTCGCGCCACAGGCGGTACGTCGTACCACCGCTGGGCGTCGCCAGGATCCAGGGGTCGTCGGGCGTTCCGGTACCGCTGGACATGCAACGTGCCCCTCTCCGTACCCCGCTGCCTACGACGCTATCCGGTCCGGCCGGGCTCGTGACGCCACTCGGCGAAGTCGAGCGCGGGACCGGCGGGCCGCGCCCGGGCACCGGACGCCGGGAACCAGGCGAGCTCGCGGCCGGACCCGTCGGGCGTCGCAGCCGACCTCGCGTGCACCCCGCGCAACCCGGCGGCGCGGGTCGCCCGCGCCGCGCGGCGGCAGTCCGACCAGGGCACCTCGCCGCCGCGCGCGCGGCGCGGGTAGGTGCGCGGCAGCCCGAGCGCCACGAGCCCGGTGTCGGTGGTCGCGTCCGCGACCCGCTGACGGGTGGGCAGCCGCACCGGGACGAGCACGAAGGGCGCGTCGTCGCGCAGGTCCTCGGGGTCGATGGCGGTGCCGGCGAGCATTCGCGGGACCTGCGCACGGGCCGTCGCGATGTCGGCATTGAGGTAGAGGGTCGGACCGTCCCCCGGTGCGTTCCAGCGGCCGCCGACGCGGTCCGCCCAGGTGGCGTCCAGCGGGTCGGCCCAGGCCGCGTCGGCCACCCGCCACCAGGTGTGGCCGGCCGGCAGCGAGGTCGCGTGCGGCTCGCGCGTCACGGCGCGACGCGCCGCAGGTCGAGCATCGTCACCGCTCCCCTGCGCACGTCGTCGTACCGCCCCGCCTCGGCCAGCTCGAGCAGCGACCGCCCGTCCAGCATGTCGGCCTTGCGGCGCACGACGGCGGGGATGCGGTCGAGTCGCACGTAGCGCTCGAGGACGTCGGTGGCGGCGGCGAGGTCGGCGAGGGCGACGGCCCGGTCGTCCGGGACGCCGCTCCCCCGCCACTTGGCCACCGCCTGGCGGCTGACGCCGAAGACGCGGCCCGTGGCGGCTGCCGACAGGTCCCACGTGGCCATGAGCCGCTCGAGCGGACGGGTGCGCACGCGGGACTCCAGCACGCGCAGGAACTCCAGCGTCCAGGCGTCGTCGGCCTCGCGGCTGACGGCCAGCGCCGCCGTAGCGGGGTCGAGCCGGCGGAGCGCGGCGACGGTCCGGGTCACTCCCCCAGTCTGCCAACGACAGAGCTCGATAGCAACCAGTTGTCAACGCATTGCCCGGCATGACGTGCAACCGGATGTGAACCGCTCGCGCCGGACGACCGCCGGGAACCGGGCTCGTGTCCAGGACGTCGGGCCCGTCGACGCGCGGAGGGCCGGGTCGTACGCCGTGCCCACGTCCACCCCGTGAGCCGCGGCCGGCGGTCGCGGCTCACGGCGGTGCCGGGCAGGATGGAGCCATGAGCAACGACGACGAGCTCGAGCGCCTCCTCCGCGAGGTCGACGCATCCCTGGCCGGCGGGAAGGCCGCCCCCGCGGGCCGTGAGGTGGCGCGACCGTCGTCCGCGACGCCGGCGAAGCGCGGCCGCGTCGGCGGGGCACTGCGCACCGGTGCGGTGGCAGGCGTCGTCTGCGGTGCCGGCGTGACGGTCGCCACGTGGCTGTTCAGCTGGCTGCCGTTCGACCAGGCGCCGCTCAACGCCGGTGGCGGCGCCTTCGTCGGCGCGTTCCTGACCGGCGCCGTGCTCTCGTTCCGCGGTAGGGCCTGAGGCCGGGTCAGGCGTTCCAGCGCAGCAGCGCCCTGGTCTCGCGCTCGTGGCCGAGGACTCCCGTCCCGGCCGGACCGAGGACAAGCCGCTCCGCCGTGCGCGGTGGCAGGCCGAGCCATCGGGCCGTGAGCACGCGGAGCAGGTGCGCGTGCGACACGAGCACCACGTCGCCGCCGTCCTCGAGCACAGGAACGCACCGTTCCAGTACGCGGCTGGCCCGCCGGGCGACGTCGTCGAGCGACTCACCCAACCCGTCCGGCGAGGTCCACACGCTCCACTCCCGGTCCCCGCCCGAGTCACGGATCTCGGCGGTCGTGCGACCCTCGTAGACGCCGTAGTCCCACTCCAGGAGATCGTCGTCGAGCCCGGGCTCGAGCCCGGCGAGCTCGGCCGTGCGCAGCGCTCGCCGCAACGGGCTGCACAGCACGAGCGTCGGCTCCCAGCGGGCCAGCTCGGCGGCAAGCCCCTCTGCCCGGGCCCGCCCCTCCGCGTTCAGGGGCACGTCGGTGCGTCCGGTGTGCCGGCCGTCACGGCTCCAGTCGGTCTCGCCGTGCCGCACGACAAGGATCTTCCCGGATGCCTGCGACATACGCCGTAGCCTCTCATCCATGGACGACCAGGGACGCACGGTCGACGACGTGCTCGCCGAGCTCGACGACGCGCGCGGCCGCGAGCCGGACCCGCACGGGGCGCACCTGTTCGGGCTCACCTACCCGACGGGCCGCGAGGACATCGAGCGGCTCGCGCACGCCGTGCACGACCGGATGCTGTACTCGAACGCGCTCAACCCGTTCCGCTTCCCGGAGGAGGCGCGGCTCGTGGGCGAGGTCGTCTCCGACGTGGGCTCGCTCGTGAACCTCCCCGCGCAGGGCGGCGGGAGCACGACGTCGGGCGGGACCGAGTCGATCCTCATGGCCTGTCTCGTGGCCCGGGCCCGCGCCCGCGCGCGGGGCGTGACCCGCCCGGTGATCGTGGCGCCGACCTCGGCGCACCCGGCGTACGCGAAGGCCGCTCACCTGCTCGACCTCGACTACCGGTCCGCCGCGCTGCGCGAGGACTCGCTCGACGTGGACGTCGAGGCCTTGCGCGGCCTCGTCGACGAGCGGACGGCTCTGGTCGTGGCCTCGGCGTTCTCCTACCCGCACGGCGTGCTCGACGACGTCGCCGCGGTCGCGGCCGTGGCTGCGGAGGCCGGGGCCGGCTGCCACGTCGACGCCTGTGTCGGCGGCATGGTGCTGCCGTTCGCCGAGCGCGCCGGCGTCCGCACCCTGCCCGCGTGGGACT
>JAJXTD010000006.1 GCA_021784035.1 Actinomycetes bacterium | reverse complement strand
GCCTTGAACGACGCGATGGTCTCCTCGACCGGCACGAACGAGCCGGCCTGGCCGGTGAACTGCTCGGCCACGAAGAGGTTCTGCGACAGGAACCGCTGGATGCGGCGGGCCCGGCCGACGAGGATCTTGTCCTCCTCGGAGAGCTCGTCGATGCCGAGGATCGCGATGATGTCCTGGAGGTCCTTGTAGCGCTGGAGGATCTCCTTGGTGCGGGCCGCGACGCGGTAGTGCTCGTCACCGATGTAGCGCGGGTCGAGGATGCGCGAGGTGGAGTCGAGCGGGTCGACCGCGGGGTAGATGCCCAGCTCGGAGATCGGACGGCTCAGGGTCGTCGTCGCGTCGAGGTGCGCGAACGTCGTCGCCGGGGCCGGGTCGGTGAGGTCGTCCGCGGGGACGTAGATCGCCTGCAGCGACGTGATCGAGTGGCCACGCGTCGAGGTGATGCGCTCCTGCAGCTGACCCATCTCGTCGGCCAGCGTGGGCTGGTAGCCCACCGCGGACGGCATGCGGCCGAGCAGGGTGGAGACCTCGGAGCCGGCCTGGGTGAAGCGGAAGATGTTGTCGATGAACAGCAGCACGTCCTGCTTCTGCACGTCGCGGAAGTACTCCGCCATCGTGAGCGCCGAGAGGGCCACGCGCAGACGCGTGCCCGGCGGCTCGTCCATCTGGCCGAAGACCAGGGCGGTCTTGTTGATGACGCCCGACTCGGTCATCTCCCCGAACAGGTCGTTGCCCTCACGGGTGCGCTCGCCGACGCCGGCGAACACCGAGACGCCGCTGAAGTTCTCCGCGACGCGGTAGATCATCTCCTGGATGAGGACGGTCTTGCCGACGCCGGCACCGCCGAACAGGCCGATCTTGCCGCCCTTGACGTACGGCGTGAGCAGGTCGATGACCTTGATGCCGGTCCAGAACACCTCGGTCTTGCTCTCGAGCTGGTCGAAGCTCGGGGCCTGGGCGTGGATCCCGCGGCGCTCGGTGATCTGGAGCGTGGACTCCGGCACGTCGAGCGGCTGGCCGAGCGTGTTCCACACGTGGCCGAGCGTCACGTCGCCGACGGGCACCGTGATGGCGTCGCCGGTGTCGCGCACCTCGGCGCCACGGACGAGGCCGTCCGTCGGCTGCATGGAGATGGTGCGCACCATGTTGTCGCCGATGTGCTGCGCCACCTCGAGGGTGAGCATGCGGCCGCGGGACTCGCCCTCGAGGTCCTCGCCGAACGTCACGTCGACGTGCAGGGCGTTGTAGAGCTCCGGCATCGCCTCGACGGGGAACTCCACGTCGACGACCGGTCCGGTCACCCGGGCGACCCGGCCGACGCCGGGCGTGGTCTCAGTCGTTGCAGTCATGGTCTTCCTCGACTCCTATGCGGATGCGGAGAGCGCGTCGGCGCCGCCGACGATCTCGCTGATCTCTTGGGTGATCTCGGCCTGGCGGGCCTGGTTTGCCTGGCGGCTGAGGGTCTTGATGAGCTCCTCGGCGTTGTCCGTCGCCGCCTTCATGGCGCGACGACGGGCTGCGTGCTCGGACGCCGCGGAGAGCAGCAGCGAGGTGAACACGAGGTTCTCGACGTACTTCGGGAGCAGCGAGTCGAGGACCGCAGGGCCCGACGGCTCGAACTCGTAGAGCGGGAACGGGCCCTGGCCGGCGGCCGCGGCCTCGGCGGCCGTCTGCTCGACGACCTCCAGCGGCAGGATCCGGCGTACGGTCGGGACCTGCGTGACCATGCTCTGGAAGTGCGTGTAGACGACGTGGATCTCGTCGGTGCCGCCGTCCTCGGTCCGGCTGAGGAACGACTCGAGCAGCGCCGCCGCGATCTCCTTGGCGTGGGCGTACGTCGGCTGGTCGGAGAATCCCGTCCAGGATGCCGCCATCGCGCGGCCGCGGAACTTGTAGTAGGCCACGGCCTTGCGCCCGACGAGGAACGGCACGACCTCCATGCCCCGCTCGCGGATCAGCGAGCTGAGCTGCTCCGCCTCCTTGATGGCGCTCGAGGAGTATGCACCGGCCAGGCCACGGTCGGACGTGATGACGAGCACCGCAGCGCGCTGCTGCACCCGCTGCTCGGTCTCGGTCAGCGGGTGACCGCCACCGGTGTGCGTCGCCGCCGCGGAGATCGCGCGGGTCAGCTCACGGGTGTAGGGCAGGGCCGCCTCCACCCGCTGCTGCGCCTTCACGATCCGGGACGAGGCGATGAGCTCCATCGCCTTGGTGATCTTCTTGGTCGACTGGACGGTCTTGATCCGCCGCCGGTAGACCCGCTGCTGTGCACCCATGGGGGACTGACCTCAGCCCTTGACCTTGGTGATCGTCGCGTGCTTGACCTCGGACTCGTCCAGCGCCGCGGCCACCGGCTCGTTGACGACGAGCGGCGTGCCGGCGCTCGTCGTGAACTGACCCTTGAACGTCGTCACCGCGCCCTCGAGCAGCGTGACCGAGTCGTCGGAGAGGTCCGCGGTCGAGCGGATGCTGTCCAGCACGGCCTTGTGGTCGCGCTTGAGGTAGTCGAGGAACTCGCGCTCGAAGCGCTTGATGTCCTCGAGCGGGACGTCGTCGAGCTTGCCCGTGGTGCCCGACCAGACCGACACGGCCTCCTCCTCCATCGGGAAGGGGGCGTACTGCGGCTGCTTGAGCAGCTCGACCAGGCGGGCGCCGCGCTCGAGCTGCGCCTTGGACGCGGCGTCGAGGTCGGAGCCGAAGGCCGAGAACGCCTCGAGCTCGCGGAACTGGGCGAGGTCCAGGCGCAGGCGCCCGGCGACCTTCTTCATCGCCTTCGGCTGCGCCGAGCCGCCCACGCGGGAGACGGACACGCCGACGTTGATGGCCGGACGCACACCGGAGTTGAACAGGTCCGACTCGAGGAAGCACTGGCCGTCGGTGATCGAGATGACGTTGGTCGGGATGTACGCCGACACGTCGTTGGCCTTGGTCTCGATGATCGGCAGGCCGGTCATCGAGCCGCCGCCGAGCTCGTCGGAGAGCTTGGCGCAGCGCTCGAGCAGCCGCGAGTGCAGGTAGAAGACGTCACCGGGGTAGGCCTCGCGGCCCGGCGGGCGGCGCAGCAGCAGCGAGACCGCGCGGTAGGCCTCGGCCTGCTTGGACAGGTCGTCGAAGATGATGAGGACGTGCTGGCCCTGGTACATCCAGTGCTGGCCGATGGCCGAGCCGGTGTACGGGGCGAGGTACTTGAAGCCCGCCGGGTCGGACGCCGGCGACGCGACGATGGTCGTGTACGGCATCGCGCCCGACTCCTCGAGCGCGCCCTTGACCGCCGCGATGGTCGAGCCCTTCTGGCCGATCGCGACGTAGATGCACTTGACCTGCTTCTTGGGGTCGCCGGACTCCCAGTTCTGCTTCTGGTTGATGATCGTGTCGATCGCCACGGCGGTCTTGCCGGTCTGGCGGTCGCCGATGATCAGCTGGCGCTGACCGCGTCCGATGGCCGTCATGGCGTCGATCGCCTTGATGCCCGTGAGCATCGGCTCCTTGACCGGCTGGCGCTGGACGACCGAGGGCGCCTGGAGCTCGAGGGCGCGACGCGCCTCGGACTCGATCGGGCCCTTGCCGTCGATCGGGTTGCCCAGCGGGTCGACGACCCGGCCGAGGTAGCCGTCGCCGACCGGCACCGAGAGGATCTCGCCGGTGCGCTTGACCGACTGGCCCTCCTCGATGTGCGACCCGTCGCCGAGGAGCACGGTGCCGATCTCGCGGACGTCGAGGTTGAGCGCGAGGCCCAGGAGCCCGCCCTCGAACTCGAGCAGCTCGTTGGTCATCGCCGAGTGCAGACCCTCGACGCGCGCGATGCCGTCGCCCGTCTCCGTGACGCGCCCGACCTCCTCGCGCGTGGTCCCGGGTGCGTACGACTCGACGTTCCGCGCGATCGCGTCGCGGATGTCCTCCGGCCGGATCGTCAGCTCCGTCATGGTGCCCTGCTCTCTCGTTCCACACGCCGTGCTCGGCGTGGTGCTGTCATGGGTCGTTCGGTCGTCAGTGCGGGTGGTGCGGGTGGCGTGCTCAGGCGGAGAGGGCGCGACGCGCCTGCTCCAGTCGGGACGAGACACTGCCGTCGATGACGTCGTCGCCCACACGGACGACGATGCCGCCGACGACCTCGGGGTCGACGATGACGTTGACGCGCACCTGCCGTCCCTGGAGCCGGGTGAGCGCGGCGCCGAGCCGGGAGCGCTGGTCGGCGTCGAGGTCGATCGCGCTGCGCACCTCGGCGAGCACCTGGCGGCGCTGGTCGGAGGCCAGGCGTGCGAGCTCCTCCACGGCCGCGGCGGGACGGCGTCCGCGCAGGTTGCCGGCCGCGTGGGCGAGCAGATCGGTGGAGACCGGAGACGCCGTGCCGCCCACGAGGTCGCGCACGAGATCGCCCTTGCGGGCCGCCGGCACCGACGGGTCGGTGAGGGCCAGCTGGAGCTCGGGCGAGTCGTCGACCGCGCGACCGAACGTGAACAGCTCGTCCTCGACCCGGTCGAGCGTGCCGTCGGTCTCGGCGACGGTGAACGCGGCCTGCGCACCGAGCTGCTCGACGGCGTCGACGAGGTCGGCGTCGTTCGACCAGCGGCTGCTCACGACGTCGGTGAGCACCGCCAGCGACGGCGCCGCGACCTTGCCGGCGAGCAGCGACGTCAGGATTCCGGCGCGCAGCTCCACCGGCTGGCCGGAGTCGGCGAGGGTCTGGCGCAGCGTCTTCTCGCCGCCCAGGACGCTCGCGACGGCCAGCAGGTCGCCGGAGACGCTGGCGAACCCCTCGTCCCCGCGGCGGGCGTCGAGCGACGCACGCAGCGCGGTGAGGGACTCGCGCGAGGAGCCGAGCATCAGTGGCCCGCCGATGCCTGCGCCTCGAGGTCCGCGATGAAGCGGTCCACGGTGGCCCGGGCGCGGGCGTCGTCCTCGAGGGACTCCCCCACGACCTTGCCGGCGAGCGACAGCGCCAGCGTGCCGACCTCACGGCGCAGCGACGCGACGGTCGCGGCGCGCTCGGCGCTGATCGCGGCGTCCGCGCGAGCGGTCACCGCGGCGGCGGCCTCGGCTGCCTCCGACCTGGCCTCCTCGACGATGGCCACCCTGTCCGACTGCGCCTGGGCGCGGATCTGGGCCGCCTCGGTCCGGGCCTCGGCGAGCTGGGCCTGGTAGCGCTCGTAGAGCGCCGCCGCCTCGGCCTCGCGCTGCTCGGCCCGGGCGATGCCGCCCTCGATCGCCGACGTGCGCTCCTCGAGCGCCTTGCGGATCCCCGGCAGGGCCAGCTTCGACAGCGCCCAGAAGACGATGAGGAAGGCGACGATGCCCAGGATGAGCTCGTCGAGCGGCACGGCGAGGACGTTCGGCGCCTCTTCGCTGGCAAGAAGGTTCATGACGTGAGTTCTCCGTCAGTGACGATCGATCGGGACGAGCAGGTCACTTACCGAAGACGAACGGCGCCACGAAGCCGATGAGCGCGAGCGCCTCGGTGAGGGCGAAGCCCAGGATCATGTTCTGGCGGATGACGCCGTAGGCCTCGGGCTGGCGGGCGATGGCCTGCACACCCTGGCCGAAGATGATGCCGACGCCGATACCGGGGCCGATGGCGGCGAGGCCGTACCCGATCGAGCCGAGCGAGCCAGTGACCTCAGCGAGGAGCGACATGTCGTGTTCCTTAGTGTCGGCCGGCGGCGGTTCCGCCGGTCAGTTTCGGTCCGGGGTGGAGCTGTGGGTGGTGCTTGGCCGTGCGGTGGGTCAGTGGGCGTTCACGGCGTCGTTGATGTAGACCGCCGCGAGGAGGGTGAAGACATAGGCCTGCAGCGCCTGGATCAGCATCTCGAAGCCGGTGAGGCCCACGGTGACCGTGAACGACGCGGCCGAGCCGAGGATGCCGATGACCGACGGCGAGAGCAGGTACCAGGTGGCCACCGAGAACGTCACGATGAGCATGTGCCCGGCGAACATGTTGGCGAACAGACGGACCGAGTGCGTGAACGGCCGCACGATGAAGTTCGACAGGATCTCGATCGGGATCAGCAGGACGTACATCGCCTTGGGGACGTCCGGCGGCATCGTCATCGACTTGAAGAACGCCCCGGCACCCTGGCGCTTGACGCCGAGCGGGACCCAGAGCAGGTAGACGAGCACGGCGAACGAGAGCGGGATCGCGAAGCGCGACGTCACCGGGAACTGCGCGAACGGGACGATGCTCATGAAGTTGAGCACCCAGATGAAGAAGAAGAACGAGAACAGCAGCGGGACGAACGCGTCGCCCTGCTTGCCGATCGTGTCGCGGGCGATGCCGTCGCGCACGAAGAGGTAGCCGTACTCGCCGACGTTCTGCATCCCGCGCGGGACGACCGAGGCGCGGCGGAACGCCATCACGAAGAAGATCACCACGACCGCGGCGGCGATCCAGAGCAGGATCATCGGCTTCGTGATGTGGAACGTCAGCCCGGCGATGTCGAACTCGACGATGGAGTCGAAGTTGAAGATCGACGCGTCGGGCGCGGGGAAACCGCAGCCGGAGTTGAGGTGGCAGCCGGACTCGGCGGCCAGCAGGACGTCACCGGACACGGTGCGACTCCATCGTCGTGGTGGGGTCGGTCAGGACGGGCATCGGTGCGACGACCTCCGTGCGACGGCCGGTGGCGTCCGGTCCGGTCGCAGCGTCTCGGGCGCGGGCCGTGGGCGGCTCGAGCCGGCGGAACAGCATGAACATGGCGAGGACGACCCCGACGAGGACACCCCCCGCGACGAAGAGCGACTGGTTGCCCAGGAAATGGCCCACGAGCCAGCCGATGCCGCCGTAGAGCAGGATCCCCGCGGTCATGAGGCTGACGGCGGCCCACGCCGCATCGTCTGACACGCGGCCCGGGGGCAGCGCATCCGGTTCCGCGGACGCCTTCGTCGCGACGCGACGGTACCACTGGGCGTCGTGGTGACCCGAGGCGGGGGGCGGGGTCGGTCGCGGCGCTCCACCCGGGGCGGGCCGGGGCGTGCCGGGCGCGGTCACTGCTCCACCTCCGCCCCGTCCGCGGCCTGGCGGTCGGTGCCCGCGGCGGGCTCGACCACGAGCACCTTGATCCGCTGCATCGTCCACAGCTGGGTGCCGACCCACACCACCGTGCAGATCACGATCGAGAGGGCGAAGGCCTTGGGGTTGAGCCAGGTCGCGTCCTTGAGGACGGCGATGAGGCCGAACAGGACGAGCACCTGCGTCAGGTAGACGAGCAGGGCCCCGGAGAGGGCGAAGTCGGCGTTGGCCGACAGCAGCCGGGTCACGGCGTACTGGCCGGCGGCGAAGAAGACCACCGCGATGAGGGCGCCGAGCCCGGCCCCCAGCGCCGCGTTCGCGCCGCTCACGAGCCCGGCCACGACCGTCACGACGGCACCGGTCAGCGACGTGAGGATGACGGAGGCCCGCAGGGCGACAGAGGTCGCCTGGGCAGCGGGGACGAGGCCGGAGGAGGTCGGTCCGTCGGGGGCGGCGGGCACGGGGGGAAGCCTAGGGGCACGGCGTATCCACACCCAAACCACAGGGTGCGACATCGGTCTCAGCGACCGGTATCCGTGCCGGCGCGACGTGTCGTCGGCGATCAGGGGCGAAGGCGCGGGGTGCGCAGCTGCGGCCAGCGGACCGCGAGGAACAGCGCGAGCACCCCGGCGGCGAACCAGATCGCCGCCACGCTCACCGGGACGAACGCGAGCCCCACCGCCGTGAAGGCGAGCAGCCCGGTCCAGCCGTACATGAGCAGGACCGCGCGGCGCTGGCTGTGCCCGAGCTCGAGCAGCCGGTGGTGCAGGTGCTGCTTGTCCGGCGCGAACGGGCTGCGCCGCGCCCGGGTACGGCGTACGACGGCCAGCGCCATGTCCAGCAGCGGGACTGCCATGACGGCCGCGGGGAGCAGGATCGGGAGCAGCGCGGGGACGAAGGTCGGCCCGGGGACCACGTTCGGGTCGAGCTGGCCGACGAGCGTGATCACCGAGCTCGCGAGCAGGAGCCCGATGAGCATCGAGCCGGTGTCGCCCATGAAAACCCGGGCCGGGTTGAGGTTGTGCGGCAGGAACCCGGCACACATGCCGGCCAGGATCGCCGAGACCAGCGCGGCGAGGGTCGCCCGGGTGAACCCGTACTCGTAGGACAGCAGGTAGGAGTAGGCGAAGAACGCGAGCGACCCGATGCCCACGATCCCGGCGGCGAGTCCGTCCAGACCGTCGATGAAGTTGATCGCGTTGACCGCAACGACGACCACGAGCACCGTGAGCAGCACCGACGTGACCGGGTCGAGGACGAGCGTGCCGTCGATGGGCAGCCAGACGATCGCGACGCCCTGCAGGGCCATGACGGCGCCGGCGAGCGCCTGCCCCGCGAACTTCGTGGGGGCATCCAGGCCGTACTTGTCGTCGATCATCCCGAGCCCGACGAGCACCGCGGCGCCGGAGAGCAGCGCGGACGGCTCGGAGGACCCGCCGAACACCGACCGCATGAGCGGGAGCTGGCTGGCGACGAGCATCGCCGCGACGAGACCCGCCGCCATGCCCAGGCCGCCGAGCCGCGGCGTGGGCTGGTCGTGCACGTCCCGGTCGCGCACCTCGGCCATCGCGCCCCACCAGGTCGCGAACGTGCGCGCGACGGGGGTCACCAGGTAGGTGACCGCCGCCGCGACGAACAGGCAGAGGAGGTACTCGCGCACGGGACAGCGCCTAGGACGCGTACGCCGGCTTGTCCGCGACCAGGTCGTGGACCTCGGCGGCGATGGCGGCGGCCTGCGAGCCGTCGGCGTCGCGGACCGCGCGGCCGATGAGCCGGGCGATCGTCGCCATGTCTGCCTCGTCCATCCCCTGCGTGGTGGTGGCGGGTGTGCCGACCCGGATGCCGGAGGCGATGCTCGGCGGCTGCGGGTCGTAGGGGATCGCGTTCTTGTTGAGCACGATCCTCGCCGCCCCGGTCCGGGCCTCGGCCTCCGCGCCTGTGACGCCGACGCCCTGGAGGTCGAGCAGCGCGAGGTGGGTGTCCGTGCCGCCGGAGATGGCGCGCATCCCCTCGGCCTCGAGCCCGGCGGTGAGCGCCTTCG
Source organism: Actinomycetes bacterium (assembly GCA_021784035.1). Lineage (GTDB taxonomy): Bacteria > Actinomycetota > Actinomycetes > S36-B12 > CAIYMF01 > Longivirga. Next base: position 27,453 of record JAJXTD010000006.1, on the reverse strand, counting down.
CGTTGGCGATGACCTGGCGGGCGTACGCCGCGTACTCGGGCGTCGCGCACTCTCGCAGCGCCACGGCCTTGGCGGCCACGGCGTGCATGAGCGGGCCGCCCTGCATCATCGGGAACACGGCCTTGTCGAGCGCCGCGGCGTGCTCGGCCTTGCACACGAGCATGCCGCCGCGCGGGCCGCGCAGCACCTTGTGCGTGGTGAACGTGACGACGTCGGCGTAGGGCACCGGGCTCGGGATCGCCTTGCCCGCCACGAGGCCGATGAAGTGCGCGGCGTCGACCATGAGGATCGCGCCGACCTCGTCGGCCACCGAGCGGAACGCCGCGAAGTCGATGAGTCGCGGGATCGCCGAGCCGCCGCAGATGATCATCCGCGGCCGGTGCTCGAGGGCGAGGTCGCGGACCTGGTCGTAGTCGATGTCCTCGGTCTTCTCGCTCACGCCGTAGTGGACGGCGTTGAACCACTTGCCGGAGAACGAGACCTTCGAGCCGTGGGTGAGGTGGCCGCCGTGCGGCAGGCTCATCGCGAGCAGCGTCTCCCCCGGCTTCATGAACGCGCCGTACGCCGCGAGGTTGGCGCTCGCGCCGCTGTGCGGCTGCAGGTTGGCGTGCTCGGCGCCGAAGAGCTCCTTGGCCCGTTCGATGCCGAGGTTCTCCGCCTCGTCGACGACCTCGCAGCCGCCGTAGTAGCGCCGACCGGGATAGCCCTCGGCGTACTTGTTCGACAGCGTCGAGCCGAGTGCGGCGAGGACGGCGGGCGAGGTGAAGTTCTCGCTCGCGATGAGCTGCAGCCCGTCGTTGAGCCGGTCGCGCTCGGCCAGCAGGATCCGGGCGATCTCGGGGTCGACCGTCTCGAGCGCGGCGAAGTCGGGGCCCCAGGAGGGAGTGGCGGAGGTCATGGCGGCCAGCCTAGGGCCTGCCTCGGGGTGGGCCGGTCCGCCCCGGCGCGTGTGGTGAGGGGGGAGTTTGGTGCTCTCTAGGCAACCAGGGCCACCTTCAGTGACTACGGCGGTCAGTCCGCGAGGAGGTCGGGGCAGACCGAACGCAGGGTGTCGAGGTCCACGGCGCCGAGGCGGAGGAGCCGGGGCACGGGGCCGGACACGTCGACGATCGAGCTGGGCACGGCCTCGCCCGAGGTCCCCGCATCGAGGTAGACGGCGACCGAGTCGCCGAGCTGGGCCTCGGCCTCGGCGTAGGTCGTCGCGGGAGCCGAGCCGGACCGGTTCGCGCTGCTCACCGCCATCGGACCGACGACCGCCAGCAGCTCGAGGGCCACCGGGTGCAGCGGCATGCGCAGCGCGACGGTGCCCTGGGCGTCGCCGAGGTCCCAGGCGAGGCTCGGTTGGTGTCGCACCACGACGGTGAGCGCTCCGGGCCAGAACGCCTCGACGAGGTCGCGCGCGGCCTTGGTCAGGCCGTAGGCGAGGCCCTCGATGGTGTCGGGGCTGCCGACCAGCACCGGTACGGGCATGTCCCGGCCGCGGCCCTTGGCCGCGAGGAGCCGGGCGACGCCGGCCGCGTTGAACGCGTCGCAGCCCACGCCGTACACGGTGTCGGTGGGCAGGACGACGAGGTCGCCGCGGCGGGCGGCGCTCGCGGCGGCCTCGATCCCCTGGACGCGCTCGGCCGGGTCGGAGGTGTCGAAGTGCAGGCTCACGGTCACCGATCCTCTCGCATGACGTGCCCCGGCACCGACCGCGGCGCGGACGGCCGCCGATCCGCTCGCATGACGGGCCCGGGCACCGACCGCGGCGCGGACGGCCGCCGATCCGCTCGCACGGCGCGTCTACGCCCGCACCGCGACGGTCACGCGGTCGCGGCCGGCGAGGTCCGGGTGGTCGACGACGTCGACGAAGCCGCCGTGGTCCTGCAGCACCCGCGGCACGCCCGCCTCGCCGCCGGCCTCGCCCTGCGCGTCGCCGTGCTCGACGACGAGCACCCCGCCCGGGCGCAGCAGCGCGGCCGCGGCGACGGCGATGCCCCGCACGACGTCGAGCCCGTCGTGGCCGCCGTACAGGGCGCGCGGCGGGTCGTAGTCGCGGACCTCGGGCTCGCGCGGGACGGCCTCGTCGGGGATGTACGGCGGGTTGCTCACGACGACGTCGACGCGGCCGGCCAGCTCGGCGAGCGAGTCGCGGTGCGCCGTGGTGGCGTCACCGTGGTGCAGGACCACCCGCGACCCGACGGCCGCGAGCCGGTCGGCGTACGCGGCGATGTTGCGCGCGGCCCACGCGTGCGCCGGCTCCTCGATCTCCACGGCGTGCACGACCGAGTGCGGCACTTCGGTGGCGATGGCGAGGGCGATCGCGCCCGAGCCGGTGCAGAGGTCGACGGCGAGCCGCTCCTCGGCGTCGGCGGACAGGGCGCGGATCGCGAGCTCGACGACACCCTCGGTCTCGGGGCGCGGGACGAACACCCCGCGCCCGACCTCGAGCACGAGGTGGCGGAACGGCGCCTCGCCCAGCAGGTGCTGCAGCGGCACCCGGGCGGACCGGCGGACGAGCAGCGCCTCGAAGCGCACCGCGTCCGCGGGCGCGATCGGGTCGGAGAGGAACATCCGGCCCCGGGATACGCCGAGGACGTGGGCGAGCAGCAGCTCGGCGTCGACGCGCGGCGTGGGGACGTCGGCCCGGGCGAGGCGGCGCTCGCCGTCGACGAGGACGTCGCGGATGGTGCGGACCGGGGGCGTCCAGCTGCTCACTCGGCACCGCCGAGCGCGGCCATCCGGGCGGCGAGGTCGGCGTCGACGCACGCCTGCACGAGCGCCTCCAGCTCGCCGTCCAGCACGGCGTCGAGGTTGTAGGCCTTGAAGCCGACGCGGTGGTCGCTGATCCGGTTCTCCGGGAAGTTGTAGGTGCGGATCCGCTCGCTGCGGTCGACCGTGCGGACCTGGGAACGGCGTACGTCGGAGGCCTCCTTCGCGGCCGCCTCCTCCGCGAGCGCGACGAGCCGGGCACGCAGGATGCGCATGGCCGACTCCTTGTTCTGCAGCTGGCTCTTCTCGTTCTGGCAGCTGACCACGGTGCCGGTGGGGAGGTGCGTGATGCGGACCGCGGAGTCCGTCGTGTTGACGCTCTGGCCGCCCGGCCCGCTCGAGCGGTAGACGTCGATGCGCAGGTCGTTGGGGTCGATCTCGACCTCCACGTCCTCGGTCTCGGGCAGCACCAGCACGCCGGCCGCGCTCGTGTGGATGCGGCCCTGCGACTCGGTCGCGGGGACGCGCTGGACGCGGTGGACGCCGCCCTCGTACTTGAGCCGCGCGAACGGCGCCTCGCCGGGCTCGACGGTGCCCTTCGCCTTGACCGCGACGGTGACGTCCTTGTAGCCCCCGAGGTCGGACTGCTCGGCCTCGAGCACCTCGGTCTTCCAGCCGCGGCGCTCGGCGTAGCGCAGGTACATGCGCAGCAGGTCGCCGGCGAACAGCGCGGACTCCTCGCCGCCCTCCCCCGCCTTGATCTCGAGGATCACGTCGGAGTCGTCGAGCGCGTCGCGCGGGAGCAGCAGGACGTGCAGCCGGTCGGCGAGCTCGGCCTGCTCGGCGAGCAGGGACTCCGCCTCGGCGCGGAACGCCGGGTCGTCGGCACCGAGCTCGCGGGCGGCGGCCGCGTCGTCGCCGGCCTGCTTCCACGAGCGGTACGTCTCGATCACCGGGCGCAGCTCGGCGTAGCGGCGGCCCAGCCGGCGCGACAGCGTCTGGTCGGTGTGGATCGCGGGGTCGGCGAGCCGCGACTCGAGCTCGGCGTACTCGGCGACGAGCGCCTCGACGGACTCGAACATGGACGGCTCCTGGCTCGCGGCACACGGGTGGTGGGTCTCGGTGGGGCGCCCCGGCTGCCTCTATCGCATCCTGGGGCACCTTCATGCGGGAAGGGGGCGGTTCCGGCGGGCGGGGCAGGGGCGCGGGGGCCGCTTCGGGCGGGAAAGGGGCGAGGGCGCCGCCCGCGCACGTCGCCGTCCGGCGGTCGTGCGGGGCAGCGCCCTCGGGAGCGTGCTAGGCGTCGGCCTTCGCGGCGTCGGCCTTCTTGCCGAAGCGCTTCTCGAACTTGGCGACGCGGCCGCCGGTGTCGAGGATCTTCTGCTTGCCGGTGTAGAACGGGTGGCACGCGCTGCAGACCTCGGCGTGGATCACGCCGTTCTTCGCGGTGCTGCGCGTGGTGAACGTGTTCCCGCAGGCGCAGTGGACCGTGGTCTCGCCGTACGCGGGGTGGATGTCGGCCTTCATGGTGCTCCTCATGTCGTGGCGCCGGGTCGTGCGTCGCGCACGTGAACCGGACCGTGGGGCTCCGACCGGAGGGGCCAGGGCCAGCGGCCAAGTCTGCCACCCGATCGGTACGCCCTCCAAACGCGGACGCGGGTCCGGGCATTCCCGGCGGGGCGGCGCGGCTCAGCGGGCGGCGTACGGCGGAGCTGCCCGGGAGGGCCGACGGCCTCCCGGTCTCACCGCGCGGCGTACAGGGCGGCGACCTGCGCGGCGGTGAGCGGCGTCGGGTAGACGGTCACCTCGTCGAGCGACCCGGCGAACGGGAAGTCGCGCGGCTGGTTCGTCGACGCGGTCGGCGAGCCGCCGCCGTCCCAGTAGCTCACCCAGCCGGAGAGGTTCCCGCACCCGGCGCGCCACCAGCCGGAGTAGCTGCCGGCCGCGGTGGCCGTGCTCGTGGCGACCTGCACGCCGTCGACGTAGAGCGCCATCCCGGCCGGGCCGAGGGTCGCGGCCGCCATGTGCCACGCGCCGTCGTTGAGGCCGGACTGGGACCTGATGCCGACCTTCGTCGACGTCCCGATGCCGAACCAGACCTGTCCGGCGGCGTCGAGGTAGAGGTGCCGGTCGTAGGCGCCACCGGCGTTGCCGGCCGTCACGCCGGTCCGCGGGCTCTCGAAGCCGAGCAGCTTCCCGCCCGCGGTCGAGGTGGTCCGGAACCACACGATCTCGGTGAGCTGGGTCGGTGCCGGGACGGCGGTCGTGGACGTGGTCGCGATGCAGCCCGTCGTGCCGTCGAGGGTCACCGCGAGGTTCGGCGCGTTGCCCGGCAGCGCGCCGACGACGCCGCGGGTGACCGTCGCGGCGCTCGCGTCGGGGGTGTAGGTGCCGGTGCGCCCGTTGCCGCTCGAGTCCGCCGCCGTCGTGCCCGTGGTGTCGTCCAGCCGCCAGTACAGCCAGGGGGTGAACCCCGTGACGACGCTCGGGTAGCCGGGTCCGGCGAGGGTCCAGGTGTTCGCGGTGCTCCCGGTCGACGCCGTGAGCGCGGCGCCGGACGCCGGCACGAGCATCCCGGCGAGGACGAGCGAGGCGAGGCCGGCGCTGGCGAGGACGGAACCGGGACGCAGCGCACCGGGCAGGACGAGAAGGCGTGGGGCGCGCTGCGTGACGCGCCCGAGACCCGGTTCCGTCGGTGTGCTCGCGGCCATGGTGGAACCCGTGGCGGTGCCGCCGCGCGACGGCAGCGGAACGACGTCGGCCCCCGGCGGCTCGTCGCCGTCCTCGTCGTCCTCGCGGTCGCGGCTCGACACGACGGCGGCCAGCGCCAGCGAGAGGAGGAACCCGACCAGGTACAGCCACTGCCCGGTGCGGGCCCAGACGAGCGGGAGGCCGCTGAACTGGACGAGCAGGCGGCCGAGCCCCGTCACGTCCGTGAACGGCACCGGGGTCGAGTCGGCTGTGGGGTTCGCGTCCCCCTGGGTCGTCAGGGTCCCGTCGGCGTTGAGGCGGACGACGCGGTGGGTCTTGGTCGTGCCGGGGTGGGCCGGGTCGTCGAACACGGTCACCCGGCCGAGGAGCTGGTCGGCGCTGTTCACCGGGGCCGCGAGGACGACGTCCCCGACGTGGATCCGCGGCTCCATCGAGCCGCTCTGCACGACGTAGGGCCGCCAGCCGATGAGGATCGGGAGCAGGGTGGTCGCGACGCACGCCGCGACGAACCACAGCCAGGTACGGCCGACGAGCCCGGCGATCAGGAGCCGGGCCGGGTAGCGGACCGTCGGTCCGGGCTCGGCGCCCAGCGCTTGCGTGCTCATCGCGGACTCCCCCGTCCCAGGTGGTGCGAAGGCCGGCCCGGACGACCGGCGGCGGAAGCGGGCCGACGCCGGCCCCAGGGCGGGCGGCAGCGCTGCCGGTGTGCCCCTCGCCCCCCGACGAGGGGCACACCGACGGCGGTCACGCCATGCGCTGGCGGACGGTTACTGGATCTCCCAGGTCAGGTCGGCCTTGGTGGACGCCGACTGGTAGCTGTTGTCGATCGACGGGTCGAGGGACCACGCGATCTTGTAGGCGGTCCGGTGGTCGGCCCCGGCAGAGACGCTCATGCCGGCACCCGCGCTCGCGGCGTAGGAGGTGCCCAGGCCGCTCAGGTTCCCGCTGTAGACCGCCGTGGCGGCCGCCGGGAAGGCGACGGTCCCGGTGCCGGCGACGCACGAGGCGTCGACGCTGTCGTCGTTCGTGAGCGCGGCGGCGGTGATCACGAGGTTGAGCTTCGAGGAGAGGTTCGACGTGGGGTTCGCGGTGTTGACGTCGGTGATGGCGCCGCTGAAGAGCTTGAGCGTGCCGGCCAGCGAGCCGCTGCTGTCCACGGTGATGCACCGGGCGCCGGAGTCGCTGGACTTGAGGCTGCCGAGGCTGAACAGCGCCGAGGTGTTGCCGCTGTACGTCGAGCCCACCCCGCCGTTGTTGGCGAGGACGAGGCTGCCGGTGGCCCAGGCGTCCGCCTGGCTCGTGGTCTGCGCGCTGAACGCGGCGTAGCTGCCCTGCCAGACGAGCAGGCCGGCCGCGAGCAGGCCGGCCACGGGAGCGACCGCGCGGATGGTCCGGCGGCGAGTGGTGCGGGACATGGTTCCTCCAGGACGATGACGATGAGTGCTTCCCCGTTCAGGGTCAGTCATCGGCCGAACGGGTGACCCCTTGAGCCCTCGGCGACGAGTTCCTGCCGCGCTCGCACGACTTCCGTCGGCCCGTCCGTGCCACCGGAACGCCGTGAGGGCCCGCCCCACTGAGCGGGGCGGGCCCTCACGGGGCATCCGGGATGACGTGCGGACGGGGTCCGGTCAGTCGTCGTCGTCGCCGGCGTGGCCGCCGGAGAGCGGGGTCGTCTTCTGGACCTGCAGCAGGAACTCGAAGTTGCTCTTGGTCTCGCGCAGCTTGCCCAGCAGCAGCTCGATGGCCTGCTGCTGGTCGAGCGCGTGGAGCACCCGGCGCAGCTTCCAGACCGTCTTGAGCTCGTCGGGCGCCATGAGGATCTCCTCCTTGCGCGTGCCGGAGGCGTCGACGTCGACCGCGGGGAAGATGCGCTTGTCCGCGAGCTTCCGGTCGAGCTTGAGCTCCATGTTCCCGGTGCCCTTGAACTCCTCGAAGATGACCTCGTCCATGCGGGACCCGGTCTCGACGAGGGCGGTGGCGAGGATGGTGAGCGACCCGCCGTTCTCGATGTTGCGGGCGGCGCCGAAGAACCGCTTCGGCGGGTAGAGCGCCGCGGAGTCCACACCACCGGAGAGGATGCGCCCGCTCGCGGGGGCCGCGAGGTTGTAGGCGCGGCCGAGGCGCGTCATCGAGTCGAGCAGGACGACGACGTCGTGCCCGAGCTCCACGAGGCGCTTGGCCCGCTCGATCGCGAGCTCAGCCACGGTGGTGTGGTCCTCGGCCGGCCGGTCGAAGGTCGAGGCGATCACCTCGCCCTTGACCGAGCGCTGCATGTCCGTGACCTCCTCGGGGCGCTCGTCGACGAGCACGACCATGAGGTGCACCTCGGGGTTGTTCACCGTGATGGCGTTCGCGATCGCCTGCAGCACCATGGTCTTGCCTGCCTTGGGCGGCGACACGATGAGGCCGCGTTGGCCCTTGCCGATCGGTGCGACAAGGTCGATCACGCGCGTCACGAGGTTGTTCGGCGTCGTCTCCAGGCGCAGGCGCTCCTGCGGGTACAGCGGCGTCAGCTTGCTGAAGTCGACCCGGTTGCGCGCCGCCTCGGGGTCGGCGCCGTTGACGGTCTCCACCTTGACGAGCGGGTTGAACTTCTGGGCCTTCTCGCCCTCCCGCGGCTGGCGCACGGTGCCCGTGACGGCGTCGCCCTTGCGCAGGCCGAACCGCTTGACCATCGCGAGCGAGACGTAGACGTCGTTGTGGCCCGGCAGGTAGCCGCTGGTGCGCACGAACGCGTAGCTGTCCATGATGTCGAGGATCCCGGCGACGGGGAGCAGGACGTCGTCCTCGCTGACCTCGACCTCGCCCTCGAAACCGCGCGGCCCGCGCGCTCCGCGGTCGCGGTTCTGGCGCGGCCCGCGGTCGTCGCGGTCGGCGAACCGGTCGCGACCGCGCCGGCGGCGACGCGAGCGACCGCCCCGGTCGTCCTCGTCGTAGGGCTGGCGGTCGTTCTGCTGACCCTGGCCCTGGCCCTGGCCCTGGCCCTGGCCCTGGCCCTGGCCCTGCGCACGGTCGTTCTGCTGACCCTGGCCCTGCTGGCGGTCGTTCTGCTGGCCCTGGCCCTGCGCGCGGTCACTCTGCGCGCGGTCGTTCTGCTGACCCTGGCCCTGCTGGCGGTCCTGCTGCGGGCGGTCGGCGCGCGGCTCGCGCTGGCCCTCACCGTGGGGGCGCTCGACCGGGGTCCGGTCGTCGCGGTCGCGGCGCGGTCGCTCGCCGCGCTCGGCCTGCGGTCGCTCGCCCCGGTCGCCCTGGGCGGCCGGATCCGTCCCGCCGTGCGGCGCCTCGGCCGGCTCACGGTCCTGCGGCGTGCTCTCGACCGAGGGACGGGCGGGCTCGCGCTCGGCGCGCTCGCGGCGCGGGCGCTCCGGCTCCGCCGCCGGGCGCTCGGCCCGGGAGGCCGGCACCTGACGCGCGCTGATCGCAGAGATGAGGTCGGCCTTGCGCATCCCGGACGCTCCCGGGATGCCGAGCTGGCCCGCGAGGGACTTGAGCTCGGGAAGCAGCATCGAGGACAGCCCGCCGGACTTGCGCGGGGTGGTCGTGCTGTCGGTCTGGGTGGTCTCGGTCACCGAGTGAACCTTCTTCGAGACGAAGGGAGGACTCGCGCGCCCGTCGGGTGCGCGGCCACGCCCGGCACTCCGGACACGGAGTCGACGAGCGGGGGATCTGGTGCAACCCGGGGCGGCGCAGGCGCGGTGGCTCCGGTGGAGGTGGAGTCCCCGTCGAACGTGTCCCACCCCGAGGAGATCGAGGGGTGCGGGCCCAGGTGCAGGAGCAGCCTAACACCCCGCTGTCGCACGCGCGCCAGCGACGCCGCGACGGCACGGCGGATCGGTCTCCGCTCAGCTCAGCCCTCGAGCGGCACGATCCGGGCGCCCTGGGTGTCGACGTCGAGAACCGTCGTGGTGAAGCGCGCGCCGGCGAGGGCCGCGACGTCACCGGCCGTCGCGGCGTCGGTCAGGGCGAGGACGGTGGGACCCGCGCCGCTGACCGTCGCGGCGATCCCGGCCGCACGCAGCTTCGCGACGAGGTCACCGGTCCGCGGGTACGCCGGCCGGCGGTACTGCTGGTGCAGCCGGTCGTCGGTGGCCTCGAGCAGGAGGTCCGGGCGACTCGTCAACGCCGGGACGAGCAGCGCTGCGCGCGCGGCGTTGAAGGCGGCGTCGGCGTGCGGCACGGTCTCGGGCAGGAGGGCACGCGCCTTCTTCGTGGCCACGGCCGTCGACGGCACGCACACGACGGGGACGATCCCCGGGGCGGGCCGCAGGCGCAGGACATGGGTCCCGCCGGTGGAGCGGGTCCACGCGACGACGACGCCCCCGTACAGGCAGGCCGCCACGTTGTCCGGGTGGCCCTCGAGCGCCACGGCGAGCTCGAGCAGCTCGGCGTCGGGCAGGCGGTCGTCGCCGCCGACCACGAGCGCGCGGGCGAGGAGCAGGCCCGAGACGATCGCCGCCGCGGACGAGCCGAGACCTCGACCGTGCGGAATCCGGTTGGCGCACACCAGGTCCAGGCCGCGCGGCCGGCCGCCGAGCGCGTCGAAGCCGCGCAGCATGGACTTGGCCACGAGGTGCCGGTGGTCGCGCGGGACCGAGTCGGCGCCCTCGCCGTGGACGTCGACTCGGATGCCCGGGTCGTCCGACACCTGCGCGACGACGTCGTCGTAGAGGCCGAGGGCGAGACCGAGCGCGTCGAAGCCCGGGCCGAGGTTCGCGGACGTCGCAGGGACGCGCACCCGTGTGGGCGCCGCGCGGAACATCGGGCGGGCGCCGGGGGCGCGGCTCACGCGAGCCCCAGCTCGACGGCGGCGAGATGGGCGTCGACCGGGACGCTGACCGGCTTCGGCGCGCCCGCGATGGCCCAGTCGGGGTCCTTGAGGCCGTGGCCGGTGACGGTGCAGACGATGCGCTGACCCGGGTCGAGCCCGCCCTCGGCGTGCACCTGCAGGAGACCCGCGACGGATGCGGCGGACGCCGGCTCGACGAACACGCCCTCCTTCGCGGCGAGCAGGCGGTAGGCCGCGAGGATCGCACGGTCGGTGACGGCGTCGATGCGACCGCCGGACTCGTCTCGCGCCGCGAGCGCCTGGTCCCAGGACGCGGGGTTGCCGATGCGGATCGCCGTCGCGATGGTCGAGGGATGCGTGACCGGCGCGCCGTTGACGATGGGCGCGGCACCCGCGGCCTGGAACCCCCACTCGCGCGGGCGCTTCGAGGACACGCCGTCGGCGGCGTACTCGGTGAAGCCCCTCCAGTACGCGGTGATGTTGCCGGCGTTGCCGACCGGGAGGCAGTGGATGTCGGGGGCGTCGCCGAGGAAGTCGACGATCTCGAACGCCGCGGTCTTCTGGCCCTCGATCCGCGCGGGGTTCACCGAGTTGACGAGCGAGACCGGGTAGCTCTCCGACAGCTTGCGGGCGAGGGTGAGGCAGTCGTCGAAGTTGCCGTCGACCTGCAGCAGGCGGGCTCCGTGCACGAGGGCCTGCGCCAGCTTGCCGAGCGCGATCTTCCCCTGCGGCACGAGCACCGCGCAGAGCATCCCGGCCTTGACGGCGTAGGCGGCGGCGGACGCGGAGGTGTTGCCGGTGGACGCGCAGATGACCGCCTGGGCGCCCTCCTCGGCCGCCTTCGAGATCGCCAGCGTCATGCCGCGGTCCTTGAACGAGCCGGTGGGGTTCTGCCCCTCGACCTTGAGGTGGACCTCGCAGCCGGTCAGCTCGGACAGGTGGCCCGCCGCGACCAGCGGCGTGCCACCCTCGCGCAGCGTGATGACGGGGGTGGAGTCGCTCACCGGCAACCGGTCGCGGTACTCCTCGATGACGCCGTGCCACTGGTGGACGCCCACGGTGACGTGCCGGCTCATCGCCCCTCCTCCCCCTCGACGCGCATGACACCCACGACGCGACGCACGGCGTCGCTCGACCGGAGCCGCTCGATGGTGGCCGCCAGGTCCGAGTCGCGCGCCGTGTGGGTGCGCACGACGAGGCCGGCGTCGTCGCCGTGGCCGTCCTGGCGGACGTTCTGGATGCTCACGCCGTTGTCCGCGAAGGCCTGGGCGACGGTCGCGAGGACACCGGGACGGTCGGCCACCTCGAGGTTGACGTAGTAGCGCGTGACGGCGTCGCCGATGGGACGCACCTCCAGGTGCGCGTACGTCGACTCTCCGGGTCCGCGGGCGCCGACGACGCGGTGCCGCCCGACGGCCACGATGTCCCCGAGGACGGCGGACGCGGTGGGGGCGCCGCCCGCGCCGCGGCCGTAGAACATGACCTGCCCCGCGGCCTCGGCCTCGACGAAGACGGCGTTGAACGCACCGCGCACGCCGGCCAGCGGGTGCGTGCGCGGGACCATCGCCGGGTGGACCCGGACGACGAGCCCCTTCTCGTCGTCGGAGAGCTCGGCGACGGCGAGCAGCTTGATGACGAAGCCCATGTCGCGCGCAGCGGCGACGTCCTGCGCGGAGACCGCGGTGATCCCCTCGCGGTAGACGTCCTCGAGCCGCACCCGGGTGTGGAACGCGAGACCCGCGAGGATCGCGGCCTTCGCGGCCGCGTCGTAGCCCTCGACGTCCGCGGTCGGGTCGGCCTCGGCGTAGCCGAGCGCCTGAGCCTCGGCGAGGACCTCGGCGTAGTCCGCACCGTGCTCGTCCATCGCGGACAGGATGAAGTTCGTCGTTCCGTTGACGATGCCGAGCACCCGGCGGACCTTGTCGCCGGCGAGGCTCTCGCGCAGCGGGCGCAGCAGCGGGATCGCGCCGGCCACCGAGGCTTCGTAGTAGAGGTCGACGCCGTGCTTCTCGGCGGCGGCGTGCAGCGTCGCGCCGTCCTCGGCGAGCAGCGCCTTGTTCGCCGTCACGATCGACGAGCCGGCCGCCATCGCCGCGAGGATGAGGCTGCGTGCGGGCTCGATGCCGCCCATGAGCTCCACGACGACGTCGGCGCCGCTCGCGGCGAGCGACCCGAGGTCGGCCGTGAGCAGCGCGTCGTCGATCCCCTCGCGCGGTCTCGTCGTGTCGCGGACGCCGACGCCGACGAGGCGCAGCGGCGCTCCCGCGCGCGCGGCGAGGTCGTCGGCCGACTCGCGCAGGAGACGGGCCACCTGGCTGCCCACGGTGCCGCAGCCCAGCAGGGCGACGGTCAGCTCGCGGTGCGCCGGTTCCGGCGTGGTCATCGGGGTCCCTCCCAGGGGCAGCGTGCGCGGGGGCCAGCCTGCCACCCGGAGGCCGTCGGACGGGCGACGGGTCGGCACGCGGTCGTGCGTAGCGCCGTCAGGGCGTCAGCCCCGCGTCGAGGGCCAGCAGGTCCTCCGGCGTCTCGCGGCGCAGCACGACCTGGGTGCTGCCGTCGCGCACGGCGACGACCGCGGGCCGGGGCACCGCGTTGTAGTTCGACGACATCGCGCGGCAGTAGGCGCCGGTGGCCGCCACCGCGAGCAGGTCGCCGGGCGCGAGGTCGCCCGGCAGCCAGCAGTCCCGCACGACGATGTCGCCGCTCTCGCAGTGGCTGCCGACGACCCGGCTGAGGACGGGGTCGGCGGCGGAGAACCGGGAGACGAGCCGGACGGTGTACTCGGCGTCGTAGAGGGCCGTGCGGATGTTGTCGCTCATGCCGCCGTCGACGCTCACGTAGTGCCGCGTGTGCCCTGACCCGAGGTCGACCGGCTTGACCGTGCCGACCTCGTAGACGGTCACCATGGACGGGCCGACGATCGCCCGCCCCGGCTCGACGGCGATGCGCGGCACGGCCAGCCCGTACGCCGCGCACTCGCGGACGACGATCCCGCGCAGCAGCTCGGCCATGTCCCGCGGCGACATCGGGTCCTCGTCCTCGAGGTAGGCGATGCCCATGCCGCCACCGAGGTCGAGCTCGTCGACCTCGAGGCCGTGCTCGTCGCGGACCCGTGCCGCGAGCGCGACGAGGCGGTGGGCAGACACCTCGAACCCGGCCGTGTCGAAGATCTGCGAGCCGATGTGCGAGTGCAGGCCGACGAGCCGCAGCGAGGGCAGCTTCACGATGCGCCGTACGGCCTCCTCCGCCGCTCCGCCCGCGAGCGAGAGCCCGAACTTCTGGTCCTCGTGCGCCGTCGCGATGAACTCGTGGGTGTGCGCCTCGACCCCGACGGTGACGCGCACGAGGACGTCGGCCACGACCCCGGCGCGCTCCGCCGCAGCGGCCAGGCGGGCGATCTCCTCGAAGGAGTCCAGGACGTAGCGGCCGACGCCGTGCCGCAGCGCGAGCTCGATCTCGGCCACGCTCTTGTTGTTGCCGTGGAACGCGATGCGCTCCGCGGGGAAGCCGGCTCGGACCGCCGTGAGCAGCTCCCCGCCGGTGCAGACGTCGAGGTTGAGACCCTCCTGCTCGACCCAGCGCGCCACGGTCGCCGAGAGGAACGCCTTCCCGGCGTAGAACACGTCGCCGGGCACCTGCGTGTCGTCGTACGCCGCGCGGAACGCGGCCGCGCGCGAGCGGAAGTCGGCCTCGTCGAGGACGAACAGCGGCGTGCCGAACTCGGCGGCCAGGTCGCGGACGTCGACGCCGGCGATGCTCACCGAGCGGGGCGTGAGGCCACCGCCGTCGGAACGGCGGGCGCCGATCGGCCACACGCCCTCGGTCAGCGCGTGCAGAGCCTCCGCATCGGCCGGCGGCGGGGGCGCTCCCGCGGGAGCAAGGATCTCGCCGTGCCTCGGGCCGGCGGGGTGTGCGCGCATGGGCGAAGGCTAGCGAGCCGGGGCCGACGCGCTCCCGGCCGTATCAGCCGCTGGACACCCGAGCGGCTACATGCGGTCGGGGGCGGACACCCCCAGCAGCGCGAGGCCGTTCTCGAGGGTCTGGCGCGCGGCGCCGCACAGCCACAGCCGCGCGACGTTGATCGGCTCCACGTCGGCGTCCGCTCCCGGCAGGACCCGGCAGACGTCGTAGAACTTGTGGTAGGCGTTCGCCAGCTCCTCGAGGTAGCGCGCGACGCGGTGCGGCTCGCGCAGCTCCGAGGCCGTGCCGACCACCCGCGGCAGCTCTCCGATGAGCCCGAGCAGTGCCGTCTCGCGCTCGTGGGTGAGCAGCGAGAGGTCGGCGGTGGCTCCGCGCCAGTCGATGCCGAGGTCGCCGGCGTTGCGCAGCACGGAGGCGATCCGGGCGTGCGCGTACTGCACGTAGTAGACCGGGTTGTCGTTGCTCCGCGACACGAGCAGGTCGAGGTCGAGGGTGAGCGGGCTGTCGACGGGGTAGCGGATCAGCGAGTAGCGCGCCGCGTCGACGCCGACCTCGTCGACGAGGTCCTCGAGCGTGATCATGTTGCCCGCGCGCTTGGAGAGCCGGACCTCCTCGCCGCCCTTCATCATCTTCACCAGCTGCCCGATGAGCACCTCGATGTTGACGTCGGGGTCGTCGCCCGCGCACGCGGCGACGGCGCGCAGCCGGTTGACGTAGCCGTGGTGGTCGGCGCCGAGCAGGTAGATGCAGACGTCGAAGCCGCGGTCGCGCTTGTCGACGTAGTAGGCGGTGTCGCTCGCGAAGTAGGTGAGCTCGCCGTTGCTGCGGACCAGGACACGGTCCTTGTCGTCGTCGAAGTCCGTGGTGCGCAGCCACACCGCGCCGTCGGACTCGAACACGTGGCCGTGCTCGCGCAGCCGGGCCAGGCCGCGCTCGACGGCGCCGCTCGAGTGCAGCGTGCGCTCGGAGTACCACACGTCGAAGTGCGTGTTGAAGCCGTCGAGCACGTCCTTCTGCTGCTGCAGCTGCAGGGCGTAGCCCGCCTCGCGGAATGCCGCCCACCGGTCCGGGCCGGTCAGCTCGAGGATCGACGGGTCGGCCGCGACGACCTGCCGCGCGATGTCGTCGACGTAGGCGCCGTGGTAGCCGCCCTCGGGCGGCTCGGTGCCGAGGGCGCGTGCCTCGAGCGACATCCCGAACTTGTCCATCTGCAGGCCGCGGTCGTTGATGTAGAACTCGCGGACGACCTCCGCGCCGGCGGCCTCGAGCACCCGGGCGATCGCGTCGCCGACGGCCGCCCACCGCGTGTGACCGAGGTGCAGCGGGCCGGTGGGGTTGGCGGAGATGAACTCGACGTTGACGCGCGTTCCGGCGTAGCGGTCGATCCGGCCGTAGGACTCCCCGGCGACGACGACGGAGCGCGCGAGCTCGCCCAGGGTGGCGGCGTCGAGGGTGACGTTGAGGAAGCCCGGGCCGGCGACGTCGACCGACGCCACGCCGCCGACCTCGCGCAACCGTACGGCGATGAGCTCGGCGACGGCGCGCGGGCTGGTGCCGGCCGGCTTCGCGACCTGCAGCGCGATGTTCGTCGCGTAGTCGCCGTGGTCGGGGTTGCGCGGACGCTCGACGGTGATCTCGGCCGGGACCTGCGCGGGCTCGAGGGCGAGGGCGCCGTCCTCGATCGCGCGCACGAGCGCGTGCCGGATCGCGGTGGCGAGCTGGTCGGGCGTCATGCGCCCAGCCTATCGGCGCAGGTGGGGGCGGCTCGCCGGCGTATCCGCGGGTCGGCGGGCACCCCGCCGGAATTCGGCGCCCGCGGCGGCCGCTGATAAGGTCGTCGTACTCCTGGCCCCCGTAGCTCAGGGGATAGAGCGGTGCCCTCCGGAGGCATGCGCGCAGGTTCGAATCCTGCCGGGGGCACGCCTTGTTCCGGGTCCTCACGAGTGAGGGCCCAGAAGAAGGCTTTCTCATGGACGCGCCAGGATTCGAGGAGGAGGAGCCCCGGTGGGGCTCCGACGGATCCTGCCGGGAGCACAAGCGATTGAGGCGAGCGGAGCGCGAACTCGTTCGCGCTCCCGAGCCGATTGAGCTTGTCGACCGACAGGGCCCCGTCCTGTCGGGAGCACAAGCGATTGAGGCGAGCGGAGTGGGCACCGTGCCGGACATCCGCACGTTCCACCCGCGGCGCGGGCGGATGAGCGATGCGCAGCGCGCAGCCATGGACACGCTGCTCCCCCGGTACGGCGTGCCCGAAGGTCCCCTCGACGTCGCGACGCTGTTCGGCGGCCGGCCGGTCGTGCTCGAGATCGGTTTCGGCCTCGGGCACGCGACGGTGGAGCTTGCGCGCGCCGACCCCTCGACCGGGATCGTGGCCGTCGACGTCCACACGCCCGGCGTCGCGCGGCTGCTGCGCGAGCTCGAGGAGCACGGTCTCGACAACGTGCGGGTCGTGCACGGCGACGCCGTCGAGCTGCTGCGCGAGCGCGTGGCGGAGTCGTCGCTCGCCGCGATCCGCCTGTTCTTCCCCGACCCGTGGCCGAAGGCGCGCCACCACAAGCGCCGCATCGTGCGGCCGGACCTCGTGCGGCTCATGGCCTCACGGCTGCAGCCAGGCGGTGTCCTGCACTGCGCGACGGACTGGGCGCCCTACGCCGACGTCATGCTCGAGGTGCTCACCGCCGAGCCGGCGCTGCGCAATGCCTACGCCGGCTGGGCACCACGGCTCGAACGTCCGATGACGAAGTTCGAGCGTTCCGGCATCGAGCAGGGCCACGCGGTCGCGGACCTCGTGTTCGTCCGGCGTAGCGGCTGAGAGCTCAGCCGCCCCACGGCCTCCAGCCGGACGTGACCCAGACGCGGTAGGCGATCTTGTCCTGGTTCAGACAGGACGCCTTCTCCGGCGTGGCGGCGAACGCCCGTCCGCCGTAGGCCCGCCAGAGCGACAGAGTCATCTGCCACTTGCCGCGATAGGCGCCGGTACGCGACAGAACGGTGCAGGACAGCTTGGACTCGCGGTAGGCGATCCCGCGTCCGTGCACCGACGTCTGCCACGCCGCGAACGGGTACTTCGCGCGGGTGGGCCGCGACGTGCGCATGACGTAGCCCAGCGTCGGGTCCCTGAGCGCCAGCCAGGTGGCCTTCCCCGCGACCACGCCGTTGGCCGGGTTGACGCCCTTCCACAGCTGCACCCGCTTCACCGCGGCGGCCGTGGCGCGGTCGTACACGCCCGTCCGACGGATCGACAGCACGTACTGCAGGGTCGAGACCATCGCTCCGGAGGACCCGACCCGCAGCGTCGGCAGCACGGTGGCCGCGACGGTCGTCCCCGTCCCGGTCGTTGCCGAGGCGCTGGTGGGCGCGACGACGGACATCCCCAGAGCGGTCGAGAGTGCTGCGACGCCGACGAGCGCGCGCACGGGCATGACAGACGTCATGTCGTGACCTCCGCCGCCTGCGAGGTGAGCTGTCGGGTTGGGCCGGAGGACGGCCTGCCGCTCGCGCGACTTCACCCCGAGGCCGACGACACGAGGTCGGCGGCCGAGTGTGGTTCCCCCACTCCCGTCCAGGTGCTAGGGCCACGACCGTGGACGGGACTCGGCGGTCCGGTCGTGGCGCCCTGCTTCCCCACAAGGCGGTGCCGACGCTAGCCGGAACAGGCCGACCTGTCGATCAGAACGGGAGTTCCGGGCGTGGCGAGCACCCGGATCTGGGCCGTCGAGGCCGTTCGACCGACGCTCAGCGCGGGGCACGCAGGTCGGTGCCCGTCACCTGCTCGAGCCGCCGCACGCCGAAGGCCCACGCCGGCGTGCTCCCGCCCTCGACGTCCTGCACCGACCACTGTGCGGGAGTGCGCAGCCACGTGGCGCGGACGGCATCGGCCACCAGCGCCTCGAGCTCGTCGACGCCGTGCCAGGTCCACCGTGCGGTGGGCGAGCCGGCGTACGCCTCGGCGATGGGCGCGATGGAGTCGTGGGCCTCCCGCGCGCGGACGTCGAGCAGGTGCACGCGCCGCTCCGCGTGCTGGACTGCGATCGAGAGCAGGTGCCGCGCACCGGCGGTCGGCTCGTCGTAGTCGAGCATCACGTGCAGCACGGTCTCGCTGTCGTCGGGGGTCCGCAGCGAGCCGGCCTCCACGACGTGCACCCGGCCGACGTGCGCGCACCACTCCGGGAGCTCGGCGCGCAGTGCCGGATCCGCCCCGGCGACAAGCAGAGCGGCCGCACCGCGCACCGCGGGATGGCCGAGATCGGCGAGGACGGTCGCGGCCTGCAGTCCCAGCACCGACGTGCCCGCACGCGGGTCGTCGAGCGCCTCCCGGCAGAACGTCTCGTACGCCGTGCCCGCGTCCGGCCCCCGCACGTCGAGCAGTCCGGCGACGAAGCCGACGACACCCTCGACGACGAACGCGTCGGTGGCGTCGCGCACGCGCCGCAGCTCGTGCTCGAGGACGTCGAGCGGCGGCTGCCGCCGCAGCCGCGCGGCGTCCGCTCCGGTGCCGCCGGGCGGGCCTGGCCGACGTGGCCCGCGCGGGGGCCGTCGACGCGCGGGGCTCATGGCGTGACCGTACCCGGTCGACGGCCTCGCGCACGGTCGCGTGCCACCCGCTGATGCCTCGCAATCCCATGGCTCGCAATGGCTCAGGTCCCTGCGGCTGCGATCCGATACGGACGTCATGACGCCGAACAGCCCGGAGCCGATCGTGCGGGCCATGCTCGCCGCGGTCCACCGGCGCGACCACGAGCACTCGACGTCGTGCTGCCGTCCGCACAGCGTCGAGGTCGTGCACCTCGGGAGCGCGTCCATCGCCGTGTGCCACGACTGCCGCTTCGAGTCCGGCTTCCACACCGTGCGCGACTGCGAGCGCGCCGCGGCCGACCACCGCTACCGGACGACCGCCTGACACCGGCTCGGTGTCGCTGCGGCGCGACCGGTGGCCCGGTCGCCGAACTGGTCACGATGTCCTGCGCTTCCACAAGAAATGGGCCGAGGAGTCCCCAAGCTCACTCAGACGCGGAAGGGATCGAACCAACAGCCAAGTCCGTCGCGAGGGCAGACGGGGGCGCTGCAAGCGCGGTGACGTCGCGTCCCGCGCGCTTCGCCTCGTAGAGGGCGGCATCGGCCCGAGCCACCAGCGCGGCGAGCGTCTCGCGCCCGTCCCAGCAGGCGATGCCGGCCGATGCGGTCTGTCCTGCGGGGACGGCTTCGCGGAGACGGTCGATGACGGTGATGGCCGCGTCGGGATCGCAGTCGGGCAGCGCTATGGCGAACTCCTCGCCTCCCCAGCGTACGAGGAGATCGGTGGGGCGCAGCAACGGCGACCAGGCGCCCACGAGATCGCGGAGCAGGTCGTCCCCGGCAAGGTGCCCCAGGGTGTCGTTGTAGGACTTGAAGTGGTCGAGATCGAGCATGGCGACGCACAGCGATCCGTCGGACGTCATCATGTCGGGGACGCGGCTGCGCCAGACGCGACGGTTCGCCGCCCCCGTGAGGGAGTCCGTGGTCGCCTCCTCGTGCAGCCGGGTCCGCAGTTCCGCGCGTTCCAGCGCGAGGCCGACCTCGCGAGCGAGTAAGGCCATCGCTGGCTCTGCGAGAAGTGGCGGAGAGGGATGCCGGTCGGGCCAGGTCACGAAGGCGACGCCGGCGATCTTGCCGTCGCGTTGGAAGGGCTGGGCGAGCACGCTGCGTGCGTGGGTCAGCGCCAGCATGGTGGGGTTGGCCCTGGGTTCATTGGCCGTATCGGGGACATAGACGGGCATCCCGGTCTGGTAGGCGACGGCGGAGATGGACGGATCGGTCAGGTGGATCCGGGTGGGTGGCAGTTGTGTCCCCGCGGACGCGGTCACCCTCAGATGCTCGGGACCGTCCGGTTCCATGAGCGCCGCCGCGTTGCCGTCCGTGACTGCGAGGACGGCCGCGCAGACGCTTTGCCTGGCGTCCGGCCCTTCCTGGATCTCTCGGATGGCGGCTCCGACGGTGCGGAGCACCTGCTCTTGGCGGCGCGCGCGCGCCTCGCTGCGGGACAAGTTCCGGACAACGCGGAACACGGCCGATGCGGACACGACCGACACGGCGATGAGAACGGCAGCGAAGCGCAGCTCATCTCTCGCCGTGCTGGACCGGTCGGTGGTCGCGAGCAGGGACACGGTGACGGCCTGCAGGACCAGGGCGGTCAGCAGGGTCCGACCACTGCCGTAGAGGGCCATCCACAGGACCGGGACCAGCAGGACCGCCGCGCTGACGTGCGGCTCGCCACCCGTCCCCATGACCACCAGAGCGAGCCCTGGCAGTGAACACAGGACGAGCACGTCGCGGAGCCAGGTCGGGGCTCGCAGCATAACCGCGACGACCATCCCGACAGTCGCGATGGTTAGGGCGACGAGGCCCGCAGCCAGCATGGACGGACGGACGGGCTCTCCGATTCCGAGCGAGATGGCCGGCACTGCCACGGCTGCCACGGCGAACGGCAGTTGCTGCT
Source organism: Actinomycetes bacterium (assembly GCA_021784035.1). Classification (GTDB taxonomy): domain Bacteria; phylum Actinomycetota; class Actinomycetes; order S36-B12; family CAIYMF01; genus Longivirga. The sequence goes on along the minus strand of JAJXTD010000006.1, from coordinate 6,865 downwards.
GTACCGCCGCCCCGAGGGCTACCCGACGATCGGCCGGATGCATCGCCGCCACCAGGTTCTCGACGTCGTCCGACGCGGCTGGGAGGCCCCTGCGCTCGACCACCGGGTCGCGCACGGACGGACTCCCCCAGGGATGCGTGCCGGGACCGTCCAGGGAGAGCGGCTGCATCGCACCACGTCGACCAAGACGTCGGACCTCACGCACCACCGGATCGCCCCTCCCTGACCAGGCGGCGTCGTCGCGAACGAGAGAGGCGCGGTGTCGCCCTCTCAGACGCGGGTGCTGGGTTCAGCGGAGCGTCGATCGACGGCTGGGACGCGTCACGCAGGCGTGTCACGACGGCCGGCAGATCGGAGTCAGGGACCGGACGACTCCACAGGTAGCCCTGGCCGTGGGTGACACCTTCCTCTGCCAGCTCGTCGGCGACGTCGGCGTCCTCGATCCCCTCGGCGACGATGTCCAGGCCAAGCCGTCTGCCGAGCGCGATCATGCTGGAGATCACGGTCCGCTGGTGGTCGCCCGCGCGCATGCCCACGACGAAGGAACGGTCGATCTTGAGGACGTCCACGGGGAGATGGTTCAGGTAGGTCAGGGAGGCGTATCCGGTGCCGAAGTCGTCGAGAGCCACTCGCACACCGAACCCTCGCAGCTGCTCGAGTTGGTCGACCACGCCGACCCCCGCCTCGCCGGTCTCAAGCACGCTGGTCTCGGTGAGCTCCAGAACCAGTCGGGTCGCAGGCAGCGCGGCCGCTTCCAGTGCGTGCAGGACGCTGTCGGCGAAGTCCGGTCGTTTGACCTGGTGCGCGGAGACGTTGACCGAGACCGACACGGCACCCAGGTCCTTGCCCCATCCCACCGCCTGGCTCGCGGCCCGGACCAGCGCGAAGCGGCCGAGGTCGTCGATCAAACCGCTGCGCTCAGCCAGCGGGATGAACACATCCGGCCGTACGAAGCCGCGTCCCGGGTGTTCCCAGCGCATCAACGCCTCCACCCCGGTGACCGCTCCGGTCCGCAGGTTCATGATGGGCTGGTAGTGCATCTGGATCTGGTCCGTGCCGCAGGCCGAGCGCAAATCCTCGAGCATCGCCATCTCGGCAGCTTCGTCGGCGGCACGCTCTGGATCATGCCCGCACGCGTGACCCCCACCCGATTCCTTGGCCTGCCTGAGGGCTGTGACTGCGTCATTCACGGCGGTCTCGAGGTCGGACCGGATGAGCGACACACCTGCGCTCACCACCGGTGTCAACTCCATATCGCCGCGTTCCAGCGGCACCCGAGCGGCACGGATCGCCCGGTTGGCCAGGTCGAGTGCCTCCGTCATGGTCGTCGTGGTTGGGTCGACCACGACGAGGCGGCCGCCGTCGCCGCGAGCCAGCCGCGCGACCAAGCGCCGCGGCCCTGGATCCGGGGTCGGCCACCCGTCGACCGCCAGCTCGGGTCCGTGGAGCTCGGCCACGAAGCTCCGCAGTGCGGAGGCGACACCCGACAGGATCGCGTCTCCGGCGACCTTCCCGCGGGTGACGTTGACCAGATCCAGCCGGTGAACCCCGAGCACGACGACGGCCCCCGCCATCCCGACAGTGGTCCCCGGGTCGTCCATCAGCATCCCCCACCGGGGAAGGCCCGTCACGGGATCCATGCCCTCCATGCCGGTGGGATGCATGATGAGAGCGACACCCGACGGCGCACCTGTCGCGTCGCACAGCGGGGCAGCTGTCACATCGACGTAGAAGTGATGACCATCCTTGTGCCGGGCGAGCAATCCCGGCAACAACAGCGTCTCGCCGGCCAGCACACGAGCCAGCGCCGCCTGCCGGACGTCGGGGTGCGCGTCCCAGAGCATGGTGGCCGATGCTCCGATGGCCTCGGCGGAGGCGTAGCCGAACAGACGCTCAGCGGCGAGGTTCCACCGCTCGATCCGCGTCGTGGGATCGATCGACAGCATCGCCTCGCCGGCAACATCGATGACCGTGGTGAACCAACTGCGCTCAGCCGCGCGGGTGGCCTGCTCGGTGACGTCCGTCAGGATCCCGCCGAGACCGTATCCGTCGCCGCGCTCGTCCCGCAGGAGGAAGCGCGACTGGTGGTAGACGTGCATCGCGGCGCCGTGGGTCAGCACGACCTGGCTCGTCGACGGATCACCGGTACGCCTGAGATCCTCATCGTTCTTGCGGGCCAGGGCCTGCCACTGGGACGGCAGGACGTCTGCGATCACGCGCCCCATGATCTCGCTCCTCGAGAACCCCACGATCGCCTCGAAGCCCCGATTGACCAAGGTGAACCGACCGGTTACGTCTCGGACGAACACCGCGGCTGGGATGGAGTCCAGCAGGTCCTGGGTCAGTCGCTGCTGGTGCCGCAGCTGCTGGTAGGCCGCCGCCTGGGCGGTGACGTCGCGCACGTTCAGCACGAGCGAGGCCACGTCCGGGTCGGGCAGCCGGTTGGAGAGGCGGACCTCGAGTCTGCGCGTGCCCTGGTCGACCGGGATCGGCACCTCAATGCGGTGAATCGCATCCGGCAGCTCGACCGCGTCCGCGAGGGCTCCGGCCACGCGGTCCGAATCGGGTCCGCTCACCCAGTCCATGACCGAACTGCCGATGCGGACTCGGCGCGGCCCGAGGTGCTCCACTGCGGCGGCGTTGGCGAAGGACACGCGGCCAACGGCATCCACCAGCACGATCCCGTCAGCACCGTTGTCGGTCAATGATCGGAAGCGGGCCTCTCGCCGACGCAGCTGCTCCGCGTCAGCGCGCCGCGCCCGACGGACGATCGCCTCGGCCACGCCCAGCAGGACCACGACGAGAAGCGTGGCCGCCGCGTGCAGCAGCAGCGAGGTCTCCGCCGCCGAATCGAAGTCGGCGTGTGCCTGCGTCGTCAGCTGTGCCTGGGCGGGGCCCAGGATCGTCCACAGCCGGTCGACGGCGTCGTCCCACTGCACCGGCGTCACGGACGTGTCGCCGGCCGACGTCCGGACGGCCAAGCCCTCCACTGTCGCTTCGGCGGGCCACACGTCGGCATGCGTGTCCGCCGGGAGTTCACCTCTGACGGCCTCCCTCGCGTCCCGCAGTGTAGACAGCGCCCTGGACACGCCATCTGGATCGGGTGCAGTCAGCACACCGGTCAGCTGCCGCACCACTACGCTGTCCAGCCTGGTCAGAGCCAGGCTCAGGTCCGAGGCGCGACTCGCCAGATCAGCCGACTGGTCCGCCCGGCCGCGGCTCCAGACACCGATCAACGTCGACCCGAGCAGGACGACTGTCGCCAGTGCCAGCGCGGTCAACCGCACACGCCAGTGCCGGCCGCTCCAGGAGGGGTCGCGACCAGGCTCGGCGCGTTTACTCGGCATCGATGTTCCCGTCAACGAAGTGGCCCCCGGATGGTCTATCGAGCAGCGCCCCAACGAACTCGACCCACCCGACGTAAAGATCACGCAAAGTGGGGTTCTCCTCGGTGCCTGGCATCGCGGGTGACGTGGGGGTCGAGCGCGGCACGCAGCGCCCCTGGCTCGACATGTACGGGACCGGCAGGAAGACCGCTCACGACGGCACCACGACCTCGAGTCCGCCCAAGTCCGCGAGGTACTGGTCCCTCGTGCACGACAATGGCGCGAGCGAGCCGCTCGCCCTGGATCAACCTCGCGCAGCATGGCGACGGCGGGGCTGGTGGGCGGGTCAGCGACCATAGTGGCTTCGTCCGTTCCTGGCTGGCGGGCACGTCGACGACGCAGGCGTGGTTCGACGTGACGGCGCGCGCGAGGCGCGACCGCGGGCACAGGCGCGCGCTAGTTTCGTCCCGTGACCGAGCCCACCGCGCCCGCACCGGGGTGGTACCCCGACCCCGCCGACGGCGGGGCAGGGGGTCTGCGGTGGTGGACGGGCAGTGCCTGGACCGACGACACCGTCGCCCACCCGTGGTCGTCCCCGGCCACCGAGGCCGCCCCTCCCCCCGCCGTCCCCGTCGTGACGTCGGCGCCGCCGGCGGTGACGGTGCCCGCCGCCTACGCCACCGTCCCGCGCGGCCCGGCACAGCACCCCGTCCCGGGCGACGAGCCGGCGCGACGCCGCCGGGGTCCCGCCGTGTGGCTCGTGGTCGTCGCCCTCGTCCTGGTCCTCCTCGCCGGCGCCGGCGCCGCGCTCCTGCTGAGCCGGACGGCCGGGCGCAGCCAGCTCGACATGGCGACCGTCGAGAACGAGATCGCCACCCGGCTGGCCGATCGCACCGGCGTGAGCACCACCGTCGACTGCCCGGACTCGGTCGCGATCGAGGCGGGAAGCACGTTCACCTGCACCGCCACCTCCGCCGACGGCTCCACCGCGACGGTCGTCGTGCACCAGGACGACGACCAGGGCAACCTCACGTTCGGCATCCCGCGATGACCGCCGAGTCGGTCGCGGTGGTCCACCCGCTCAAGTCCGGCGGGCTCGACGCCGCGGTCGACCGGCTCGCGCGCTGGGCGCACCGCGCCGGGGTGTCGACGCCGCACGTGGTCGAGACCACGCCCGGCTCCCCCGGCGTCCAGCAGGCACGGGACGCCGTCGCGTCGGGCGCCGACCTCGTCCTCGCGTGGGGCGGCGACGGCACGGTTCGCTCGGTGGCCGAGGGGCTCGCCGGAACCGGTGTGCCCCTGGGGATCCTGCCCGCGGGCACCGGCAACCTGCTGGCCCGCAACCTCGGGATCCCGCTCGCGCTCGACCGCGCCGGCCGGGTCGCGTTCGAGGGCGTCGACCGGACCGTCGACGTGCTCGAGGTGGGGCTCGGCGGCCGGGTCGCCATCTGCACCGTCATGGCCGGCATCGGCATGGACGCCGTGCTGATCGACGCGCCGGAGCAGCTCAAGAGTGCCATCGGACCGACGGCGTACGTGCTCAACACGCTGCGAGCCGCGCGCCAGGGGAAGATGCGCGTCGGCGTGGCCGTCGACGGCGGCTCCCCCCGATGGTTCACGGCACGCAGCGTCCTCGTGGCGAACGTCGGCGGGCTGGTCGGCGGTCTCGACGTCGTGCCGGAGGCATCGGCGTCCGACGGCCTGCTGCACGTCGTGGTGCTGCCCCTCGCGACCCCGGTGGACTGGCTGCGCACCGGCTCGCGGCTCGCACTGCGCCGCGCGGTGCGCGACACGTCGCGCTACCACCTGCAGGGCACGAGTGCGTGGGTCGTGACCTCGGGCGAGGAGCCCCGCCAGGTCGACGGCGACGTGGTCGATCCGGGACGCACGATCCAGGCGCGCGCCCGGGCGGGAGCCCTCGTCGTCCGCGTGCCACGCGGAACCGGGCCCGCCTGAGCGCGACGCCCGTCCCCTGTCGTGCGGCGCGCCGAGCGGTTAGGGCCGTCCGCGCAGGGCGGAGTGCGCGAGCCACTGGGCCCACGGCATGTTGTACGGTGCGCCGATCCCGTTCCAGTACTCCATCGGCCGGATCGTGCCGGTCGTCACGACCGGGTCGCCGGGGATCACGTTGTCGAAGAACCACTTCGCGTCGGTGGTCGACAGGTTGGTGCAGCCGTGCGAGCCGTTGTAGCGGCCGAGCCGCGCGGTGGCCCAGGGCGCCGCGTGGACGAACTCGCCGGTCGGCGTGATCCGGACGGCCCACTTCACCTGCAGGTCGTACTGGTCGCGCGGGTCGGTGATGCCGGCCGCGACGCTCGTCATGTGGCGCAGCGGGTACTTCTCCATGACCGATTTGATGCCCGAGCGCGTCTCGAACCCCGGCTTGCCGAGCGAGGTCTTGAACACCTTGACGAGCTTGCGGTCGACGCCGACGTAGAACATGTCCTTGATGCCGTCGACGTGGACGACGAGCGCCCGCGCCGTGCGCAGCGTGTGGGTGCGGGTGGTCGCCGCGCCGCCGACGTAGCGCCGGGTGGCCGAGTGCCCGACCTCGACGCCCGCGAGGCTCATCCGCACCTCGATCACGGCGTGCCCGGGCCAGAACGCCGCCGTGCGGAAGACGGCGACAGTGCTGCTGCGCCAGTACCAGGCACCGGCGGAGAACCGGCCGTTCACGTAGACGTGCAGGTGGTGCTCGGCCGCGGCCCGGTCGGTGACCGGGGCGCTGAACTTCGCCGTGATGGGGTAGGCGACGCCGATCGTCGAGCCGCTGCGCGGAGTGAGGGTCACCGAGAAGTCGGCGGGCGGGACGGTCGGAGCAGGGCGTGCGGTCGGCGTCGTCGGGCCCGGCGTGGGCGACGTCGTCCCGCTGGACGCCGCGACCGCGGGGACCGCCAGGAGGCCGGCGACCAGGGCAGCGGCGACGCCGAGGACGAGCGACGCACGGGTCGCACTGCCGGCTCGGATCACGTGCCTGGTCCTTCCGCGTGGGGTGCGCGGGTGCCGCGCGGCACGAGTCTAGGGGTCAGCGCAGCACGACCACGGTGTCCCCGACGCGGGACCAGCCGTAGAGCCACCGGGCGTCCGCCCGGCTCTGGCGGACGCAGCCCCCGGCCCCGATCGCCCGGCCGAGCTGGCTCTCGGACTGGATCGGGACGCCGTCGTAGTACCGCGGGATGGTGTGGAACCCGATCCGCGCACCCGTGACGCCGACGGCGAAGCGGACCATGTACTCGAAGCGCAGCTTCTCCCCGGGGTTCACGGCCACCGTCGACTTCGAGTAGACGTGGTAGACGCCGGGCTTCGGGCGACCGGCGCGACCCGTGACCGGGTAGTCGCGGAGCACCGCCCCGTCGGCGCCGACGACCCAGAGGTGGGCCGCCCGTTCGGCGTAGACGATCCGCCGGCCGGTGCCGCTGCGGGCCGGCAGCGGTCGGGTCGGGACGTACGCCGGCGCCGGACCCCCCGCGCGGGGCACCGGCGGGTCGGTGGCGGCGACGACCGTGCGCACCGTCGCGGCGCGGTGCGGCGCCACGGCG
>JAJXTD010000005.1 GCA_021784035.1 Actinomycetes bacterium | reverse complement strand
TCAGCCGAGCGTGGGGCCGGCGAGCCGGACGCCTGCGTACGCCACGACCGCGACGAGAACCCAGGACAGCAGGCCGAGGACCGTGGCCCGCCCGGCCGTGCGGCGCAGTGTGGCCACGTGGATCCCGGTGCCGAGACCCACCAGGGCGGCCACGAGCAGCACCTGCTGCACGGCCGTCGCCGCACCGAGCACCCCGGCCGGTATCCGACCGGTGCTCGCCAGCGCGATGCAGGCGAGGAAGCCCAGCACGAACAGCGGCACGACGGGGGGACGGCGCGCACCCACCGCGGCGAGCTCGCCGCGACGACGCCGCGCGACGGCGACCCCGGTCACCAGCGGCGCCAGGAGCACCACCCGGCTGAGCTTGACCACGACGGCGGTCGACAGGGCGCCGGGCACCCGGCTGGCGGTCGCCACGGTCTGTCCGACGTCGTGCACGCTCGCGCCGACCCAGGCGCCGAACGCGGTCACGTCGAGGCCGAGCGGGAGGCGTAGGGCGGGGAGGAGGAGGATCGCGAGACTCCCGCAGAGCGTCACCAGCGCGATGGCCACGCCCGTGTCCGCCTCGTCCCCGCCGGCGACCTCCTCCATCGCCGCGACGGCCGACGCGCCGCAGATGGAGAAGCCGGTGGCGACGAGGAGCCGACGGGCCGGGGAGACCCCGAGGGCCCGGCCGAGGAGCTGGGTCCCGGCGAACGTGAGGGCCACCGTGACGAGCACGACGGCCAGACCGCGTCCGCCCAGCGCGACGACCTGGCGCAGCGAGAGCTGCAGACCCAGCAGCACGACGGCGACGCGCAGCAGCCGGTGCGCGGCGAACCGGGTGCCCGGCCGCAGGACGGTCCGGTGCAGCCCGGAGTTCGCCAGCAGCGCGCCGAGGACCACGGCGACCGTGGAGGGGTTGAGCGACGGCACGACGGCGGCCGCGGCGAACGCGACGGCGCACCCGACCGCGACGACCGCCAGCCCCGGTGCGATCGGCCGCGCGAACGCCGTGGCGCTGCCGGCGTGCCGCTGCACGGTGCGGGTCGCCCGCTCCCGCGTGCCTACGTCCATGCCCCGGCCCTTCACCTCGGACGCCCACCGGTCAGCGTCGATCATGCGCGTCCCGAGCGCGCACTGGTAGGCGGTACGTCCCGATCTGGTCATAAGGGTTGCTTATGACGAGCCGTAGGATGGAGTCATGTTCCCCGACCGGGTTCCCGACCTCGCCGCGCTCGGCCTCCTGCTCGACGTCGCCGCGACCGGGAGCCTGACCCGGGCGGCGGCCGAGCACGGCGTCAGCCAGCCCGCGGCGAGCGCGCGCATTGCCGGGATGGAGCGGCTCCTCGGCTTCCCCGTCCTGGTCCGCAGCTCGACCGGGTCGCGGCTGACACCGCAGGGGGCGCTCGTGGCCGACTGGGCCCGGGACCTGCTCGCGTCGGCCGCTGCCCTCGACGCCGGCGCGGCCTCGCTGCGCGCCGACCGCGACGTACGGCTGCCGGTCGCGGCGAGCCTGACGGTGGCGGAGCACCTGCTCCCCCGCTGGCTGGTGACGCTGGCCGTCGAGCACCCGGACACGGTCGTGAGCCTCGACGCGATGAACTCCGCCGCGGTGGCGCGTGCCGTGCTCGACCGCGGGGCGGACCTGGGGTTCGTGGAGGGCCCGTCCGTCCCGGCGGGGATGCACTCCCGGACCGTGGCGCGGGACCGTCTGCTCGTCGTCGTCCCCGCGGGGCACCCCTGGACCCGACGACGCGGCCCGGTGCCGGCGGCCGAGCTCGCGGCAACGCGGCTCGTCCACCGGGAGCCCGCGTCGGGGACCCGCGTGTCCTGGGAGACGGCGCTCGCTGCCCACGCGCCGTTCGCGCCTCCGCTGCTGGAACTGTCCAGCGCCGGCGCCGTGCGCTCGGCGATCGCGGCCGGCGCCGGGCCCGGTGTCATCAGCAGCCTCGCCGCCGAGCCGGACCTGGCGGGCGGGCGGCTCGCCGTGGTCGCTGTCGAGGGGATGGACCTCGAGCGCCGCCTGCGTGCCGTGTGGCCCCGCGGAGCCCGGCTCACCGGTGCGGCGCAGGACCTGCTGGAGATCGCCCTGCGGGCGCCGAGGCGCTAGGCCGGGGGCAGCTGGGGGCGCTCGACCGAGCGGGGCTCGAGCCCGAGTGTCCGCACGTGCGCGGCGATCTCGTCGAGGGAGGCCAGCCAGACGTCGGCGCAGGACGCGACGTGCGCCATGAGGCCGTCGAGCGCCGCGGCCCGCGACGGCCGCCCGGACAGGAACGGGTGGTTCGTCAGCACCCAGCAGCCGCCGCTCGAGCGCAGCCCCTCGAACTCCGCCTCCCACAGCTCGCGAGCCTTGGCCGGCGTCTCGATGAGTCCGCTGCCGGTGATGTCGGGGAGGAAGCAGTACTGCTCCCAGTCGTCGAGCGCCCACTGGATCGGGATCTCGACCAGCGACCGGGTGCCGTCGACGTCGAGCTCGTAGGGGACGTCGGCGTCCATGAGGCTGGAGTCGTACAGGAAGCCGCGGTCGGCCAGCAGACCTGGGCTGCGCCAGGACAGGTCCCACATCGGCGCGCGGTAGCCGGTCGGGCGCACGCCGGCGACCTCTTCGAGCGCGTCGAGCCCGCGGTCGAGGTTGTCCGCCTCCTCCTGCGCCGTCACGCCCGTCGGCTGCTCGTGCAGGTAGCCGTGGTGGGCGATCTCGTGACCGGCCGCGGCGATGTCGCGCACGACTGCGGGGTAGCGGTGGGCCGTGTACCCCGGCACGAAGAAGGTCGAGCGGATCCGGTGCCTCTCGAGCAGCGACAGCAGCCGCGGTACGCCGACCAGCGGCCCGTACGCCTGGTGGCTGATGACGCTCATCCGGTCGGCGTTGTGCGGCGCTCCCCACAGGACGGCGGACTCGGCGTCGACGTCGAACGTGAACGCCGCTGCGGACGTGCGGCCCTCCGGCCACCCGACCGGGCCCGCCGGGACGGTCACGCCGACCTCTTGTCGGCGAGGATGCTCACCAGCTCGTAGGCGAGGTTCGCCGCGGCGACGGCGGTGATCTCGGCGTGGTCGTACGCCGGTGCCACCTCGACGATGTCCGCGCCGACGAGGTTCGTGTGCCGCATCCCGCGCAGCACCGCGAGCAGCTCGCGGCTCGTCATGCCACCGGCCTCCGGCGTCCCCGTCGCGGGCGCGAACGCGGGATCGAGGACGTCGATGTCGATCGACACGTAGACCGGCGCGTCGCCGACCCGGTCGAGGACGCGCTCGAGGATCCCGTCGGCGCCGAGCCGGTCGAAGTCGCGGCAGTGCACGATCGTGAAACCTAGCTCCTCGTCGTCGACGAGGTCGCCCCGGTCGTAGAGCGACCCGCGGATCCCGACGTGGGCGGAGCTGCCCTTGACGATGAGTCCCTCCTCGGACGCGCGCCGGAACGGCGTGCCGTGCGTGTAGGGCGCGTCGAAGTAGGTGTCCCACGTGTCGAGGTGGGCGTCGAAGTGCACCAGCGCGAGCGGCCCGTGCTCGGCGTGCAGCGCGCGCAGGACGGGCAGCGCGATCGTGTGGTCGCCGCCGAGGGACACCACGCTGCGCCCGGAGCCGATGAGGCCGGTGATGCCGGCCTCGATCTGCGCCAGCGCCGCCACGATGTCGAACGGGTTGCACGCGATGTCGCCGGCGTCGACGACCTGCGCCGCGCGGAACGGCGACACGTCGAGCGCCGGGTTGTACGGGCGGAGCAGCCGGGACGCCTGACGGATCGCCGCCGGGCCGAACCGGGCACCCGGGCGGTAGGTGACACCGCTGTCGAACGGCACCCCGACCACGGCGACGTCGTAGGACTCGACGTCCTCGGCGCGCGGCAGCCGGGCGAAGGTGGTGAGGCCGGCGTACCGGGGGACGGCCATGCCGTCGACCTGCCCCACGGTCCCGTCGTCGTACCTCACGTACTGCTCGGCCACTGCCGTCGCTCCTTAGGTTTCGTCGGTCCCGCCGCGTGGCGGGGGTCAGACCCTGCTGCGGGTGGTGCCGCCGTTGACCTGCACGATCTGGCCGATCATCGAGGACAGCCGGAAGTCGCAGAGCAGCGACACCGCGGCCGAGATCTCCTCGGGCCGGCCGATGCGACCGACAGGGATGCCGGCGGCGTACCGGCGGTGGATCTCGGCCAGCGACACCCCGGCGGCGTCGGCGTCGACCTGCAGCTGGGGCGTGTCCGTGACGCCCGGTGCGATGCCGTTGACGATGATCCCCTCGGGAGCGAGCTCGCGGCCGAGCGTCTTCACCAGCGAGACGAGCCCGGCCTTGGAGGCGGCGTACGCCGTCGCCTCGGGCCAGCCGGTGACGCCCCACTCGCTCGCGATGACGACCACGCGACCGGCGCCGTTCGCGCGCATGAGCGGCACCGCCTCGCGGACGAGGTGGAACGTCCCGGAGAGGTTCGTGTCGACGACGCGCCACCAGTCGTCCGGCTCGTGGTCGAGGAGGCGCCCCATCGTCATGTAGGCGTGGTTGGCGACGACGACGTCGAGCCGACCGAGCCGCTCCTGCACCTCGTGGACGAGCGCTCCGACGGCCTCGGGGTCGGCCATGTCCGCGGCCACGGCGGTGCCGCCGAGCTCCGCCGCGACGGCGTCCAGCCCGGGGGAGGCCAGGCGGTCGTTGACGACGACGTGCGCGCCGTCGGCGGCGAGGCGGCGGGCGTGCGCCGTGCCCATGCCCTGCGCGGCGCCGGTCACGAGCGCGACGCGGCCGGTGAGCGAGCTGCGGGCCACGTCAGATCACCGCCCCGGCGTTGGGGTTGAGGATCTCGCCGACGCAGAAGTCGCCCTCGTCGACGAGGTAGGCGACGCAGAGCGCCACCTCCTCCGGGCTGCCGAGCCGCCCCAGCGGAAGGGTCGCCAGGTACTCCGGCGCCCGCCACGGGGAATCGGGCGCGAGCAGCGGCGTGTCCGTGGGTCCGGGCGCCACGCCGTTGACCCGGACGCCGTCCGCGGCCACCTCGGCGGCGAGGCTGCGCACCAGGCCGATGATGGCGCCCTTGGCCGCGGCGTAGTGCGCGTCCTCCGCGCCGCCACCGACCGCGAGCTCGCTGGTGATCGCCACGACCGAGCCGCTGCGCCGCTCGAGCATCCCGGGGAGGACCGCGCGGCTGAGGTTGACCAGCCCGCCGAGGTGCACGCGCAGCATGCGGTCCCAGGCCGCCGCGCTGATGTCGGTGACGGCGAGCATCTCGTAGTAGCCGGCCGCCGAGACCGCCGCGGTGACGGGACCGAGCTGCTCCTCGACGGACGCGACGGCGGCGTGCACCGCGACGGCGTCGGACATGTCGACCTCGGCCGACCACGCGCACCCCGGCGCCCACGACAGGTCGAGACCGGCCACCGTCCAGCCACGGTCGGCCAGCTCCACCGCGACGGCGGCCCCGATCCCGCTCGCCGCACCGGTGACGACCGCGACGCCCCCCGGGGTGGACGCCTTCATACCGGGTGGGTCATCTCGTCGGCGACCTCGTCGGCGAGCTCCTCCTGGTCGATGAGCGAGGCCGTGACGATGCGCGACCGGACGCTCGCGAAGATGAGCGCGCCGAGCACGCCGAGGACGGCGACGGCGATCCACACCGACCAGTCGAGCCAGCGTGCGGCGTTGACCGGTCGCGGCCAGGAGATGTTGAGGAACTCGAACGCGGCCCAGACGACCGCGAGGACGGTGACGAGCAGCGAGCCGCGGCCGAGGGTGAACGGACCAGGACGCCACGTGCCGCGCAGCTGGACGACGAGCGCGCCGACGAGCGGGAAGAGGAAGGCGAGGAAGAACCCACCGGTCGTGAAGTTGACCATGAGCAGGTAGATGTCCGGCGAGAGGTTGCTCAGCAGGAAGAGCAGCGCACCCACCACGGTCGTGACCGTGATCGCGACCACGGGCTGCTTCTGGACCTTGCTCAGCCTGGTGAGGGCTCGCGCGCCGGGAAGGGCGCCGTCCCGGGCGTAGGCCCAGATCACGCGCGAGGCGGAGGTCTGCAGGGCGAGGAAGCTGGCGAGGAACCCGATCACGAACAGGATCTCCACCGGCTTGGCGATGGTGTCGCCCAGCGCCGCCGTGAGCGTCGAGGACACCGGGTCGGCGATGTGGTTGGGATCGTCCAGGGCCGAGGTGACCGCTGCCATGTCGGGGATGGCCAGGATGATCGCGAGGCTCGAGTAGATGACCACGACGGCGATGAAGCTGAGCGAGAAGACGACCGCCTTGGGCAGGTTGCGCCGCGGCTCGTGCACCTCCTCGGCGATGGCACCGGCGCTCTCGAAGCCGACGAACGACCAGCCGATGAACGCGACCGCGACCAGGAAGGGGCCGGACAGCGCGAGGTAGCCGTCACCCAGGCCGCTGCCGAGCCCGTCGGTCAGGACGCTGAGCGGCTGGTTGCGGTGGAACAGCAGCAGCCAGGTGCCCAGGCCGAGGGAGCCGATGACCTCCGCGGCGATGCTGGCGGTCATGAAGACCTTGAGCGCCTGCCGGCCGACGAGGTTCAGGCCGGTCCCGGCGAGCAGGATGACGAACGCGATGAGCGCCTTCTGCGTGCCGGTGGGCGCGTCGAGGCCGAAGATGCTGGCCATGAAGCCGGCCGCGCCGAGCGCGACCGTGGCCATGGCGATGACGAGGGTCCACATGTAGGCCCAGCCGGCGAACCAGCCGTACCCGTTGCCGATGAGCCGGCGCGACCACTGGTAGATCGACCCCTCGATCGGCCAGCGCGAGACGAGCTGGGCGAAGACGAACGCCACGAGCAGCTGACCGCCGAACACGAGGAAGAAACCGAACCAGAACGTCGGCCCCGCGGTCGAGATGGCCAGCCCGAAGATGCCGTAGAGCGCCACGATCGGCGAGATGAACGCGAAGGCGAACGCGAACGACGACCACAGCGAGAACTCGCGCTTGAGCGTGTGCTCCTCGGTCGTGGTCAGCGGGGCGTGGGACATCGGACCTCCTGGGGTGCTGTGACGCAGATCATGGCGCGCCGCCTGTCGGCCAGGACAAGGTCCGGGCGTCGATAGGAGACGAGCGCACCACGGCGAGCCCCAGGCGTTGGAGGATCGTCCAACGAAGTTCCGTGCGACCGGGGCCGCGAGCGCCTAGCGTCGGACCCGTGGTGACGGGGGATGCGGGGGTCGGGCGCGCGGCGGACTCCCACGCCCCGGAGCTGACCCTGACCGACCTGCTGGCGGTGCCCGAGTTCCGGCTCACGTGCATCGCGGGCGCGGACGCGCTCGGGCGCGCGGTTCGCTGGGTGCACACGACCGAGCTCCTCGACCCGGCGCAGTACCTACGCGGCCACGAGCTGGTGTGCACCGTCGGGACGTCGTTCGACGACGACGAGGCGTGCGCGAGGTTCGTCGACGCCGTGGCCGGCGCGGACGGCAGCGGGATCTGTTTCGGGGTCGGCGACGTGCACGAGGCCGTGCCCACCGGGCTGGTGGAGGCCTGCCGGCGTGCCGGGCTCCCGCTGCTCGCCGCCCCGCTCGGCGTGCCGTTCATGGCCCTCAGCGAGTACCTGGTCCAGAGCCGGGTGCGCGCGGAGTCCGACGCCGGGGAGCGGGGCGCCCGGCTGCTCGTCGACCTGCTCGCCCGCGTGCGGATGCAGGCCCCCACCGCGGAGCTGCTCGAGCTCGCGGTGTCCCGGCTCGGCGGACGGCTGGTGCTGAGCGAGGGCGCCCGGGTCCTCGAGTCGAACGGCCGGGCCGACGCGGACGACGACTCCCTGGCCACGGTCGTCGCGAGCTCCCCCGACGGCGCGACGCTGACCTGGACGGGACCGGGAACCGAGCCCTCGGCGACGCTCGTCGCGAGCCTCGCCCACGTCCTGGACGTGGCGCGGCACGAGCGGGACGTCGAGGCGGACCTGCACCGCGAGCGCATCGGCCAGCTGCTGACCCTCGTGGCCGACCGGCTGGCCAGCCCGTCGGCGCTCACCGAGACCCTGGCCGACGCCGGGCTGCCGGCCGCCGGCCTGGTCTTCTCCGTCTGGCCGCCCGGTGCCTCGCGGGTGCTGGTCTCCTCGCTGGTCGGGATCCCCGTGGTGTTCGGCGAGACGCCCTCGGCGACCGTGGTCATCACCGCGTCGGCCGACCAGGTGCGCTCGGCGGCCGAGCAGCTCGGCGTCGTGTGCGGCCTGAGCCGGTCCGTGCCGCTCGCCGACAGCGCGCGCGGGCTCGGCGAGGCGCGCGCGGCCTTCGAGATGGCCCGACGCGACGGCGGGTGCGTCGGGCCGGAGGGGCTCACGAGCCTCGCCGGGCTCCTCGAGCAGCAGCCCCCGGACCGGCTGCGGCCGTTCGTCGACCAGCTGCTCGGCCCGCTCCTCGCGTCCGACGCGCGGCGCGGCACGGCGTACGTCCCGACGCTGTCCACCTACCTGCGCTGCGACGGCTCGCTCACGGCCACCGCCCGCGCCGAGTTCCTGCACGTCAACACGGTGCGCCACCGGCTCGCGCGGGTGCGCCAGCTCACCGGCCGCGACCCCTTCGCGTTCGACGACCGGGTCGCGCTGGCGATCGCGCTGTGGGCCTATCAGAACCTCGACTCGCGACGCGGCTGAGCCCCGCCGACCCCCGCGGGGACCTCGGCGGCGTGGGTGGGTCCGCGCACGGGGTAGCCTCGCGGGGTCCGGGAAGCACGGACCCACGGGGTGGGCAGAACTGCGAGGGGTCATGGCGACCGACTACGACGCACCACGAGACGCCGAGGCGACGGCTGCCGAGCAGACGGCGAGCCTCGATGCGCTGCGCGCGCAGGCACCCGCGGTCCGCACCGACGTCGAGGACGAGGCGAACCTGCTCGAGGACCTCGAGCTCCCCGGTGCCGATCTCTCGCACGAGATCCTCAGCGTCGACGTCGTCCCCCAGCTCGCCGACGAGTTCCGCTGCGAGCGTTGCTTCCTCGTGGTGCACCGGTCGCGCCGCGCGAAGCCCGGTGTCGACATCTGCGTCGACTGCGCGTAGGCCGGCCGCTCCCCCGCTGCATCCGCGGGGGTAGCGGCGGCCGGCGTGCTAGAGCGGCTTGAGCCGCTCGTCGCCCTTCTTCACGCGCCGGACCGCGTTGGCGCCCTCGCCGAAGTCGACGAGCACGGAGCTGGCCTCGACCCGGACCACGGTGCCCAGTCCGTGCGAGTCGTGGGTGAGCCGCTCGCCGACCGCCCAGTCGTGGGGCACGACCACCGGTTTGGCGGGTCTGCGGACCCCGTGTCTCGTGACTTCCCGTGCCGGTGGGGTCTCCATACCCCCCAGGGTGCCAGACGCGGGTGCGGGCGCGCGCACCCGGCGCAGACGGCCCGGCCGACGGGCTCCGCCGGTGCCGCGCACCCCGTCGGGAGCGGCCCGGGTCGGGGGTAGGGCCACGGCGGCACCAGCCGACCCGACGAGCGGCGGGAGCGCCTCCCGCGACCGGGAGTCAGGCGACGGCGGTGCCGAGCGCCCCGACGAGCGTCGTGAGCGTCTCCCCGAGCGGGGCGGCGAGCTTGAGCGCCGCGACGTCGTCCCCGCGGGTCGGCCCGTCGTTCACGATCGCGACCGGGATGCCGGCGCTCGCCGCGCGGTGGACGAAGCGGCGCCCGGAGAACACGGTGAGCGAGGACCCGAGCACGAGCAGCAGGGCCGCGCGGTCGACGAGGTCGTACGCCGTGGCGACCCGGGCGGCGGGCACGTTCTCGCCGAAGTAGACGACGTCGGGCTTGAGCAGTCCGCCGCAGCCGAGGCAGTCGACGACGACGAAGCCGTCGAGCTGCTGGTCGGGGAGGTCGACGTCGCCGTCGGGGTTCACGGCGGTGACGGTGGCCCGCCACTCCCGGTTGGCCGCGTCCAGCCGCTCGCGCAGCGCGACGCGGCTCGACGTCGCCCCGCACCCGAGGCAGACCACGCGGTCCAGCCGGCCGTGCAGGTCGATCACGTCGCGCGAGCCCGCGGCCTGGTGCAGCCCGTCGACGTTCTGCGTGATCGTGCCGACGACGACCCCGCGCCGTTCGAGCGTCGCGACCGCGCGGTGCCCGGCGTTCGGCTCGGCGCGCGACATCAGCTGCCACCCGACGTGGCTGCGCGCCCAGTAGCGCCGACGCGCCACCGGATCGCGGGTGAACGCCTGGTAGGTCATCGGGGCGTGCCGCCGCTGGGCGGCGCCGGACGGGCCGCGGTAGTCGGGGATGCCGGACTCGGTCGACAGCCCCGCGCCGCTGAGGACCACGACGTCGCCCCGGCCGACGAGAGCCGCGAGCCCGGCGGCGGACGGCTCCATGCTCGGGTTCACCGCGACATCCTCCCCCGGGACGTGTCGACCCGCCTCCCCGGCGGGCGCCGCAGGCGCGGGCGCTCCGGCGCGAATGACCCGGCCCGTGCCTACGGGCCCTTGTGCTCCTGGACGATGTTGCCGCCGTCGACGACGAAGGTCTGGCCGGTGACGTAGGACGACTCGTCGCTGGCGAGGAAGCCGACGACGGCCGCGACCTCGTCGGGCGTGCCGGGCCGGCCGACCGGGGTGTAGCCGCCGGCGATGATCTCGTCGGGCTCGGACGAGCCGGTGCGGATCCACCCCGGGGCGACCGAGTTGCACGTGATCCCGTGCGGCCCCTCCTCGATCGCGACCGTGCGCATCACGCCGTCGATCGCGCCCTTGGCCGCGGCGTACGCGCTGCTGCCCGACGCCGACACGAACGGGCCGGTGACGCTGGAGACCATGACGATCCGGCCGCGTCCGTTCGCGCGCAGCCGCGGGATCGCCTCTCGCGTCACGTGCACCGCCGTCATGAGCGTGATGTCGAGCTGCTGCAGCCAGTCCTCGGCCGGCTGGTCCACGAGCGTGCCGGCGGAGAGCGCCACCCCCGTCTGCGTCATGCCCGCGTTGTTGACGACGATGTCCAGGCTCCCGAGGTGCGTGGCGGCGGCGTCGACGAGCAGGCGCGCGGCGTCCGGGTCGGTGAGGTCGGCGAGCAAGCCCTGGGCGTCGAGGCCCTCGGCCCGCAGCTCGGCGGCCCGGTCGTGCACGCGTCCGGTCGTCGCCGCGAGCGCGACGCGTGCCCCCTGCCGGGCCAGCAGCCGCGCGACCGCGACGCCGATGCCGTCGGGCGCACCGGCGCCGGTCACGAGTGCTCCGCGGCCCTGCAGCGAGTACGGCGTCGTCATGGCGCACACCGTAGCCGTGGGCCGACCACCGTCCGCCGCGAGCGCGGCGGCCACCTACGCTGACGGCCATGTCGGCGACGGACGTGCTCGGGTGGATCGGTGCGGCAGGCGTGCTCGTGGCCTACGGGATGCTCACGGCGGGCCGGTGGCAGTCCGACTCGCTCGTCTACCAGGCGGCGAACACCGGGTTCGCGGCTGCGCTCGTCGTGTGGGCCGTGGCGGCCCAGGCCTGGCAGCCGGTGCTCATCAACGGCGTGTGGGTGCTCGTCGGCGTCGTCGGAGTGGTGAACGTGCTGCGCCACCGGCACGCGCCCGCCCCGCACGTGGGCGACTGACACCTCCGCCGGCGTCCGGTCGCGCTCAGTCAGCGCGCCACGACGCGCACGTGCGACACGTCGTCGTCGAGGGCGCCGCGCACCCAGCCGAAGGGTGCGGCGGCGGTCTCGCGCAGGAACTCCAGGGTCTGCTCGGTGATCTCCTCGCCGGGCATCAGGTTCGGGATCCCCGGGGGGTAGGCGGCGACGCTGTCGGCCGACACGCGGCCCACCGCCGCGTCGGCCGCGACGACCTCGGTGGGCGCGAACCACGCCTCCCGAACGGTCATCCGGCGCGGCCCGGGGTCGGGCAGCTCGATGCGGTGCCGTGTCGGCGCCGGCAGCTCGGGCAGCCGCAGCAGGGCGTCCGCCAGCGCGTCCGGGTCGGGCGCGGTGCCCGCACCGACGATCGCGACGATCACGTCGTCGGTGGACATCTCCACGTGGTGACCCAGCTCCTGGAACAGCAGCGACCGTGCATCGTGCCCGCTGATCCCGCCGCTGCGCACGTCGACCACGACGCGCAGGGGGTCGACGCCGACGACGTCGGGGAACGCCGCGATGCGCGGGGTGGCGTCGCGGAACCGGCCGTCGGACTCCACGCGCTCGCGGAGCCGGGCCGCCGACGCGAGGCTGCGCCCGATCGTCTCCCCGCCGCGCACCGCGATCTGCCGGCGCGCCAGGTCGAGGGACGCGAGCAGCACCGAGGACTCCGACGTCGACTGCATCGAGCGGAACGCCCGCTCGAGCAGCGGCTCGAGGCGCTGTGCCAGCGGACCGTGGCCGACGTGGAGCAGCGCCGTCTGGCCGAGCGACCCGCCGAGCTTGTGCATCGAGGCGATGACGACGTCGGCCCCCAGCCGGACGGCGTTCACCGGCAGGCCCGGATGGAAGCCGAAGTGCGCGCCCCACGCCTCGTCGACGACGAGGGCCGCGCCGCGCCGGTGCGCGACGTCGGCCAGCGCTGCGACGTCGGCGCAGGCGCCGAAGTACGACGGGGTCACGACGAACGCGGCGACGGCGTCCGGGTGCGCCGCGAGGGCGGCGTCGAGCGACTCCGGCGTCACGCCGTGCGCGATGCCGAGCGAGTGGTCGACGGTCGGCCGGACGAACCCGGCGGCGAGGCCGGAGAGCATGAGGCCGTCGACGACGGACGAGTGCACGCTGCGCTGCGCCACGATCGTGTCCCCGAGTCCCGCGAGCGCGAGGCAGGCGGTCAGATTGCCCTGGCTCGACCCGTTGGACAGGAACCACGTGCGGCGCGCGCCCCACGCCCGGGCCGCGAGGTCCAGCGACCGCTGCATCGGGTTGCCCGGCCCGTGGTCGATGCCCTCGACCGTCGGCTGGACGTCGAGCGACAGGACGCCCTCGCCGAGCATCGCGGCGATCAGCGGCTGGCCGTCGGGATCGCCGTGGTGGCCCGGCGTCGTGAAGCGCGATCGGCCGCGAGCGGCGAACGCGAGCAGGGCGTCGGCGTACGGCGAGGAGTCCTGGTCGCCCACCCGGGGGTTGTCCGGCGTCATGCCGCGCGTCAGGGGTCGAGCGGATCGGCGGAGCGCGGCAGCGCGTCGTGCGGCAGCGCCACGCCCTCGACGGCGCCGGCGGTCTCGAGGTCCACCGAGACGTGCTCCGACGACGAGGCCGCCTCGAGCGCCGCGGCCTCGTCGTCGAGGGAGGCGCGGGCCCGTCGGCGGTCCCAGAGCTTGAGGCCGTAGACGACCGCGAACACGTAGACCGCGCCGATGAGCCCGTCGACGACATAGTGCTCGCCGCCGTAGACCAGCACGAGGAGCATGACGATCGGATAGGCCACGAGCAGCGGCCGGCCCCACGCGCGGTGCCGCTTCGGGATCCGCGGGTAGAACCAGACAGCGATGAGGATCGCGAAACCCGTGTGCAGGCTGGGGATCGCGGCGACGTCGTTGCTCACCGCGGCACCACCGTCGATGAGCTGGCGAGCCCAGTGGATGCCGAGGCCGTCGAGGCCGCGCGTGGCGATGCGGTCGATCGGCGGGAGGTAGCCGTCGCGGGCGGCGTACCACGGCGGCGCGGACGGCATGATCGCGAACGTGACCAGCCCGGCGAAGGACAGGACCACCAGCGCCCGGGCCCACAGGAACCACTCCCGCCGGTTGCGCATGTAGAGCACGGCGGCGATGGCCCACACCGCGATGAAGTGGCTGACGTAGACCACCGCCGCGACAGAGTCGTACCAGTGCGTCGCGAAGGGGTCGTAGAAGTGCTGCTGCAGCCAGACGACGGGGGTCGTGCCGAGGAAGAGCGTGGTGTCCCAGTTGATCTGCGAGGTCTCGAGGATCGGGCGGCCGAGCAGCACCGCGAGGTGGCGCGAGTAGTCGTACAGGTAGAGCACGAGGATGAACGGGATCCAGTCGAGGAAGATGCGCTTCACCGACCCCAGCGGGCGGCCGATGGTCGCGGCCACCAGCCCGGACAGGATCCAGAGCGTCTGGTTCGCGCGGTCGAACGGGAAGCCTTGCGTGATGCAGAACCAGACGAGCCCGACGACCCACACGGCGACGGCGACACGGCCGGCCGCGCGGCGGCGCGGGGAGACCTCGGCCACGGCGGGGGTGGACGGGACACGGATGTCGGTGATGGCTCCGTTCCCTTCTCGGACCCCGATGGCACGGATTGCTCAGGATATCGGACCTCCGCGCGTCCTCGTCAGGCCGCGGTCGTGGGTCGGCTCACGCCCGGGTGACGTCGCGGAGCCGGTCGAGGAGCGTGTCGAGCCGGGCCAGGTCCGTGGGGGAGAAGCCGGCGAAGACGTCGTGCAGCATCGCGGCGTGGTGGCGCAGGGCCGGTGCGAGCGCCGCACGGCCGGCGGGCGTGATGGCGGCGTACAGGACGCGCCGGTCGGTGGCGCAGGGCCGGCGCTCGAGGTAGCCGGCCGCGGTCATCCGGTCCACGAGCCGCGTGACGCCGCCCGTGGTGAGCACCAGCTGGTCGGAGAGCTCACCCATCGTCAGCGCACCGTCCGGGCTGCGCGACAGCCGGAGAAGCACCTCGAACGTGGTGATGGTCAGGTCGCTTGTCGATTCGAGGTCGCGGCCGAGCAGGTCCTCGAGGCGGTGGGTCGCCTCGAGGAGCCGGCCGAACGTCGTCACCAGGGGGTCGATCCGCACGGTGTTCCTTGTCATGGCACATATCTTAGCAGTCAGAGAGTGACAGAGCAGGAATATTCGGCTAGCGTGCCTTCTTGAGTAGTTGAAGGATCAACCACAAAGGAGCCATCATGAAGATCGCCGTCATCGGTGCCGGGAACGTCGGCGCCTCGCTCGCCAGTGCTGCCGTCGCCGCGGGCCACACCGTCACCCTGTCCGCCGCCACGCCCGGCAAGGCCGCCGAGGTCGCCGGAGCCACCGGTGCCGTCGGGGCCGCGTCCAACGCCGCCGCCGTCGAGGGCGCGGACCTCGTCATCCTCGCCGTCCCGCACGCCGCCATCGCCGACGTCGCCGCCGAGATCCGCGACGCCGCTGCCGACATCCCGGTCGTCGACTCGACCAACCCGCTCAACGCGACATACAGCGACCTCGTGATCGAGGGCGTCTCGGCGGCCGGCGACCTGCAGGCCCTCATCCCGGGCTCCCCCGTCGTCAAGGCGTTCAACACCGTCTTCGCCGGCCGCTACGCCGCACCCGTCGAGGACGGTCGTGCGCTGCCGGTCCTCGTCGCGGGCGACGATGCCGAGGCCAAGGCCAAGGTCGCCGAGTTCGCCACCTCGCTCGGGTTCCAGAGCCTCGACGTCGGCGGGCTGCGCCAGGCGCGGGGGCTCGAGGAGCTCGCGTTCCTCAACATCGGTCTCAACGCCGCGAACGGCTGGGCCTGGCAGAGCGCCTGGACCCTGGTCGGACCGACGTCCCTGTCCTGACCGCCCGCCCCGCCCGTGTCGCGGGCGTGCGACCCCGCCGTGGGGCCCGCGCACACGCGACAACGGCACCAACCACCGAGAGGTTCGACATGACCATCGCCGCCGTCCGGCTCAACCACGCCGTGCTGTTCGTCGCCGACCTCGAGCGCGCGATCGCCTTCTACGGCGCGGCGTTCGGGATGGAGGTGATCGCCCGGGAACCCAGGGCGAACGCCGCCTTCCTGCGTCTTCCCCGGTCGGGGAACCACCACGACCTGGGGCTGTTCGGTATCGGTGCGTCGTACGGGCCGAAGCGTCCCGGGATCGGCCTCTACCACCTGGCGTGGCAGGTCGACACCATCGACGAGCTCGCCGAGGCGCAGCTCACGCTGGCGCGGCTCGGCGCGCTCACCGGCGAGTCGAGCCACGGTGCCACGAAGAGCCTCTACGGGCAGGACCCGGACGACAACGAGTTCGAGGTGCAGTGGATGCTCCCGCGGGCCGACTGGGGCGAGTTCGAGCACGCCGCACCGATCGAGTCGCTCGACCTGCGCGCCGAGGTCGAGCGATGGAGCGGCGTCCGAACGGCGGACGAGCTGCGGCCGATCGGTCCGGCGTCGTGAGCGCCTTCGCCCCCGCCGTGGTGGCGACGGCCGGGTCCGCTGACCCGGCCGCGCCGCTCGTCGTCCTGCTCCACGGCCGCGGGTCGCGCGAGCGCGAGATCCTGACCCTGGCGGCGGAGCTGCCCGAGGGGCCGGCGTACGCCGCGGTCCGCGCGCCGATCGCCGAGGGCGGCGGCTTCGCGTGGTTCGCCAACCGAGGCATCGGGCGGCCGGTGGCGGAGTCGCTGCGCGACACGATGGACTGGTTCCGCGCCTGGCTCGACGAGGCGGCTCCGGAGGGTCGTCCGGTCGTGCTCGTGGGCTTCAGCGGCGGCGCCGCCTTCGCCGGCGGACTGCTGCTCGACGACCCGTCCCGCTTCGCGGGCGCGGCGATCCTGTACGGCACGCTGCCCTTCGACGCCGGCGTACCCGTGACGGAGAACCGCCTGGCCGGGTCGCACGTG
This sequence comes from Actinomycetes bacterium, assembly GCA_021784035.1. Taxonomy (GTDB): domain Bacteria; phylum Actinomycetota; class Actinomycetes; order S36-B12; family CAIYMF01; genus Longivirga. Next base: position 20,303 of record JAJXTD010000005.1, on the reverse strand, counting down.
TTCGTCGCGCAGGGCGACTCCGACACGGTGATCCCGCGCGAGCTGCTGGACCGGACGTGGTCCTACCTCGTCGAGGGCTCCGCGGCCGACGTGGTGGCCCGACGCGACCCCGGAGGACACGGCATCACCGCGGAGACCCTCCGCGCGCTCGCGGACTGGATCGGCGCCCGTACCGGATGACGCCGGAGCACCGCACGACCGCGGGTCAGCCCGCGGGTTCGTCCGACGCGGTGCCCTCGGGCCCGCGGGGCGCCGGAAGCGCGGCGCGCCGGCGGAGCAGGTCGGCGTCGGCGATCCGCACGCCGCCGCGGAACAGCGTGACGGCGCCCTGCGCCTCGAGCTTCTTGAGCGACTGGTTCACGGTGGGGCGCGTGGCGCCCGCGAGGTCGGCGATGTCCTGCTGCGTGAGCGGGAGCTCGGTCCCCGGGACCGGGCCCCCGTGCATCGAGGCCAACGTCCAGATGCGCCGGGCCACCCGGCGGTCGACGCTCACGTAGAGCGCCTCGACGAGGTGGTGGGTGAGCCGTTCCACCCGCTCGGCGAGCAGCTGCGACGCCGCGACCCGCACCGGCGGGTGCTCCTGGCACAGCTCGGCGAACGCCTCCGAGGTGAGCATCCGGGTGGTGACGGCGTCGAGAGCGATGACCGTCGCGGTACGGCGGGCGCCGGGCAGCACCAGGGCGACCTCGCCGACGACGCCCCCGGGGCCGATCACGTCGAGCATGACGACGTCGCCGGTCTCGGTGCTCACCTCGACGGCGAGCCGGCCGGACTCCACGACATGGAGGCTGTCCCCCGGGTCGCCCTCGGCGAACAGCGTCTCCCCCTTCGCGAACCGGCACGTGCGGCAGGCGTCGAGGACCCGCGAGCGCTCGGGCTCGGGGAGGGAGGCGAGCAGGGCGACGTCCACGCGTCGATCCCACCACGCTGCGCGGGATCCGCGCACATTCGGCGCGCGCATCGGCGTCCGCGCTGCCACGCGGCGGCGTCCCGTCGCCCCCGGCACCGCGGTCGCGGTGCGGTCACGACCCGGCGACGGTCCGTCGGTCCGCGCGCGCGTCGGCCGCGGGCGTGCCAGGGTGGTCGAGCCGGGGAGGGACCGCCGCGGGCGGTCGGGTCGGGAGACACGCGCGGACCGGCACGCTAGGGTCGCCTGTGGGAGCGCTCCATCGTTGCCGTTCCGAGACCAATTTGTAATCGCTTGCAGGGTCGAAACTTGCCTGAAACCCCTTGCTTACGGGGCTGACACGGGCCAGGATGCGAAACGCTTACAAGCCCCGGGATCAGCCACCCGGATTTCTCAATCGGCTCGAGGGAGACAGCATGTCCGTTCCCGTCCGTCGTCGTTCCGCCGCCGTTGTCGGTGGCGTTGCGACCGCCCTGCTGCTCGCCGCGTGCGGCAGCAGCACCGACAGTGGCTCCAGCTCGAGCGCGAGCGCCACGAACACCGACCCGGCGTGCGCGGCCTACGCGGCGTACGGGTCGCACCCGGGCACCTCGGTCTCGGTGTTCACCTCGATCCTGCCGCCGGAGCAGCAGAAGTTCGAGCAGGCCTGGGCGCAGTTCGAGAAGTGCACCGGCATCACCGTGAAGTACGAGGGCAGCGACCAGTTCGAGGCGCAGCTCCCGACGCGCATCGCCGGTGGCAACGCCCCCGACATCGCGTTCATCCCGCAGCCGGGTCTGCTGCAGAAGCTCGTCGCGCAGGGTGGCCCGAAGGCCGCGCCGGCCGACGTGGCGGCCAACGTCGACAAGTACTGGAACCCGGCGTGGAAGACCTACGGCACCGTCGACGGAACCTTCTACGCCGCTCCGCTGGGCTCGAACATGAAGTCGTTCGTCTGGTACTCGCCCAGCGTGTTCAAGGCCAAGGGCTACACCGTCCCCACCACCTGGGACGGCCTGTGGACCCTCTCGGACAAGATGGCAGCTGACGGCATCAAGCCGTGGTGCGGTGGCATCGAGTCCGGTGGCGCGACCGGCTGGCTCGCGACCGACTGGCTCGAGGAGACCGTCCTGCGCCAGTCCGGCGGCGACGTCTACGACAAGTGGATCTCGCACGACATCAAGTTCGACTCGCCCGAGATCACCAAGGCCATGGACCAGGTGGCCGCGTGGATGAAGAACGACAAGTACGTCAACGCCGGCTTCGGCAACGTCGCGACGATCGCCACGACCGCGTTCCAGGACGGCGGCAAGCCGATCCTGACCGGCAAGTGCGGCATGTACCAGCAGGCGTCGTTCTACGCCGCCCAGTGGCCGTCGTTCAAGAAGGACGTCAAGATCGCCGAGGACGGCGACGTCTTCGCGTTCTACCTGCCGTCGATCGACCCGGCGAAGAAGGCCGTCGAGGGTGGTGGCGAGTTCGTCACCGCGTTTGCCGACCGTCCCGAGGTGAAGGCCTTCCAGACCTTCCTCTCCTCCGCCGAGTTCGCGACGGAGAAGGTCAAGCTGGGCGGCTGGGTGTCGGCCAACAGCGGGGTGGACCTGAGCAACTACCAGGACCCGATCTCGAAGCTGTCGGCGCAGTACCTCACCGACTCGACCGCGCTGTTCCGCTTCGACGCCTCCGACCTCATGCCGGCTGCCGTCGGTGCGGGTGCGGAGTGGAAGCAGCTGACCGCGTGGTTCGCCGAGAACAAGCCCACCAAGGACGTCCTCGACGCGATCGACGCGGCCTGGCCGTCGAGCTGATCAGCTCGTACGACACAACTGCGACCCAGTGACGCCACGGTTTCCGTGACGAAGTGACACCGGCCGGGGTCCGGGCAGAGTAGAAACTCTCCCGGGCCCCGGTTCGCGTACCCGGGGCCCGACCCCTACATCCCCTTCGTCGGACTCGACTCATCGAGAGGGTGGTCGACGGTATGAACACAGCCTCCAAGCTGGGCCTCATGGTCAGCGTGGTCCTGGTGTTCTTCGGTGTGCTGCTCCTGGTGCTGTGGCTCGCGGGCAAGTCGCGGGGGAAGTGGCAAACGCCGCTGGCACGACTGATCTTCCTGGGCCCGGCCGTGGTTCTGCTCACCATCGGTCTGGTCGTCCCGGCGATTCAGACCTTCCTGCTCAGCTTCAAGAGCGCGTCCGGCACGAAGACCGTCGGCCTGAGCAACTACGCCTGGATCTTCACCACCGAGGACAACCGCCAGTTCCTCATCAACACCGTGCTGTGGATCCTCATCACGCCGGTGCTGTCCACCGCACTCGGCCTGACCCTCGCCCTGCTCCTCGACCGGATGCGTCGCGAGTCGCTGCCGAAGGCGCTCATCTTCATGCCGATGGCGATCTCGTTCGTCGGCGCCTCGATCATCTGGGGCCTCGTCTACGAGTACCGCGACCCCAGCGTCGATGCCAACCAGGTCGGCCTCCTGAGCGCGATCGTCATGAAGCTGGGGATCAGCAACCCGCCGAACTGGCTGCTGTGGCAGCCGTGGAACAACTTCTTCCTCATGATCATCATGATCTGGATCCAGACCGGGTTCGCGATGGTCGTGCTGTCCGCGGCCGTGAAGGCGATCCCGATGGAGATCACCGAGGCGGCCATGCTCGACGGTGCCACCGGTTGGAAGCTCTTCCAGAAGGTCACCGTCCCGATGATCCGCGGCACCCTCGTGGTCGTGCTGACCACCATCGCCATCGGCGTCCTCAAGGTCTTCGACATCGTGCGCACGATGACGAACGGCAACTTCGGCACCCAGGTCGTGGCCAACGAGATGTATGCGCAGTCGTTCGTCCAGTTCGACTACGGACGCGGCAGCGCGCTCGCCGTGGTCCTCTTCGTCGCGGTCGTGCCGCTGATCGCCTACAACGTCGTGCAACTCCGGAAGGAGCAGTCGATCCGATGAGCGTCGAGACCGGTGGCCTCACGGGCCAGCTCGAAGAGACGATGACGAAGGCTGCTCCGGATCACGGCGGCATGTCCTCGGCGCTCCGGCGCAACCTGTCCAGCCCGTGGGCGACCGCCCTGGTCGTGGTCATCACCGTGCTCTGGACGATCCCGACGTTCGGCCTGCTCGTCACGTCGCTGCGGCCGGCGGACGTAGCCAGCGACTCCGGCTGGTGGACGGCGTTCACGAGCAACCCCGGCTTCACCCTGAGCAACTACTCCGAGGTGCTCAACGGCGGGGAGACCATCCCGGGCGGTATCGCGCCCTACTTCGTCAACTCGTTCGTGATCTCCATCCCGGCGGCGATCATGCCGCTCGTTCTGGCGTGCATGGCGGCGTACGCGCTCGCCTGGGTGCCGTTCCGGCTGAGCAACGCGGTCTTCCTGGCGATCTTCGCACTGCAGGTCGTGCCGCTGCAGATGGCCCTGCTCCCGCTCCTCAAGATGTTCAACAAGGGCTGGGGCTTCGGGAACGTCACCCTGGTGCCGCCGATCAAGGAGGTCCCGATCCTCGGGTCGCTGGCCTCGAGCGGCGGTGGGAGCTTCGCCCCGCTGTGGATCGCCCACACGATGTTCGCGCTCCCGCTCGCGATCTTCCTGATCCACAACTTCATCTCGCAGCTGCCGAAGGACCTGTTCGAGGCGGCCCGGGTGGACGGTGCGAGCCATTTCCTGATCTTCACCAGGCTCGTGCTGCCGCTGTCGGTCCCGGCGATCGCGTCGTTCGCGATCTTCCAGTTCCTGTGGGTGTGGAACGACCTGCTCGTGGGCCTCACGTTCGCCGGAGGCACGGTCGACGTGGCACCGATCACGGTGTACCTGTCCAACATCAAGGGGACGTACGGCGCCCAGCTGCACCTCATCACCGCGGGCGCGTTCATCGCGATCGTCGTCCCGCTCATCGTGTTCTTCGCGCTCCAGCGGTTCTTCGTCCGCGGCCTGCTCGCCGGCTCGGTCAAGGGCTGACGCCGACACGGACGACGACGGCCCGCGCACCAGGTGCGCGGGCCGTCGTCATGAGCGGGTGCGGTCAGTCGCGCGGCGTCAGGCGGAACATCCGCGGCGTCAGGTCGCCCCTGCGCTCGAGGTAGTTCGCGTAGCCGGGGTAGACGGCGACGAACGACGGGAACAGCCGGGCCCAGGTCTCGACGTCCACCTGCTCGGCCCGCACGGGCAGGCGCTCGGGCCCGATCTCGACCACGGCGTCGGGGTGCGCGCGCAGGTTCGCCGTCCACGCGGGGTGCTTCGGCTGGCCGAAGTTGGTCCCGAGGAGCAGGACGTCGTCGCCGTCGCGCACGTAGAGCAGCGGGGACGACCGCGGCTGCCCGCTCCTGGCACCCGTGGTGTGCAGGATCAGCACCGGGAAGCCGTACACCTGGGCCATGAACCGGCCGTCCCGGATGCGCGCGATGCGCGGGTCGACGACCGGACCGATCCTGCGGTAGACCGCGGCGAACCCCGCGGTCCGGCCGAGCCGGCGCATGAGGGAGGTCAGCGGACCGGACCGCACCTCGGCCTCGTGGGCCGCGATGCGGTCGAGCTGGGCGCGCCGGGCGTCGTCGGGCATGGCGGCAGGCTAGCCGGACGCGGGTCGGCGGGAGCAGTCACGGGAGCCCCCGACGGGACCGTCGACGTCGGGACACCCTGGCCGCCGGACGAGTGCGGGAGAGCCGGCCCGTACGACGTTCACCCCGTGGCGCCGGGGAACCTGTGAGCGACACCTCGTCGTGTCGCGCGGGCGGTGCGCCGGGCATCAGGCATCCTGGACATGGTGCGGGGCCCCTCGATGTATGAGATCGAGGGGCCCCGCGGCACGTTCGCCCGTCCTGCGGCCAGGTTGCCCCGGCCAGCGGGACAGGCGTCCGTGCAACCGTGCGTCCGTCGGGCCGACGACGCGCTCGCAGTCTCCCGCTCGCTGCGCCGTGGTCGCGCGTCCGAGGACGCGGTCCCGTGGCCCGCCGATCGCATCGGCGGCCGCCGTGCTCGTCCGACGGGTTCCGGCTCCGGCCTGCGGTCGCCCGCCTGCCGTCATCGGGGAGCCGTCTCCGAGGAGATCGCTCCCTCGGGAGCCGGTTCCGAGGAACCCACTCCCTGACCCGCCGATCGTTCTCGGCGTGGCCGGGCTCGTGGACCGGGCCGCGTCGAGTGGTCCGCGGTCGCCCGCATCCCTCCCGCCGCCGGAGTCGCCTCCGAGTGGCCCGCCCGTCGTGCTCGGCGTGGGCGTAGTTCTACGCGCCTTCTCGCCTGCGGCACAAGGGGTTTGCGCGAAGTTTTCCAGGAATCTTTCCCACCCACAGGATGTGCACAGCTTGTCCTCCGCCGGAGGGCGTTCGTCCCCAGGTTGTCCCCAGTCCTGTGCACAGGAGCGAGCTCGGGTGCCGGGACCCGGTCGCGTCCGGGGGAGGCGTGCGGTTGGCTGGGACCCATCGTCCGCTGCCGTGAGGAGACGTCATGAGCCTGGACCGACGCGTCGCCGTCAACCCCTACGACTACCTGCCCCCGGTGCCCGCGTTCGAGGTCACCAGCACCGACGTCGTCGACGGGGCACCGGCGCCGACGCTGCACGTGCACGGGTCGGTGGGCGGCGGGAACCTGTCGCCGCAGCTCGCGTGGAGCGGTGTCCCGGAGGGGACGCGCAGCGTCGTCGTCACCTGCTTCGACCCGGACGCGCCCACGCCGTCGGGGTTCTGGCACTGGTGCGCCGTCGACCTCCCCGGCGACACCCGCTCGCTGGCGCGCGGCGCCGGCTCGTCCGACGCGACGCTGCCCGGCGGCTTCCACGTCAGGACCGACTTCGGCACCGCCGACTACGGCGGTTGCGCGCCGCCGCAGGGCGACATGCCGCACCGCTACTTCTTCGTCGTGCACGCGGTCGACGTCCCGACGCTCGGGGTGGACGCCACGGTGACGCCGGCGGTGGTCGGCTTCCACCTCGCGTTCCACACCCTCGGTCGCGCGACGATCACGCCGACGTACGCGCACTGACGCCGCGCCGCACCCGTGCTCGGCGGGCGGAGGTTGTCGGGACCGCCCGACCGATCTGACGCCGCGCCCACCCGGGCCCGGCGGCCTGACGTGGTCGGGTGCGGCGGACGTGCGGCCGGGGACGGCACGGCGCACGGAGCGGCGGTCAGGACTGCGGGTACACCAGCCCGATCTGGTGGCGCACCTCGTCGAGCGTCTCCATGATCGAGACGGTCTCGTCCAGCGGCAGGAGCGGGGACTCGGTGCGGCCCTCGCGGACGCAGCGCCCGACCTCGGCCGCCTCGAACCGCATGCCGTGCCCGGCGACGTGGATGTTGTGCATCTCGACGGCGCCGTCGCGCGGGACCACGCGGAACGGCGCGGGCGCGTAGAACGTCGACGTGATCTCGATGCGCCCCTCGGTGCCGGAGACGGACGCGAGGCACGGCGTCGAGGCGCGCAGCGTCGTCGTGAGCGAGGCGTGCGCGCCGCCGGCGTAGCGCAGGACCATCGAGGTCTGCGCGTCGACGGGGGTGAAGGAGGGGTCGCTCACGGCGTGCACGCTCGCCGGCGTGCCCAGCACCATCGACGCGAACGACACGGGGTAGATCCCGAGGTCCAGCAGCGCGCCGCCACCGAGCTCGGGGGCGAACAGGCGGTGGGCCGGGTCCTCGTGGAACCACTGGCCGTGGTCCGCGGTCACGAGGACCAGCTCGCCGAGGCGGCCGGACGCGACGATGTCGCGCACCGCCGCCATGTGCGGCAGGAAGCGCGTCCACATCGCCTCCATGAGGAACGTGCCGCGTGCCCGGGCCGCGGCCACGAGCGAGCGGGCCTCGTCGGCGTCCATCGTGAACGGCTTCTCCACGAGCACGGCCTTGCCGGCCTCGATGCCGAGCAGCGCGGCGTCGTGGTGACCGGGGTGCGGTGTCGCGACGTAGACGGCGTCGACCTCGGGGTCGGCGACGAGGTCGGCGTACGACGCGTGCCGGTGCGGGATCGCGTGCCGGTCGGCGAACGTGTCGGCCGCCTCGCGCGACCGCGACCCCACGGCCACGACCGCGTGGTCCGGCAGCAGCACCAGGTCGCGGACGAACGTGTCGGCGATGAAGCCCGTGCCGATGACTCCCCAGCGGAACGTGTCGCTCATCCCCCCATCCAACCCTCCCGCCCCCACCTTTCCCCGTGAATGTGCCCTGAGCTGCGCTAGAAGCAGTCCAGGCTCCCCAGCTCCGAGCCGCCGGCCGGGTCTCAGCCGAGCGCGGTGACGTGGACGAGCGTCGCCGACTCGGGCACGTGGACGCCCAGGGGTACGCCGACCTGCGCGAGCAGGGCGCCGTCGGCCTCGAGCCCCGCGTCGTACCACCGCGGCGCCGACTTCCCGGGGGACCAGGTCGCGCCGGGCAGCAGGACACGCTCGACCCGGTACCGGCGGGCCGGGTCGAGGCCGACGAGCCGCATGGGCACCGGAGTCGTGGCGTCGGTCGTCGACAGCTGGGCGTAGCAGAACAGCGCCTCACCGCGGTCCGGCGCGACGACGCCGTGGACGAGCGCCGAGCCGTCCGGGTGGTCGACGCGGACGGTCCGCCCGCCGTGCAGGAGCGGGCGGAACCGCTTGTGCACCTCGATCACCTGCGCCACGCCCGCTCGGTCCTCGGCGCTGGCCGTGGCGAGGTCCCACTCGAACCCGAGATGCCCGAACAGCGCCGTCGCCGCGCGGAAGGGCAGGGTGTGCGTCCGAGCCGTGGTGTGCGACCACGTCGGCCCGACGTGCGCGCCCATGAGCTCGGGCGGCAGCAGGTAGGAGAACGTCCGCTGGATGCGCTGGCGCTCGAGGGCGTCGTTGCAGTCCGACGTCCAGAACCGGTCGGTGCGGGCTGCGATGCCGAGGTCGACGCGGGCGCCGCCCGAGGAGCACGACTCGATCTCGACCCGGGGGTGCCTCCGGCGTAGCTCGTCGAGCAGCGCGTAGAGCGCGAGCGTCTGCGCGTGCACGCCCGCCGCACCGCCGCGGTGGCCGGCGGCGACGAGGTCGCGGTTCATGTCCCACTTGAGGTAGCCGATGCGGAACGCCGAGAGCAGGGCGTCGAGCCGTTCGAGGAGGTACGCCGACACCTCGATGCGCGCGAGGTCGAGGACGAGCTGGTGCCGGCCGAGGACGGGCTCCTGGCCGTCGATCCCGAGGACCCAGTCCGGGTGCGCGCGGAACAGGTCGCTGTCGGGGTTCACCATCTCGGGCTCGACCCACAGGCCGAACTCGAGCCCGAGTCCCACGACGTGGTCGACGAGCTCGCCGAGGCCGTGCGGGTACTTGCGCTCGTCGACGTACCAGTCGCCGAGGGACGTCGTGTCGTCGTCGCGGCCCCGGAACCACCCGTCGTCGAGGACGAAGCGCTCGACGCCCACCGACGCCGCGACCTCGGCGAGCCCCTGCAGCTCGGGCACGTTGTGCCGGAAGTACACGGCCTCCCAGGTGTTGAGGATGACCGGCCGCGGGGTGGCCGGGTGCGATGCGCGGCCCCGGACGTGCGCGTGGAAGGCGTCGGACACGCCGCCGAGGCCGTGGCCCGAGTAGACGCCGTACAGCGACGGGGCGGCGTAGGACTCCCCGGGGGCGAGCCGGACCTCGCCGGGGAGCAGCAGCTCGGCCAGCGACAGGAAGCGGCGACCGTCCGGGAGGGACTCCACCCGCAGGTGGTGGTTGCCGCTCCAGCCGAGGTGCGCGGCCCACACCTCGCCGTGCTGCTCGCCGAACGACCGCGTCCCCACCATCACGGTCGGCGCCGACTCGTGCGATGTGCGCCCGCGGCGGTTCTCCAGCACGAGGGCGCCACGGCCGAGGACGGCGCGCTGCTCCTGCAGCTCCTTGGCCCAGCGGCCCACGAGCGTCAGCGACTCGTCCGCGCGCGCGGGCAGCGGGAGCGCCGGGGCGAGCGCGGTGACGTGCAGGTCGGTGTCACCGTCGTTGACGACTTCGGCCGACACCACGAGCACGCCGTCGGCTCCGAGCGCGAGCGAGACGGTGACCGTCACCCGGGCGGTCGGGTCCGCTCCGGCCCAGGTGAGGGTGCCGTCCCGGTGCGTGCTCGACGTACGGACGAGGCGGGGCGCCCAGTCGCGGCCGTCGGCACGGTGCGCGTCGAGCCCGCCATACGCCGACCAGCCGCGGGACCGCTCGGGGAGCAGCGACAGCGGGGGTACGACGTCGAGACCGCCCTGCGGCACCGCGGGGTCGTCGAGCGCCGCCAGCGCCGGGGCGTCCACGCCCGCGGGGAGCGTGGCACCCCAGTGGACGATGCGGGGGACGTCGTCGTCGTGGGTGACCACGACGGTCGACGTGGACGACTGCAGCACGGCGTAAGCAGCTGAGCGGGTCACGGGACCCGACTCTGCCGCACCCGCGGGCACCGACGCGACGGAACCTCCGTTCGCCGTCAAGGTGCCCCGAACTGCGCTAGAAGCAGCTCAGGCTCCCCAGGGCCACCCCAGCCGGCCGGCGGACGCCGTCCCCGGCCCGTCGGCGTGCACCCGCGGGCGTGGACGCTGCGCGGCCGCGGCGCGGGCGCTCAGGACGTCACCCACGACCGAGCTCGGCCGGTCCCGGATGTCGGAGGGGAGCACGGTGAACACGGGGACGCCGGCCGTGGCATAGCGGGCGTTGCGGCGTACGGTCCGCTCGAAGTGCTCGCCGGTCGAGTGGTACTCGAGGCTGTCGACCTCGATGGCGAGACCGACGTCGTCCAGCCAGGCATCGGCGACGGCGACGAAGACGCCCGAGTCGGTCACGAGGCGCGCGTTGAGGACGAGCCCGGGGATCTGCGCCGCCTCCAGGAGGCTCGCGAGGTCGACCTCGGGCACCGAGCGCGCTCCGCGTGCGACCGACGCCACGGCGCCGCGCAGGTATCGGCTGCCGCGAGTCGGGCCCTCGCGCAGCTCCGTGCGGAGGTCGTCGACGTCGGCCCAACCGCGCTGCACGGCCTCCGTCACGACGGCGACGGCGTCGGACTCGCGGGGGAACCGTCGCGCGGCGTCCCCGACCGCCCGGGGGAGAGGGGCTACGGCGAGGCCGCGGCGCCGTGCCGGCGTCGGGAGCCGGTGCGTGCGCTCGATCCGCACGAACCCGGTCGAGAGCCGGCGCCTCTCGTGCGCGACCAGGACGTGAACCGGCTCGGGACGCTCGGGCTCGTCGTCGGCGATCTCCTGCAGGTGCAGGGCGCGGAAGCCGTACAGGCGGAGCGCCGATGTCCCGGTCAGCATCGAGTCGGGCCCCGCGTAGAGGAGGGCAGCGAGGAGGCGCTGCGTCCGGGTCGGGTGCCCGCCGTCGACGAGGTGTACGCCGGGCAGCACCCGCGTCCACATGCCACCGGCCCGACGGCGGGCGACCGTCGATGACTGCACGCCGAGCTGCGCGAGCTGCGCGGCGGTGATGAGACCGAGCTGCGAGTCCGCGGCGGCCACGAGGTCGGCGTCGCGGGAGGAACGGCGAGGCATCGCGCCAGGATGGTCGGTCCGACTCGGGTCGCGGATCCCGGTGCGACCGGCCTGTGGACGAGCGGGGGAGCCCTGCCTGCTTCTAGCGCAGCTCAGGGCACATTCACGGGGGAAGGGGGCAGGCGGTCAGGCGTGGAAGGGCTGGATGCCGTCGGCGGGGACGACGCCGAGGCGGCCGCGCTGGTAGTCCTCGACGGCCTGCATCAGCTCGCGCTGGGTGTTCATGACGAACGGGCCCATCCAGGCGACCGGCTCCCGGATCGGCTCGCCGCCGAGCAGCACGACCTCGAGCGCCGGGGCGTTGGCGTCCTGGCTCGCGTCGGCGGCGATGGTGATGCTGCCGCCCTGGCCGAAGACGGCGAGCTGCCCGGTGCGCACCGGCCGGCGCTCCTCGCCCGTCGTGCCGCGGCCGGACAGGACGTAGGCGAGGGCGTTGAAGTCCTGACGCCACGGGATCGTCATCGACGCGCCGGGGCTGATCGTCGCGTGCACCATCGTCATGGGGGTGTACGTCGAGCCCGGGCCGGCGTGCCCGCCGAGCTCACCGGCGATCACGCGGAGCAGGGCGCCGCCGTCGTCGCTGGAGAGCAGGGCTACGCCGGTGGCGCGCAGGTCCTGGTAGCGCGGGGGGTTCATCTTGGCGGTGCGCGGGAGGTTGACCCACAGCTGCAGGCCGTGGAACAGCCCGCCGCTCATGACCAGCTGCTCCGGCGGCGTCTCGATGTGCAGCAGCCCGCTGCCGGCGGTCATCCACTGCGTGTCGCCGTTGGTGATGACGCCGCCGCCACCGTGGGAGTCCTGGTGGATGAACGAGCCGTCCATGATGTAGGTGACCGTCTCGAACCCGCGGTGCGGGTGCCACGCGGTGCCGCGGGGCTCGCCCGGCGCGTACTCCACCTCGCCCATCTGGTCCATCATGATGAACGGGTCGAGCAGCGTCTGGTCGACGCCGGCGAACGCCCGGCGCACCGGGAACCCCTCGCCCTCGAGCCCGCTCGGCGCGGTCGTCACCGACGCGACCGGGCGCGGCCGGACGAGTCCGGGGTCCGGCCGGCGGACGCGCGGCAGGACGGTGATGTCGTCGACGGTGACGGCGGGCATGCAGGCCTCCTGGTCGAACCGAGTAGTTCAATCGTCAACTATCCAGGGCGCCGGCTTGTTCCGCAAGTCGCGCCACCGGCCGGCGACGGATCGGGTCAAGCCCGGGTCCGGACCGTGGTGGCGGCGCTAGATTGCGCGGCAGCCGGCCGACGAAGGAGACCGCGATGCCCCCCACGGACGCCGAGCTCGGCGAGCTCGCGGCCCGCCGGCAGGAGCTCCGCGACCGCTACCTGCGCCCGCCGGCGGAGCGACCCCCCTCGCCCGGTCGTGGCATCCACCACGCGGCGCTCATCTGCTCCGACGTCGAGCGGACGATCGAGTTCTACCAGGGGCTGCTCGGCTTCCCCCTCGTCGAGCTCGTCGAGAACCGCGACTACCGCGGCTCGTCGCACCTGTTCTTCGACGTCGGCAACCGCACGCTCCTCGGCTTCTTCGACTTCCCCGGCCTCGGCCTCGAGCCGGGTGTGGAGTCGATCGGCTCGGTGCAGCACGTGGCGATCTCGGCCGCGCCGGAGCGGTGGGACGAGCTCCGTGCCCGGCTCGACGCCGCCGGCATCCCCTACGCCGGACCCGACATCGGGATCCCCGAGTCGATGTACCTCAGGGATCCCGACGGCATCCAGATCGAGCTGCTCTCGGACCCGCTCATGTACTTCGCCGGGCACCGGCTGGACGCGGAGTAGCCGCCGTGCGCCTCGGTCTCGGCCTGCCTGTGTCCGGCACCTGGGCCACGCCGGAGGCGATGCGGCACGTCGCCACCCGCGCCGACGAGCTCGGCTTCGACTCGCTATGGGCCTTCCAGCGACTGCTGCACCCGGTCGAGGACGACTGGGGCGCGGCCTACCACTCGGTCCTGGACCCGCTGGCGTCCCTGGCCTACGCCGCCGCGGTCACGTCGCGCATCAGGCTCGGCGTCGCCGTCGTGATGGCGCCGTACTACGCGCCGATCGTGCTGGCGAAGGCGCTCACGACGATCGACGTCCTGTCCGCGGGCCGGCTCGACGTCGGCATCGGCCTCGGCTGGTCGGCCGAGGAGTTCGCGGCGGTCGGCGTCCCCATGGACCGTCGCGGTGCGCGGGCCGAGGACGCCGTCGCGTGCCTCAAGGCCGTGTGGGGCCCGGACCCGGTCGAGCACCAGGGCGAGTTCTACGCCGTGCCGCGCTCCCGCGTCGACCCGAAGCCCGTGCAGGAGCCGCACCCGCCGATCCTCATGGGCGGGGGCGCCGAGCCTGCGCTGCGGCGCGTCGGCCGCATCGCCGACGGCTGGATCTCCAGCAGCCGCACCGATCTCACGACCATCGGGACGTCGATCGAGGTCGTGCGGGCGGCCGCCGCGGCGGTCGGCCGCGACCCGGCCGCATTGCGGTTCGTCGTGCGCGGCGTCGTGCGGCTCACCGTGGCGCCGACCGAGGGCGCGGCGCGGATCCCGTTGCAGGGCGACGCCGACCAGATCCGCGCCGACCTGGGCGCACTCGAGGAGCAGGGGGTGACGGAGGTGTTCCTCGACCTCAACTGGGACGACGACACCGTCGGCGCCGCGAACCCCGCGGTCGCGCTCGGGAACGCCGAGCGGGTGCTGACCACGCTGGCACCGCGCTGAGCCCGGCCTGGTCCTCGACCGCGGGACGCGGCCGGTGACGACGGCTACCGCAGGGTCGCGGTGACGGAGATGTCCGCGACGCCGGCCAGCGCCTTGCTGACCGGGCAGCCGGCCTTGGCGGCCGCGGCCGCCTCGGCGAAGGACTCCTGCGTCGCGCCCGGGACCGTGCCCTCGACGGAGAGGCGGACCGCGACGATCGCGAGCCCGACCTCGTCGCGACCGAGCTCGACCTCGGCGCGCACCGTCAGCGCCGTCGGCGGCGTGCCGGCGCGGGTGAGCCCGCCGGAGAGCGCCATCGAGAAGCAGGCCGAGTGCGCCGCGGCGATGAGCTCCTCCGGGCTGGTGTGCCCCTCGGGCTCCCCCGTGCGGGCCGGGAACGTGACCGGGAAGCTGCCGGAGCCGCTCGAGTCGAGGGTGGCGACCCCGGAGCCGGTCTGCAGGTCGCCCTGCCACTGGGTCGTTGCGGTACGGACGGTCACGGGTGCCTCCGGGCGTCGAGGGGATGGGCGCTGGTCCCACCGGTGCCGTCGAGGCACCGACCAGGGCAACCTTCCCCGCGCCCGGGATGTTCCGCACGTCGAGCGTCACGACTTCGTCAAGACCGCTGTACCCGGAGATGTTCGGACCCGTACGGTGCTCGCGCACGACCCCGCGCTGTCTCCCCCGTCGGCGCGGGGTCGTCGCACGTGGTGCCGACGTCGTCCGCGGCGTCGGCCTGGAGCGGTCAGCCCTCACCCTCGCTGTACCCGACGTCCATGCTCCAGCGGATCGCGAGGTAGAACGCGAGGGCCACCAGGACCACGCCGACCGCCAGCGCCAGCACGCGGACCCACCGCGGCCCGCCGTCCCGTGCCCCGGGCCCGCGCAATCGATTGCCCACAGCGGCGCAGCCTAGTGTCGCCGATGCCGCTCCGGTAAGGGATCGGTAAAGAGGCCGACCGTTCGGCGGCGTCCGCCCGGGTCAGTCGGACGCGAGCAGCCGCGGGAGGTCGCCGTGGACCTCCAGCCCGCCGCACGTGCCGACGTCGTCGAGCAGCACGCGGCCCCCGGGGTCGAGGAGGCGGACGTGGATCGTGGCGTCGAGCGTCTCCTCCACGCGGCGGTGCATCTCGGTGCGCACGGGGGCGTGCAGCAGGCCGCCGCGCGGGCGGTCCGCGGTGAGCTCGAGGACCGAGCCCTGCTTCGAGCGCAGGTGCCATCGCACCGCGTCGTCGTCGACCTCCAGCCGCGTGGTCACCGCCCCGGTGTACGTCGCGAAGCGGTGCAGCTCGCCGCGGTGCAGCAGCCCCACGATGTGCCCGCGGAACTCCGAGCGGACCCAGGGGATGAGCGCGACCGACGCGGTGAGGCAGGTGTCGCGGGTGTCGAAGTGGTTGGTCTGCATCCACACGTACGCGGCGGGGAAGGCCGCGCCCCAGTCCTTCTCGCAGTAGCCGCGCCCGCCGTCGAACGACGCGGCGCCGCCACCGTGCTCCAGCGAGCCGGCGAGGTCGTGCCCGAGGGACACGACACCGTGCTTGCACTCCATCCGCGGCACCCAGGCGTACCAGCCCATGACCCCGGGGGAGCGCCACGAGACCGGCCACGGGTCCAGCGGCGTGGCGAAGCGGACCTCGCCGGCCAGGGAGGGGAGGTCCAGGACCACGCCGCGGTCGGAGAAGCGGTTGGGCCCGACGCGGACCGCGAAGCGGTCGTCGTCGGCGCCGAACTCGGACTCGTCGTAGCGGTGGTACCAGCTCGCGCCGGTGGCGCCGTCGAGCACCTGCACGAACGCCTCGCCGCCGCCCCGCGGGTCGAGGAAGACCCCGGGGATCACCGCCCAGCGCGAGCGCCGGTCGGCGGAGACGAGCTTGACGTACCAGCCCTCGAAGTACGACGACGTGACGCCGGCGCCGTGGAAGCCCTCCGGATGGCGGACCCCGGTGAGCAGACCCATGCGTGGACGCTACCCCGGCCGCACGTCGTACGGGCCACGCGCGAGGCGACGTGCGAGACTCCCCGGAGTGCCGCGCACAGCGCGGTGTCGCGGACCGGAGCGGGATCGAGGGACGAGATGACGTCACGCAGCAGCCGGCGCAGCTGGACGCACGGAGCGGTGCTGGCCGTCGCCGGCGCGCTCGCGATCTCGCTGCTGCCGGCGTCCGCGGCCTCCGCCTCGGCACCACCCGTGTTCAGCTACGTCGGCACCTCCGGGGCCGCGGCCGCCCCGAACCGGACCCTCGCGGTCGCCGACGTGCTCGGTGCCGGCCCGCACGCGCTGACGCCCGCCGGGTACCAGGTCTACGGCTACGACGTGGCCCCCGACGGCGACATCGCGCTCGTGGCGGCCCGCACCGGCACGCCCACGACCGACGCGTACGACTCGACGTTCGGCCTGGTGCTCCTGCGGCGCGACCCAGGGACGCAGGCGGTGTCGTCGATCCTGCTGAGCGTCTTCTGGGATGCCAACCCCGTCCTCGCCGGCAACGGCACGAAGGCGTTCTGGTTCTACCGCGGCACGCTGTACGAGTACGACGCCGCCGCGGGCGGCCTGCAGCCGGCGATCACCGCGTTCGCCCCCGCTGCCGGCGAGACGGTGGCGCGCCTCGCCGTCTCCTCCGACGGCTCCCGTGCCGCCGTGATGTACACGGACGCCACGGCGCGCACGGCCCGCGTCCTCGCGGCCCCCGTCGCGACCGGCAGGTCGGCCGGCAGCTACGCCGAGATCGGCTACGGCCCCGGCGGCACCCAGCCCAGCAACAGCACGTTCGTGTGGGACGGCGCCGACACGCTGGTCTGGGCCGAGTACGACTCCGCCGTCGCCGGCGCCCCGACGAACGGGGTCTCGGTCACGCTGCCGACCGACGGCTCGACGGTCCGGACGGTGACGCCGCGGCCCACGCTCAACGGCTTCTACGACCTGCGCCAGGACGCGAGCGGCACGTGGTGGACGTGGAAGGACGACACGTCGGTGACGCCGGCCGCCACCAGCGCGTACTCGCTCGCGGACCCGCTCGTGGACACCCCGATCCCGGTCGGCGCACCGCGGACCGACGGCGCGACGACGTACCGCTACGCGCCGTCCACCAACCTGCCGCCGGCACTGCAGCCGGTCGTGAACCCGGCGGCGGCGCACCCCTCGCTCGCGCTGTCGGCCGCCGTCGTGGCCTACGGCCGCAAGGTGGCCTACTCGGCCTACAACTACTACGGCGGCCTGCCCGGCCTGTCCTACGCCGCGAGCCGGGCCGCGGAGGTCGACCGGGGCTACCTGCAGCGCTCGATCGACGGCGTGCACTGGTCCACCGCCGCGGCGACGTCCGGCGCGCACCCCGTCATCATCGGCTCGCGGTACTACAACGCCTACTACGCCAAGGCGCTCACCCGGAACACGTGGTTCCGCTGGCTGTTCCCCGGCGACGCGTTCACGAAGCGCGGCATGTCGGCCACGAGGCTGGTCAAGGTCGTCCCCGTGGTGAGCGCCCGCGTCGCCGTGAGCGGGCGGTCCCGCATCGTCTACGGCGCGGCCTCGCGCGTGGGCGGCGCCGTGGTGCTCTATCGCAAGGTGGGCACGCGGATGGTGAAGGTCGGCGTCGCCGCCATCTCGGCGAAGGGCGTCTACAGCTTCGGCAAGCGGCTCCTCCCGCGCGGGGCCTACCGCCTGGTGACCGTCGCCGACAGGTACTGGGCGTCCGGGTACAAGGTCCTCAGGTTCTGACCGTGCTCGCACGGCCCCGGGCTCAGCGCCCGAGGGGGTCGACGACGTCGCCGCCGCGGAGCTCGCCGTGCTCGGAGCAGCGGGCCGTCCATCCGGTCGGCACGACCTGCACGACCATGCGGCGCCGGCACCGGACGCAGTAGCGCGGCGGCTCGAGCACGAGCGCCGCGTCGCACGCGAGGTGCTCGCCAGCGTCGCGTGGCTCGCCGCAGCGGGCGCAGTAGTCCTCGGTCACGACGTCAGAGCGTGGCGTTGAGGGCCTTGACCGGCATCGACAGCTCCGCCAGCAGCGC
Source organism: Actinomycetes bacterium (assembly GCA_021784035.1). Lineage (GTDB taxonomy): Bacteria > Actinomycetota > Actinomycetes > S36-B12 > CAIYMF01 > Longivirga. The sequence continues at coordinate 2,277 of JAJXTD010000005.1, read as the reverse complement.
GAGGTCGTCGGTGGCCGGACGGCCGAGCGTCGTGAGGTAGTTCCCGACGATGACCGCGTTGATCCCGCCGAGGAGGCCGTCGCGCGTCCCGAGGTCGCCGAGCGTGATCTCCCGGCCGCCGGCGTAACGCAGGATCGTGCGCGGCAGCGCGAGGCGGAACGCCGCGATCGTGCGCAGCGCGTCGGTGGCCGGCAGCACCGGCTCGTCGCCGAAGGGCGTGCCGGGTCGCGGGTTGAGGAAGTTGAGCGGCACCTCGTGCGGGGCCAGCTCGGCGAGCTGCGCGGCGAACTCCGCGCGCTGCTCGAGGGTCTCGCCCATGCCGACGATGCCGCCGCAGCAGACCTCGAGGCCCGCGTCGCGGACCATCTCGAGGGTCGACCAGCGCTCCTCCCACGTGTGCGTCGTGACGACGTTCGGGAAGTACGACCGCGAGGTCTCGAGGTTGTGGTTGTACCGGTGCACGCCCATGTCGGCGAGCTCGTCGACCTGCTCCTGCGTGAGCATGCCGAGCGACGCCGCGACGTTGATGTCGACGGCGGCGCGGATGGCCGCGACGCCCTCGCGCATCTGCGCCATGAGCCGCTCGTCGGGTCCGCGGACCGCGGCGACGATGCAGAACTCGGTCGCGCCGGTCGCCGCGGTCTGCACGGCCGCCTGGACGAGCGACGGGATGTCGAGCCAGGCGGAGCGCACGGGCGAGGAGAACAGGCCGGACTGCGAGCAGAAGTGGCAGTCCTCGGGGCAGCCGCCGGTCTTGAGCGACACGATCCCCTCGACCTCGACCTCCGGGCCGCACCAGCGCATGCGCACCTCGTGCGCGACCTCGAGCAGCTCGGGCAGCGCGTCGTCGGGAAGCCGCAGCACGGCGAGGACCTGTCCCTCGTCGAGCCCCTCGCCCCGATCGAGCACCTGGTCGCGCGCGACCTCGAGCACGGGGTAGCCGACGGCGGCGGTGCCGTCGCCGACCGCGTCGGTCGGGTGCGTCGTGGTCATCGGGGTCCCTCCATCGGGTCGTGCCTGCGGCGGAAGTCTCGCGCATCGAACGTGCCCCCGAGCCCGGGCTCGAGGCCCGCGCGCGCGGCGAGCAGGAACTCCAGCGGCTCGAGCGATCCCGCGCCCTCGGGCAGCGCCCCGGACAGCGGCCGGGCGGCGAGGGTCTCGAGGTCGCGGACGTTGCAGCGCGCGGCGAGGTCGGGCCCGGCCGGCCACGACCCGAGCACCACGCCGGCGAGGGCGATGCCGCGGTGGGCCAGCGCCTCGAGGGTGAGCGCGGTGTGGTTGAGCGTGCCCAGCGACGGGTGGACGACGACGAGCACCGGGGCGCCCAGCGAGCGTGCCCAGTCGGCGATGGTCGCGCCGTCGTCGTCGAAGCGCACCAGGAGGCCGCCGGCGCCCTCGACCAGCACGAGGTCGCGCGAGTCGGCGAGCGCGCGGACCTCCGTGACGGACGCGGCGACGTCGACCGGGCGGAGCCCGGCCACCCGCGCGGCCGCGGCCGGGGCCAGCGGGTCGGGGAAGCGCGCGTGCTCGTGCAGGTCGTCGACGAGCGACAGGCGACGGATCTCGTCGAGGTCACCGGGCTCGCCCGGTGCGACGCCGGTCTGGCCCGGCTTCACCACCGCGACGCGCGAGCCGCGGTCGCGGGCGAGCGCGGCGAGCGCCGCCGTGACGACGGTCTTGCCCACCCCGGTGCCCGTGCCGGTGACGACGAGGACGCTCATCCGAGCACCTCGCGGCGTACGTCGGTCAGCACGTGAATCACGAGGTCGAGGTCGGCGTCGGTGAGGTCGGCGCGGGCGGTCAGCCGCAGCCGCGAGACGCCGTCGGGCACGGACGGCGGGCGGAAGCAGCCGACCCGCACGCCGCGGGCGAGGCAGGCGGCGGCCGCGGCGACGGCGGGACCCGGGGCTCCGACGGGCAGCGACGTGACGGCTGCCTGCGGCTCGGACGCCGCCCACCCCGCGGCGCGGGCGGCGGTCGCGAGGTCCTGGGCGCGCTGCCGGGCTCGCCGCGGCAGCGTCGGGTCGGTGCGCACGATGTCGAGCGCGGCGTGCGCCGCGCCGACCGCCGCGGGCGCGAGGCCGGTGTCGAAGACGAACGGGCGCGCGGTGTCGACGACGTGGTCGACCACCGCGCGCGGGCCGAGCACGGCCCCGCCCTGGGCGCCGAACGCCTTGGAGAGCGTGGCGGTGAGCACGACGTGCGGCTGACCCGCGAGGCCGGCGGACCAGCCGGCGCCGCGGCCGTGGTCGCCGACGACCCCGAGCGAGTGCGCCT
>JAJXTD010000120.1 GCA_021784035.1 Actinomycetes bacterium | reverse complement strand
GTTCGGCGTCGCGGCGTCGAGCAGCAGGCGGACGAAAGCGGAGCCGACGATGACGCCGTCGGCGTAGCGGGCGACCTCGACCGCCTGGACCGCGGTGGAGACGCCCAGCCCGACGGCGACCGGGAGGTGCGTGTGCGGTCGGGTGCGCTCGACGAGGGTCGGCGCGGCAGCGGACACCGACTGCACGCCGGTGACGCCCATGAGCGACGCGGCGTAGACGAACCCGGTCGTGATGCCGCAGACCACGTCGATGCGCTCGGGGCTCGAGCTCGGAGCGACGAGGAAGACCCGGTCCAGACCCGCGGCGTCGGTGGCCGCGATCCATGGGCCGGCCTCCTCGGGCGTGAGGTCGGGGGTGATGGCACCGACGCCGCCGGCCGCGGCGAGGTCGGTCGCGAACGCGTCCACGCCGTAGCGCTCGACCGGCGCCCAGTAGGTCATGACGAGCGTCGGGGCGCCGGTGGCGGCCACCGCCTCGACGGTGGCCAGGACGCCGTGCGTCGTGATGCCGCCACGCAGCGCGATCTCCGACGCCGCCTGGATCGTCGGCCCGTCCATGAGCGGGTCGGAGTAGGGCAGCCCGATCTCGACGATGTCGACGCCGTTCTCGACCATGACGCGGATCGCGTCGACGGCGCCGTCGATGCTCGGGAAGCCGGCCGGCAGGTAGCCGATGAGCGCGGCCCGGTCCTCGGCCCGCGCCGCGGCGAACGCCTCGTGCAGCCGGCTCACGCCCGACCCTCCGGGGCACGGGTGCCCTCGAGGATTCCGAACCAGCGGCTCGCGGTCTCGACGTCCTTGTCGCCGCGGCCGGAGCAGTTCACCACGATGACGGCGTCGGGACCGAGCTCGCGGCCGAGATCGATCGTCCCGGCGAGCGCGTGCGCGGTCTCGATCGCCGGGATGATCCCCTCGGTGGTGCAGAGCAGGCGGAAGGCCTCCATCGCCTCGGCGTCGGTGACCGCGGAGTACCGTGCGCGGCCGATGTCGGCGAGGTAGGCGTGCTCCGGGCCGACGCCGGGGTAGTCCAGGCCGGCGCTGATCGAGTGCGACTCGATCGTCTGGCCGTCCGCGTCCTGCAGGACGTAGGACCGCGTGCCGTGCAGCACCCCCACGGTCCCGCCGGTGATGGTGGCCGCGTGCCGGCCGGTCGCGACCCCGTCGCCGCCGGCCTCGTAGCCGTACAGCGCGACGGTGGGGTCGTCGAGGAAGCCGGAGAAGATGCCGATCGCGTTCGAGCCGCCGCCGACGCAGGCGGTCACGGCGTCGGGCAGGCGGCCGACGACGTCGAGCACCTGGGCCCGCGCCTCGATGCCGATCACCTTCTGGAACTCGCGCACCATCTCCGGGAACGGCGCCGGCCCGGCCACCGTGCCGATGAGGTAGTGGGTGGAGTCGACGTTCGTGACCCAGTCGCGCATGGCCTCGTTCATCGCGTCCTTGAGGGTGCGGCTGCCCGCCGTCACCGGCACGACCTGCGCCCCGAGGAGCTTCATCCGCGCCACGTTGAGCGCCTGGCGCCGGGTGTCCTCCTCGCCCATGTAGACCACGCACTCGAGGCCCATGAGCGCGGCCGCCGTGGCGGTCGCGACGCCGTGCTGACCCGCGCCGGTCTCGGCGATCACGCGCTTCTTGCCCATGCGCACGGTGAGCAGCGCCTGGCCCAGCACGTTGTTGATCTTGTGCGAGCCGGTGTGGTTGAGGTCCTCGCGCTTGAGCAGGACCCGGGCCCCGCCGGCGTGGGCGCCGAAGCGGGGGCAGTCCGTGAGCGGGCTCGGCCGGCCCGTGTACGTCGTCAGCAGGTGGTCGAGCTCCGCATGGAACGCCGGGTCGGCCAGGGCCGTGCGGAACGCGGCGTCGAGCTCGTCGAGGGCGACGATCAGCGCCTCGGGCACGAACCGGCCGCCGTAGCGCCCGAAGTGCCCGAACGCGTCGGGGACGCGTGGGGCCGCGCTCGGGCGCGAGCTCTCCGTCGTGGTCATGGGCAGTGCCTCCGTCAGCCGCGCGCGTTCTTCACCGCGGGGTGGGCGCCTGCGGTCACGAGGTCGTGCACCGCCGTGCGCGGGTCCCCGCCCGTCACCAGACTCTCCCCCACGAGCACCGCGTCCGCACCTGCATGGGCGTAGGCGATGAGGTCGTGCGGGCCGCGGACGCCGGACTCGGCGATGCGCACGCAGGCCGCCGGGATGGACGGCGCGACGCGGGCGAAGGTCTCGCGGTCGACCTCGAGGGTCTTGAGGTTCCGCACGTTGACGCCGATCACCGTCGCGCCGGCGTCGACCGCGCGGGCGGCCTCGTCGGTGTCGTGGACCTCCACGAGCGGGGTCAGCCCGAGGCTGCGGGCACGCTCGACGAGCGACACCAGGGCGGGCTGCTCGAGCGCCGCCACGATGAGCAGCGCGAGGTCGGCGCCGTAGGCCCGGGCCTCCCACAGCTGGTAGCTCGAGACGATGAAGTCCTTGCGCAGCACCGGGATGTCGACGGCGGCGCGGACGGCGGCGAGGTCGGCGAGCGACCCGCCGAAGCGACGGCCCTCGGTGAGCACGCTGATGACGTGGGCGCCGCCGGCCTGGTAGTCCCGGGCCAGCGCCGCGGGGTCGGCGATCGCGGCGAGCGCGCCCTTGCTGGGGCTCGAGCGCTTCACCTCGGCGATCACCTTGACGCCCTCGCCGCGCAGCACCGCCTCGGCGTCGAGCGCGGGCCGGCGGGCGGCGGCGAGCGCCTTGAGCTGGTCGAGGGTGGTACGGGCCTGGCGGTCGGCGAGGTCGGCGCGGACGCCGTCCAGGATGTCGTCGAGGACCGTCATCCCGACAGGTTAGCCGGGGCACGAGGTGCGGCCGTCCGCGGGTCGGGGGCATCCGACCGGGCCCGCCGTACGGGATCGGCTCAGCTCGACGTCGAGCCGAGCCAGGACAGCGCAGGCACGCCGCCGATGTTGCGCACCACCGTGAACGCGACCGCGAGCGCGACCACGGACCAGACCAGGACCGGCGACGGCAGCGCGACGTCGGCGGGCGTCCTGCCGGCGTCCCCGTCCGTGCCCTTCCACGTGCGCCACAGCCACCGGGCCCACAGCACGACGGCGCCCGGGATCACCACGAGGACGACGAACGCGTTGTGGTCGAGCGCCCCGGTGATGTCGCCGCGCACCAGGGAGTGGACGGCGCGCAGTCCGCCGCAGCCGGGGCAGTCGAGGCCGGTGAAGGCCTTCGTCGGGCACAGCGGGTAGTGCCCCGGAGCGTTCGGGTCGACAAGACCGACGTACGCCGAGGCAAGCAGCACCCCCAGGCCGACGGCCAGGGGCGCGCGCAGCCGTCGCACCCGCGAGGTCATCCCCCGAGCCTAGGCGCCGACGTCCGCAACCGGCAGCACCACTCCGAACCGACAGACCACGCGCGCGGGCGATCCTCGAGGCCGGAGTCCGGCCCCGACGCGAACGCCCGGAGGGCGTGAGCATGGAGGGGCCGGAAGCAGGCGCAGCTAGTCAGCCGGGGCGCCCATGCCCATCATGCCCATGACCTTGCCGACGATCGCACCGACGACGGCCAGGCCGACGCCACCGATCCAGAACAGCGGCCAGTTCGCCAGCAGGACGGCGATGGCACCGACGACGAACGCGATCATCACGATCGTCACGGCCGTCCAGGCTGCGGGCGTGTTGCCGTGGTACTCGTGCTCGGCGGTCATCGCGGGTCCTCCTCGGCGGGCGTCGGCGGTCATTGTGTCAGGCATCGCGGTGGGCGCCCAGCGTTGGGTCGGTGGTCGTGTCGGGCGCGGGCGGCGACGGGTGCTGCGTGGGGTCGACGCCGCGGTCGAGCTGGTCCCAGGCCGACTCCGGCGGTCGGGCCGCACGGGTGTCGTCGGCTGCGGGGGCGTCGGCGCGCTCGTAGCGCCGACCCATCTCGGGCCACGCAGGGCCGCGCAGGAGGGTGACCGCTCCCCCGGCGGCGACGAGCAGCGCGCCGAGCAGTCCGGCCAGCCACCAGGGCGAGGCGGTCGCGGCGACCTGCGGCAGGTCGACGCCGGTGCGCTCGGCGACGATCGAGGCGATCGTGTCGCCGTAGCCGGGGCGGGCCGAGCGGGTCAGGCCGAACTGGACCGTGCGGGCCGCGACCAGCAGCCCGACCACGAGCAGCACGGCACCCGACACGAGCCGGCCGACGCGGCGGGTGGCGACGAGGGCGGCCACCCCCGCGAGCGCGACGAGCGCGGCGGCCGTTCCCTCCGGCTGGAGGTCGTGGCCGGTGAGGTCCACGTGCAGCGCGGGCAGCCCGGCGTCGCTCACCGTCACCGAGACCCAGACCCGGCCGTAGGCGAGCAGCAGGAGCGCGCCCCCGGCGACGAGGAGCACGAGGGCGACGGCGTACCCCCGGCGCGACGGGGTCGCGGGCGCGGGATCGCTCACGCGCCGGCCGCCCGCATGGTGGCGGCCATCGCGACGGCGCGCAGCACGGCGGCCGCCTTGTTGCGGCACTCCTGGTCCTCGAGCTCCGGGACCGAGTCGGCGACGAGGCCGCCCCCGGCCTGCACGTAGGCGACGCCGTCCTTGATGACGCCGGTGCGGATCGCGATCGCGGTGTCGAGGTCCCCGGCGAAGTCGAGATAGCCGACGGCCCCGCCGTACACGCCGCGGCGCACCGGCTCGAGCTCGTCGATGATCTCCATCGCGCGCGGCTTGGGCGCACCGGACAGCGTCCCCGCGGGGAACGTCGCGGCCAGCACGTCGTACGCCGTCCGGCCCTCGGCCACGCGGCCGACGACGGTCGAGACGATGTGCATGATGTGGCTGTAGCGCTCGACGGACATGAAGTCGACGACCTCGACCGTGCCCGCCGCGCACACGCGGCCGAGGTCGTTGCGGCCCAGGTCGACGAGCATGACGTGCTCGGCACGCTCCTTCTCGTCGGCGAGCAGCTCCTCGGCCAGCGCGTTGTCCTCCTCCGGCGTCGCGCCGCGCGGGCGCGAGCCGGCGATCGGGTGCAGCATCGCCCGCCCCGACTCGACCTTGACGAGCGCCTCGGGAGAGGAGCCGACGACGTCGAACGCGACCTCGTCGGACAGCGTGCCGTCGGCGGTGAGCGCCGGCACCCGCAGCAGGTACATGTACGGGCTGGGGTTCGTCACGCGCAGCACGCGGTAGACATCCAGGGCCGACGCCGTGCAGGGCGCGGAGAAGCGCTGCGACAGCACGATCTGGAACGCGTCCCCCGCGCGGATGTACTCCTTGCACGTCTCGACGCCGGCCAGGTAGTCGGCGCGTTCGGTCCGCGCGGTGACCTCGACCTCGGCGCCGGTGTCGTACGTCGAGGCCGAGGCGACGGCGTGCCGCGCGAGGTCCGCCTGCATCGCGTCGAGGCGACGCACCGCGTCGGCCCACGCCTCGTCGACGCGCTCGTCGGTGGCGTCGTAGTTGATGGCGTTCGCGATGAGCAGGACCGAGCCGTCGTGGTGGTCCAGCACCGCGAGGTCGGTGGCGAGCAGCATCGCGAGCTCGGGGACGCCCAGCTCGTCGGGGTTGTCGTCCGGCAGCCGCTCCCAGTGCCGGACGACGTCGTAGGACAGGTAGCCGACCATGCCGCCGGTGAGCGGCGGCAGCCCGGGGAGCCGCTCGGTGTGCAGCTCGGCGATGGTGTCGCGCAGCGCCGAGAGCGGGTCGCCCCCGGTCGGCAGCCCGACGGGGGCGTTGCCGAACCAGCGGGTCCGCCCGTCGACCTCGCTGAGCATCGCCGCGCTGCGGACGCCGACGAAGGAGTAGCGCGACCACGAGCGGCCGTGCTCGGCCGACTCGAGCAGGAACGTGCCCGCGCGCTCGCCGGCGAGCTTGCGGTAGAGCCCGATCGGCGTCTCGCCGTCGGCGAGCAGCCGGCGTACGACGGGGATCACCCGGCGGTCGCGCGCGAGCTCGCGGAAGCCGGCGAGGTCCGGCGCGGCCGACCCCGTGAACGTGGGGGCGTACGGCGTGGCGGTCATGCGCTGTCTCCGTCGCTGGCGGGCGTGAGGTCGAGGAGGAGGTCGGCGTCGAAGCAGGTCCGGTCGCCCGTGTGGCAGGCGGCGCCGACCTGGTCGACAGCGAGCAGGACGGCGTCGCCGTCGCAGTCGAGCCGGACCGAGCGCACCCGCTGCACGTGCCCGGACGTGTCGCCCTTCACCCAGTGCTCCTGCCGGGACCGCGACCAGTACGTCGCCCGGCCGGTCTCGAGCGTGCGACGCAGGGCCTCGGCGTCCATCCACGCGAGCATGAGCACCTCGCCGGTGTCCCACTGCTGCGCGACGGCGGCGACGAGCCCGTGCTCGTCGCGCCGCAGCCGCGCCTCGACGGCACGCCACCGCTCCGCGTCGAGCGGCTCGGTCGGCCTGGAGTCGTCGCCGGTTTCCTGCTGCACGCCGGTCATTCTGCCGTGCCGCCGCGAGGTGGTTTCCGGCGGCCGTGACATGATCCGCCGGATACGAGCGACAGGGCGGGACATGGACGGCACGACACCCCCGGGACCACCGGGACCGGGATCGCCGGTGCCCGCGGATCCCCCGACGGGGGACCTGCTCTTCCCGGCCGGCTCCGACGAGGCGTGGCAGCGCGGCGGCCGGCCCGACGGCCGCTCGCGCTGGGTCGTCGTGGGCGCGGCCCTCGCGACGGTGCTGGTCCTCGGTGCCGCCGTGCTCCTGGGGCTGCGCGCGCTGGCGGGCGACCCGGGCTCCGTCGCTCCCGGGACCTCCGCGTCGGTCGGCGACCTGGCCGAGGGCGCCTGCTACCGGCTGCGACCCGACGACCGCGCGGCGGACAGCGTCGGCGGAGTCGACGTCGTGGCGTGCACGGTCCCGCACGACGGCCAGGTCTACGCGAAGGTGCCGCTCGACTTCGACACGTACCCGGCCGACATCGAGCTGACCTCCACGGCCGACGCCGGGTGCGCGGACCGCGACGCCGGGGCGCTCGATCCCGCGGTCGCCGCCGACGACACGATCTCGACCACCTGGTACGCGCCGCTCGAGGCCGACTGGGCGGAGAGCCCGCACGTCGCCACGTGCGTCATCGAGTCCGACGACGTCGACGGCCTCACCCGCTCCTGGACCTCCCGCGCGGACGCCTGACCGCTCGCTCGGGCACTCACGCGCCTTGACCCGCCCGACGGGCGGCGACGGGGTGCGGCCCCGCAGGGCCCGCCTACGCTGGGGGGATGACCTCCACCGCGGCCCGTCCCGTCAACGCGCTCGCCGTCGCCGAGCGCGCGGCACTGGCCGACCTCATGGCGCAGGTGGGACCCGACGCCCCGACGCTGTCGGGCGACTGGACGACCCGCGACCTCGCGGCGCACCTCATCGTGCGCGCGACCCGGCCCGACGCGGCAGCCGGCATCCTGCTCCCGCCGCTGGCCGGCTGGAACGCCCGCGTCATGGCGGCCGTGGCCCGGCGCGACTGGGCCGCGCTGCTCGCCGAGGTGCGGCAGGGACCGCCGCGCTGGTCGCCGCAGTCGCTCGCCGTCCTGGACTCCGAGACCAACACGGTCGAGTACTTCGTCCATCACGAGGACGTCCGCCGCGCGACGGAGCCCTGGGAACCGCGCACTCTCGACGACGAGGACCTCGCCGTGCTGTGGGCGCGGGGTGTGCGTCTCGCGACGCACCTGCTGCGCCGGTGCCCCGTCGGCGTGGTGGCAGCACCGACCGACGGACCGGCGGCCGGCAGCGAGCGCACGCTGCGCCCTGGCGAGTCCCGGGTGGTGCTCGCGGGACCGGTCGGCGAGATCGTGCTGGCGCTGTACGGGCGTCCGACGAAGGGGCTCGAGCTCAAGGGCCTCGACGCCGACGCCGAGGCGTTCCGGGCCTTCCCCCGCTAGGAGACCGCTGCGGTGAGCCGCACCGGGTGACCGGCGTCCGCGAGCGCCCGCTTCACGTCGCCGATCGTGAGGTCGCCGAAGTGGAAGACGCTCGCGGCGAGCACGGCGTCGGCCCCGGCCTCGACGGCGGGGGCGAAGTGCTCGAGGCGCCCGGCACCACCGCTCGCGATGACCGGCACGGACACCTCGGCCCGCACCGCGCGGATCAGCGCGAGGTCGTAGCCGTCCTTCGTGCCGTCGGCGTCCATCGAGTTGAGCAGGATCTCCCCCGCGCCCAGCCCGGAGGCGCGCACGGCCCACTCGAGCGCGTCGATCCCGGTGGAGCGACGACCACCGTGGGTGGTGACCTCCCACCCGGACGGGGTGACGACGCCGGCGGGGCAGCGCCGCGCGTCGATGGACAGCACGACGCACTGCGAGCCGAACCGCTCGGCCGCCTCGCGCAGCAGCTCGGGCCGGGCGATCGCCGCCGTGTTCACCCCGACCTTGTCGGCGCCCGCGCGCAGCAGCCGGTTGACGTCGTCGGCCTCGCGCACACCGCCGCCGACCGTGAGCGGGATGAACACCTGCTCCGCCGTACGCCGGACGACGTCGTACGTCGTCGCGCGGTCTCCGCTGCTCGCGGTGATGTCCAGGAACACCAGCTCGTCCGCGCCCTGCGCGTCGTAGACGCGGGCCAGCTCGACCGGGTCGCCGGCGTCGCGGAGGTCGACGAAGTTGACGCCCTTGACCACGCGGCCGGCATCGACGTCGAGACAGGGGATCACCCGCACCGCGACTGGCATGCGCCCAGCCTACGGACCGCCCGCCGGCGCGCCGCAGCGGCGGTATCGACGTAGCGTTGACGGCATGAGCGCAGCGACGGACGCGGAGATCGAGCGACTGGCCGCCGGGGCCTACGTGTCGCTCACCACCTTCCGCCAGGACGGCACGCCGGTGGCGACCCCCGTGTGGGCGAGCCGCGCCGGTGACCGGCTCTACGTGTGGACCGAGTCCGGGTCCGGCAAGGTCAAGCGCCTGCGCGGGAACGGGCGGGTGCTGCTCGCGCCGTGCGACGCGCGCGGCGGCCTGCAGGGCGCGCAGGTCGAGGGGACCGCGGTCCTGCTCGAGGGCGACGACGGGGTGGAACGGGTGCGACGCCTGCACCGGGCGAAGTACGGCCTGCAGTTCCGCGCGTTCGACGCGTTCGCGTCGGTCTTCCGCCGCGGCAGCAGCCGCGTCGGCATCGAGATCAGCGTCCCCTGACCCGGGGCGACCCCGCCCAGCGGATGAGGGCACCGGAGCCCACCAGGACGGCGATCGCCACGGCCGCGTTGAGCGGGACCCCGGCGTAGTCGATGGTCCTGGTCGGGAAGCCCGCGAGGCCGGTGGCGGACAGCGCGAGCGTTGCGGCCCCGACGCCAGACGTGCCGATGGCGGTGCACCACGCGGCGGTCCTCCGGGACGGGGCCGGCGTCCGCGGCGGCGCGTCCCACCACCGGAGCGGCACGTGCTCGAACGGCCACGTCAGCCGGACGACGGCCCACACGCCGACGCCGTACGCCGTC
>JAJXTD010000119.1 GCA_021784035.1 Actinomycetes bacterium | reverse complement strand
CCCGGGGCGCCGGCTGGCCGCAGCGGCTCGAGGCCGCGGCGCTGCGCGGCGGCGAGGCCGGCCGCCGGGCGGACGCCGACCTCGACGCCGTGCTCGCGCTGTTCGCCGCGGCCCAGCGGGTCGAGGACCGCTACGCCGGGCGCCGGGGCGTGGCGAACTTCCTCGCCGAGCTCGAGGGCCAGGAGATCCCCGCCGACACCCTCGCCGAGCGCGGGCTGCGCGGTCCCGCCGTCCGGATCCTCACCGCGCACCGGGCGAAGGGCCTGCAGTGGCGGCTCGTCGTCGTCGCCTCGGTGCAGGACGGCGTCTGGCCGGACGTCCGCCGCCGCGGCTCGCTGCTGCAGGCGGACCGGCTCGAGGTCACCGGGCTCGTCCCCGCGCCGCCGCCCGCCGCGCTGCTCGCCGAGGAGCGCCGGCTGTTCTACGTCGCGTGCACCCGGGCGCAGGAGCGGCTGGTCGTCACCGCGGTGCGCAGCCCGCTCGACGACGGCGCCCAGCCCTCGCGCTTCGTCGAGGAGGTGCGCGGGGAGCCGGGCGCCCGCGGCGTCACCTCGGGGCACGTCACCGGCCGTCCGCCGCGCCCGCTGTCGGTGCCGGGTCTCGTCGCGCGCCTACGCGCGACCGCCGTCGACCCGTCCCGCCCGGCCGAGCTGCGCGCGGCCGCGGTGCGCCGCCTCGCCGTCCTCGCCCACGCGACCGACGACGACGGCCGCCCGCTCGTGGCCGCCGCGCACCCCGACCGCTGGTGGGGCCTGCACGACTCCACGTCCGCGCCGGTCCCGGTCCGTCCTCCCGACCGCGCGCTCGACCTCTCCGGCAGCCAGCTGTCCGCGCTCGTCGGCTGCCCGCTGCGCTGGTTCCTCGAGCACGAGGTGCACGCCCAGGTCGCGCGTTCCTCGGCGCTGGGCTTCGGCTCCATCGTGCACGTGCTCGCCGACGCCGTCGCGCGCGAGGAGCTCCCGGCCGACCCGGAGCTGCTCGACGCCCGGATCGACCAGGTGTGGGCCGACCTCGGGTTCGAGGCGCTGTGGCAGTCGCGCGCGGAGCGCCGGGCGGCGAGCGAGGCGGTGCACCGGTTCCTGCACTGGCACCTGGGCCGCGACGGGCGCACCTACGTCGCCAGCGAGCACCCCTTCGAGGTCACCGTGCCGGTGGGGGAGCAGGGCGTGCGGCTGCGTGGCTCGTTCGACCGGGTCGAGGTCGACGCCGGCGGCGCGGTCCACATCGCCGACCTCAAGACGCAGAAGTCTCCGGTAGCCCGGGACGACCTCGCGCAGCACCCGCAGCTCGGCGTCTACCAGCTCGCCGTGCGCGCCGGCGCGCTCGACGCGCTGCCCGACCACGTCCGCGACCGCGCCGGGCTCGGTCCCGCGGGCGAGCCCCCCGTGGTGGCCGGCGCCGAGCTCGTCCTGCTGCGTCTCGGCACCGACGGCGCCCCCCAGGTCCAGGCGCAGCCGGCCCTCGGGGAGGGCGTCACGTGGGTCGAGGTCGCGCTCGCCGACGCCGACGGCACGGTGCGCGCCGAGACGTTCCCGGCCCGGCCCAGCGCGCCGGGCTGCCGCACGTGCGACGTCCGCGTCGCCTGTCCGGCGTACGACGAGGGACGCGAGGTGCTCCCGTGAGCCTGCTCGTCCCCGGGGAGCGGCTCCCCGACTTCGGCCCGGGCGACCTCGTCGAGCTGCTCGGCATCCCGTTCAGCGCGGAGCAGCTCGACGCCATCACCGCGCCGCTGGAGCCCTACGTCGTGGTGGCGGGCGCCGGGTCCGGCAAGACGACCGTCATGACCGCGCGCGTGGTGTGGCTCGTCGCCACCGGCCAGGTGCAGCCCGAGCAGGTGCTCGGGCTCACGTTCACGAACAAGGCGGCGGGCGAGCTGTCCGGCCGGGTGCGCCGGGCCGTCCAGCAGCTCGCCGACCGCACGTCCGGCCTGCCGCGCGACGAGGTCGGCGACCCCGTCGTGTCGACCTACCACGCGTTCGCCGGCCGGCTGCTCGCCGAGCACGGCCTGCGCATCGGCGTCGAGCCGGGCAGCCGCCTGCTCACCGAGGCCGCCTCGGTGCAGCTCGCGCACCGCGTCGTCACCCGCACCGCACGGGACCTGTCCACCCTGGGCAAGGCGGTGGCCTCGGTCGTCGAGCAGGTGCGCGCCCTCGACGCCGAGCTCGCCGAGCACTGCCTCGGCACCGACGAGCTGCGCGCCTGGGACCTCGCGCTCGCCGCGGAGATCGACTCCCTCGACGCGCCGGGCAAGGACACGGTGACGATGCGCGAGGTCTGCCGCACGCGCGTCGAGCTCGCGTACCTCGTCGACGAGTTCCGCGCGGCGCGGGTCGCGCGCGATCTCGTCGACTTCTCCGACCAGATGCGCTTCGGCGCGCGGCTGGCCCGCGAGTGCCCCGAGGTCGGGGCCGCGCTCCGCGAGCAGTACCGCGTCGTCCTGCTCGACGAGTACCAGGACACGTCCGTCGCCCAGCGGCTCATGCTCACCGGGCTCTTCGGCGGCGGCCACCCGGTCACCGCCGTCGGCGACCCGCTGCAGGCCATCTACGGCTTCCGCGGCGCGAGCGTGGCGAACATCGACGGATTCCCGGAGCACTTCGCGCGGGCCGACGGCCGGCCCGCACCGGTGCTGCGCCTCGCCGAGAACCGTCGCTCGGGAGTCCGCATCCTCGACGCCGCCAACGACCTCGCGGCGCCGCTGCGCTCGCTGCACCCCCAGGTCGCGCCGCTCGTGCCCCCGGCCGCACGGCGCAAGCATCCGGGCGGCCTGCGGGTCGCACTGCACACGTCCTACGCCGAGGAGGTGGCCTGGGTCGCCGACCGCGTGGCCGAGGTGCTCGACGCCGGCACGGCACCGGCCGAGGTGGCGATCCTCGTCCGCGCGCGCTCGGACTTCCCGGCCGTCCTGCGCGCGCTCGGCGAGCGCGACGTCCCTGTCGACGTCGTCGGCCTCGACGGCCTGCTCGCCATGCCCGAGGTGGCCGAGGTCGTCGCGATCCTCGAGGTGCTCCACGACTCCACCGCCAACCCGTCGCTCGTGCGCCTCCTGGCCGGGCCGCGCTGGCGGATCGGGCTGCGCGACCTCGCGCTCCTCGGCGAGCGGGCGGCCCACCTCGCCGGGTCGCCGGGCCGCCTGGAGGGCGCCGACGTCGACGATCAGCTCGACGCGGCCGTGGCCGGCGTCGACCCGTCCGACGTCGTGTCGCTGCTCGACGCGCTCGACGACCCCGGCAGCCTCGACTACGACCCCCGGGCGCGCGAGCGGTTCGCCGCCCTGTCGGCGGAGATCCGCTCGCTGCGCCGCGGCCTCGGCGACCCGCTGCCCGACCTCGTCCACCGGGTCATCACCGTCTCCGGCCTCGACGTCGAGATGTCGGCGTCGCCCGACGTCCTGCGGCTGCACCGCGCGGAGGGCCTCGCGTCGTTCGTCGAGCTCGTCGCGGGGTTCGCCGACGCCGAGGGCGACGCCGGCGTGGGCGCGTTCCTCGGCTGGCTCTCGATGGCGGCGCGCTTCGGCAAGGTCCCCGAGCTCGACCGGCCGGCCCGGTCCGACGCCGTGCAGCTCATGACCGTGCACCGGTCCAAGGGGCTGGAGTGGCCCGTCGTCGTGCTGCCGTCCCTGACCGCGGGTGTCTTCCCCGCCGACCGCGGCATGACGCGGTGGACGACGAACGCCAGGGCGGTGCCCTACCCGCTGCGTGGCGACGGCGCCTCCCTGCCTGCCCTGCCCGGCTTCCGGGCCAAGGAGCACAAGGCGTTCGGTGCCGCCTGCGCCGAGCACAGCATGCTCGACGAGCTGCGGCTCGCCTACGTCGCGGTCACCCGCGCCGAGCGGCTCGTGCTCGCGAGCTCGTCGTGGTGGGGGCCGTCGCAGAAGGAGCGTCGTGGCCCCTCGGACTACCTCCGGACGCTCCGGGAGCAGTGCATCGCCGGCGGCGGCACCGTCGACGAGTGGGCCGACGAGCCGCCCGAGGGCGAGATCAGCCCGACCTACGGCGCACCCGTCGACGTCGCGTGGCCGCCCCCGCCGGGCAGCGACCTGCAGGCGCGCGCCGGCGCGGCCGCCGACGGCGTCCGGGCCCGACCCGACCTCACCGTCGACGACCTGCGTGCGGAGCACGCCGCGCTCGCCCGGGGCGCGCCGTCCCCGCTGCACGGTCTCGGGGTCGACGACCTCGACCTCGTGCGCGGCTGGGACGACGACATCGCGCTGCTGCTCGAGGAGCGCCGGGCCGAGCGGTCCGCCACCCGGGTCGTGCCGCTGCCGTCGTCGTTGTCGGCCTCCGACCTGCTCCGGCTGGCGCGGGACCCCGAGGCCTTCGCCCGGCACCTCGCCCGACCGGTGCCGGCCGCACCGGCGCCCGCGGCCCGCCGCGGCACGCGCTTCCACGCCTGGGTCGAAGCGCACTACGGCGTCGCTCCGCTGCTCGATCCCGACGACCTGCCGGGCGCCGCCGACCCCGACATCGACTCCGACGACGCGCTCGCCGCGATGCAGGAGGCGTTCCTGGCCTCGCCGTACGCCGACCGCAGCCCGGTGGGCGTGGAGGTGCCGTTCTCCCTCGTGCTCGGCGGCCGGGTCGTGCCCGGCCGGATCGACGCCGTGTTCGCCTCCGCCGACCCGGACGGCTCGACCCGCTACGAGGTCGTCGACTGGAAGACGTCACGGGCGCACGACTCCGACCCGCTCCAGCTCGCGATCTACCGTGTCGCCTACGCCGAGCTCGCGGGCGTGCCGGTCGACCGCGTCGACGCCGCGTTCCTCTACGTCCGTGACGGCGCGGTGGTCCGCCCCGACGCACTGCCGGACCGCGCAGCGCTCGAGGCGCTGCTCGTCACCTGATCGACGCCCCTCGCCCGGTAGCGTGCCGTCCGTGCAGCGGGTTCTTGTCGCCGGGATCACCGGGTCCGGGAAGACGACGTTCGCCCGTGAGCTCGCCGCACGCGCCGGGCTGCCGTTCCACGAGATGGACGCGCTGTACCACGGGCCGGGCTGGGTCCCCCTGGAGTCCTTCGAGGACGAGGTCGACCGGATCTCGGCGGAGGAGCGCTGGGTCTTCGACTCCCACGGCTACCAGCAGGTCCGCGACCTCGTGTGGAGCCGGGCCGACACGGTCGTCTGGCTGTCCTACCCGCGTCCCGTCGTGATGTCGCGCGTCCTGCGCCGCTCGTTCGTCCGCGCGTGGCAGGGCTCGGAGATCTTCAACGGCAACACCGAGACGTTCCGGGACTGGCTCGACCCCGAGCACCCGGTGCAGTGGGCGTGGACCCAGTACGAGGCACGCCGCCGCGACATCCTCACGAGGTTCGCCGACCCCGCTTACGCGCACGTCCGCAAGGTGCGGCTGTCCGGACCGTGGGCGGCGCGGCGCTGGCTCGACGTCGCCCGGCCGCCGTCGGCGTAGGCGGAACCGCGGTCAGAGGGCGCGGATGATGTCCTCGACGCGGTCCTTGGCGTCGCCGAAGAGCATCGCGGAGTTCTCCCGGAAGAACAGCGGGTTCTGCACGCCGGCGTAGCCGGAGGCCATGGAGCGCTTGAAGATGATGACGTTCGAGGCGTTCCACACCTTGAGGACGGGCATGCCGGCGATGGGGCTGGTCGGGTCGTCCTCCGCGGCGGGGTTGACGGTGTCGTTGGCGCCGATGACGAGGACGACGTCGGTGTCGGGGAAGTCGTCGTTGATCTCGTCCATCTCCAGGACGATGTCGTACGGCACCTTCGCCTCGGCGAGCAGCACGTTCATGTGCCCGGGCAGGCGGCCGGCGACGGGGTGGATGCCGAAGCGCACGGTGGCGCCGTTCGCGCGCAGCTTGCGGGTGAGGTCGGCGACGCCGTACTGCGCCTGGGCGACGGCCATGCCGTAGCCCGGCGTGATGATGACCGACTTCGCCTCCTTGAGGAGCTCGGCGGCCTGCTCGGCGTTGACCTCGCGGTGCTCGCCGTAGTCCTTGTCCTCGGCCGGGCCGGCCTCGATGCCGAACCCGCCGGCGATGACGGAGATGAACGACCGGTTCATCGCGCGGCACATGATGTAGGACAGGTAGGCACCGGAGGAGCCGACGAGCGCGCCGGTGACGATGAGCAGGTCGTTCTCCAGCAGGAAGCCCGACGCCGCGGCCGCCCAGCCGGAGTAGCTGTTGAGCATCGACACCACGACCGGCATGTCGCCGCCGCCGATGGAGGCGACGAGGTGCCAGCCGAGCAGCAGGGCCACGACGGTGACGACCACGAGCAGCCACAGCTGCGGGGTGATGCAGAACCACACGGTGAGCGCGGCGAACGCGACGAGCGCGCCGATGTTGAGGGCGTTCTTGCCCGGCAGCATCAGCGGCTTGGAGCTGAACCGCGCGGACAGCTTGCCCCACGCGACGATGGAGCCGGTGAACGTGACGGCGCCGATGAAGACGCCGATGAAGACCTCGGCGTGGTGGATGCCGAGCGTCCCCTGCGCGGTGAGGATCGCGACCTCGGCCTTGTCCGCGCCGCCCTCGACGGCGAGGTAGCCGTTCCAGCCGACGAGCACGGCGGCCAGACCCACGAACGAGTGCAGCATCGCGATGAGCTCGGGCATGCCGGTCATCTCGACGACGCGGGCGCGCCACAGGCCGATCGCTGCGCCCACGACCATCGCCACGCCGATGAGCATGAGCCCGGTGTTGCTGACGTCGCGGTCGATGGCGAGCGCGACGGTCGCCACGAGGGCGACCGCCATGCCGGCCATGCCGTAGGTGTTGCCCGTCTTGGCGGTCTCGTGCTTGGACAGCCCGGCCA
Source organism: Actinomycetes bacterium (assembly GCA_021784035.1). Lineage (GTDB taxonomy): Bacteria > Actinomycetota > Actinomycetes > S36-B12 > CAIYMF01 > Longivirga. Next base: position 2,757 of record JAJXTD010000119.1, on the reverse strand, counting down.
GAGCGAGGATGAACAGCAGCGCAGCGACGAGGTAGGCCGCCTGCGCGGCAGATTCGACGGTCATGTAGGGCTCAGCTCCTGGAGAACATGGAGAGCATGCGACGGGTCACGGCGAACCCACCGAAGACGTTGATGCTGGCGAGCAGGATCGCGACGAACGACAGCGTGGTGATCGCCGTGTCGCCGTGGCCGATCTGGAGGAGCGCCCCGACGACGATGATGCCGGAGATCGCGTTGGTCACCGACATGAGCGGCGTGTGCAGCGCGTGGTGCACGTTGCCGATCACGTAGTAGCCGATGACGATCGCGAGCGCGAACACCGTGAGGTGCACCCGGAGAGCGGCGGGAGCGGCGGCGACGAGCAGGAGGAGCACCGCGGCGCCGATGCCCACCGTCGCGAACCGCCGGCCCGGCGATGCGGGCGTGGGCTCGGGCTTGGCCACGGGCGCGGCCGCTGCGACGGCCGGTGCCGGTGCGGCGGACACCGCCACCGCCGGTGGTGGCCAGGTGACCTCGCCGTCGCGCGCGACGGTGACGCCCCGCTGCACGACGTCGTCCCAGTCCAGGACGAGGACGCCGTCCTTGCCCGGCGTCATCAGCTTCATCAGGTTGACCAGGTTCGTGCCGTAGAGCTGCGAGGCCTGGGCGGCGAGCCGGCCGGGCAGGTCGGTGTAGCCGATGATCGTGACGCCGTTGGCCGTCGTGACCACCTCGCCGGCCACGGTGCCCTCGACGTTGCCGCCGTTGGCCGCGGCCATGTCGACGATCACGCTGCCGGGCTTCATGGTCGCGACCATCCCGGCGGTGATCAGCCGGGGCGCGGGCCTCCCGGGGATCAGCGCCGTCGTGATGATGATGTCCATCTCGGGCACGCGGGCGGCGTACAGCGCGGCGGCCCGGGCGTTGTAGTCGTCGGACATCTCCTTGGCGTAGCCGGTCGCGGAGACCTCCACCTCGGGCGACTCGACCGCGAGGTACTCGCCGCCGAGCGACGTGACCTGGTCGGCCACCTCGGGCCGCGGGTCGGTCGCGTAGACGATCGCGCCCATGCCGCCGGCGGTGCCGATGGCCGCGAGCCCCGCGACGCCGACCCCGGCCACGAGGACCTTCGCGGGCGGGACCTTGCCGGCCGCCGTGACCTGACCGGTGAAGAAGCGGCCGAACACGTTCGCCGCCTCGATCACCGCGCGGTAGCCCGCGATGTTGGCCATCGAGCTGAGCACGTCGAGCGACTGCGCGCGCGAGATGCGCGGCACGGCGTCCATCGCCAGCGCGGTGATGCGGCGCCGGGCGAGGTCGGCGAGCAGGTCGGGGTTCAGCGCCGGCGCGACGAGGCACACGAGCGTGGTGCCCTCGCGCAGCCGGTCGAGCTGCTCGGCCGGTGGGGTGTTGACCCCGAAGACGACGTCGGCGGCGTCGACCGCCCCGATCGTCGCGCCGGCCTCGGCGTAGGCCTCGTCGGAGAAGCCGGAGGCCACGCCGGCACCCGGCTCGACGACCACGGCGTACTCGAGCTTGATGAGCTGCGCGACGGTGGCGGGGGTGGCCGCGACCCGTGTCTCCGCGGGGCGTGCCTCCCTCAGGACTCCGATGATCACGCTGAGCCTCCTTCGCGCCGTTGCGCCGGGTGCCACAACGGGTTCGACTTGAGCAGTGCGGGTCGCGCCGTTCCCGAGACCCTCGGGGGTGGGTCGCGCGCCGTCCCCGGCAGCGCCCGAGCGTCTCGTGCGGAGGCTAGCCGGTGCCCGCGCCCGGATGCGGCCCAGGCATGCCTTGCCACAACGTGCCTCTGCTCACATCCGATCCGGCGCGCCGCCCTCCAGGTCCACGTCGACCGTGACGGCGGCGTGGTCGCTCACCGGGAGCAGGTGCACCTCGGCCACCGCCGTCGCCTGCTGGTGCGCGGTGAGGCCGTCGGCGAGCACGTGGTCGAACTGCACCCGCGGCCCCATGACGGGGTAGGTCTTCTGCCGCACCAGCGGCGTCCACCCCGTGACGCGGGCGGGGATGGTGCCCGGCAGGTTGAGGTCGCCCAGCAGCACGAGCGGCCGGGGGAGGTCGGCCAGCCACCGGCGCAGCTCTCGCAGCTGCCGCACGTTGTACCCGGGCACGAACGACAGGTGCACCGTGACAACGGTGAACGGCCCGTGCGGGCCGTCGACGACCGCGGCGATGGCGGCGCGCGGCTCGTCGGGCACCCGGACGAAGCGCGGCCGGGGCTCCGCCGGGATCATGAGCGGGAGGCTCCACGGTGCGGGGTCGAACCGCCTGGTGCGCCACTCCAGCACCGGCAGCCGGGACACGAGCCCGACGCCGTACAACGGCTCGGTCGGCCGGTCCGACGCCTCGCCGATCTCCGTGACGACGTCCGTCGCCCCGACCAGGCCCGGGGCCCGCCGCAGGTGCGGGTGCGACGCGCGGTCGTGCGCGTCCTGCGCGGCGTCCCACTCGGACTCGCCCGGCGTACCGACGACGGAGGCCGCGAAGTGCCAGTACGGCGCACCCAGGGCCTCGGCCACCGATCGCGGCTGGTGGGCGTGGCCGCTGCGCGGCTGGCCCACGTCGACCTCCTGCAGCCCGATGACGTCGGCGTCGAGCGTCGCGACGGCGCGGCGCAGCGGACCGTCGTCGGGGACCAGCGGGGGACCGACGACGTTGCCGTCGGCGTCGCGCGTCGGCTGCGGGACACCGCCGAGCACGGTCATCCCGTGCAGCAGGTTGTACGTCGCGAGCCGGATGGGCATGCGGCCAACCTAG